>NZ_JAKFEL010000235.1:0-22043 GCF_036675695.1 Aeromicrobium sp.
CGAAGACGCCGAGCTCCTTGAGCCCTTCGATGATCTCGGTCGGGTATTCGTCGGCTTGCTCCAGCTCCTGGGCAACCGGAATGATCTTCGCCTCGACGAAGTCATGCACGACCTTGAGGATCTCTTGCTGCTCCTCGGTGAGGCCCTCGGTGGTGGCGAGACGTCCCATGTGAATTGCTCCTGTAACTCGGGCGACTGACCCATCGACTCTACCGAGAAGTAACTACGTTGGCCTGTCCTGCGGTGGGTGACCTTGACCACCAAACTACTCCGCAAGGACGACCGAGGGCGCGGGGCGGCGGAGCACGACGAGGACCAACCCCCCGAGGATGAGCGCCAGACCGACGTACACGCCGATTGGCGGCGTCTGGTCGAGGAAGATTCCTGCGAGGATCGCCGCACCCGGCACCTCGAGGAGAAGCAGCAGCGAGATGAGTGCCGGGCTCATGACAGCCAGTAGGTGGTTGAGCACCGAGTGCCCCAGCAGCTGGGCGCAGATCGTCACACCGATGATCGCGAGCCAGGTGTTGCGAGAGAAGTCGACCATCTCGACCTCCGCCACCAGGCATCCGGCGAGCAGCAGCACGGCGCAGATGCCGTAGCAAACCACGGTGTACGACGTCGTGCTCACGCGCTCGCGTACGCGACTGCCCGCCATCAGATAGATCGCGGCGGTGAGCCCACCGAGCAAAGCCAGGAGGTCGCCAGACAGTGCCCGGGCCGAGAGCGAGAAGTCGACGCCGGTGATGACGAGCACTCCTGCGACCGCGATCGACACGCCTGCGATCACGGCGGCAGTGGAGGGTTCGCCGCGCAATCGATCGATCACCACGACGAACACGACCTGCATGCTCACCATCGCGGTTGCCGCGGCCACCGACGTCATCTTGAGCGCCGTGATCCAGGTGGCGAAGTGCAGAGCCAACATGAGACCGGCGATTGCGACGTCCCGCCATCCAGATCGACCCAACAGGCCGAGCTCGCGCCGAATCGTACGAGCGGCGAAAGGCGCGACCACGAGCGTCCCCAGCGCGTTGCGCCAGAACCCGATGGCCAACGCTGGAGCGATCGCCCCGGCCATCAGCGGTCCCGAGGCAGACACGCCAAGGATCGCGACAATGGCGAGGAACGCATTCACCCAGACAGTGTGCCGCGTTGCGTATGCCGTCTATTCCCGGCATCAACGCTGCAGCAAAACTAGAACAGGTTCTTGTGCGGAGGCAGTCGCGCTGCGATGCTTCGGGCATGGACCTGGAATCACTCGAAGAAATCCGCCGCCTCAAGTACCGCTACTTCCGGTCGCTTGACCTGAAGCTCTGGGACGAGTTCGGTGACACGTTCACCGACGACGCCATCGGCCGCTACGGCACCAAGGTGTACGGCGAGCTCGACGCGCTCGAGGGTCGTGACGCGATCGTCGGATTCATGAGCGAGAAGCTCGGCAACGACATCATCACCGCACACTTCGCCCACCACCCCGAGATCGACATCGACGGCGACACTGCCGAGGCGTCGTGGGGCTTCGAAGACACCGTGATGGCCACTGACTTCAAGGTGCTGATCCGCGGCGCTGGCTACTACCGCGACCGCTACCGCCGCGAGGACGGGCAATGGCGCATCGCCGAGACGTCGTACCAGCGCATCTACGAGTCGATGGAGTCACTCGAGGACACCCCGAGCCACCAGCTCCTGGCCAACCGCTGGGCCAAGGCTCCGGCCGAGTAGCTAGCCCCAGGCCTTCTCGAGTTCCTCGAGCGACGACTCAAGGTGTGTGAGCAGTCGTTGCAGCAAGCTGCAACGATCAACCCCAGGCCGCCTCGAGCTCTTTGAGGGACGACTCGAGATGCGTGAGTAGTCGTTGCAGATGAGGGACTGACTTGCGGCAGCCGATGAGTCCGAAGTCGAGGAAGCCCTTGCGGCTGGTCAGCGTGATGTTGAGCGCCTGACCGTCGAGGACGATCGATACGGGGTACATGCCGTCGAGCCGAGCGCCGTTGAAGTACATCTCCTCGGTCGGGCCGGGGACATTCGACACGATCACGTTGAACGGTGGATGCGCGTACTTCACGAATCCCGGGATCGGCGTCATGGCCAGCGGCAGCACCTGCGCTGCGGACAGCGCCAGGATCTGCAACGGCGTGAGGTCACCCATGATCTTCTTGGCCTGACGCGACGACGACGCTATCTCCTCGAGGCGGGTCGGACCGTGCTGGCGATCCGTGGCGAGGTTGACGATGATCGCGCCGACCGCGTTGCCGTCGCCGGCCTCCTTGCCAGCGGACTCCGCCCGAAGCGCGAGAGACACCGGGACCATCGCGAGCATCGGCTCGGCCGGCAACGCGTTCTGCTCGAGCAGGTATTCGCGCAGCGCACCCGACACCATGGCGAGCACGACGTCGTTGAGCGTCGTACCGGACTGCTTCGCGACACCCTGGATCCGCTCGAGCGCCCACGACTGCGCGGCGAAGCGACGCGCTCCACCGACCTGGCCGTTGAGCATCGTCTTGGGAGCGCGGGGCAGGGTGATGTCGCCGTCGCGGAAGACTTGATTGGCGATCTTGACGCCCGTCGGCACCAGTCCGGCAAGCTCGCCCGCAACTCCTCCTGCAGTACGGAGAACGCCCCACGGATCGAAGCTCTTGCCTTCGCCACCGCCTGCGCGCGTACGAGGAGGGAGGCTCCACGGCGGAATACAGTCCTGTGCCTTGGGATCCGTGCTCAGGGAGCGCTGCATCAACTTGAGCGCAGAGACGCCGTCGACCATCGAGTGGTGGATCTTGCTGTAGACCGCGATACGTCCGTCGGCGAGGCCCTCGACCAGATGGGCCTCCCACAACGGGCGGTGCCGGTCGAGCAGTGCCCCGTGCCAGCGCGAGGTCAGCTGCAGCAGCTCACGGATACGACCCGGTTGCGGAACTGCCGAGTGTCGTACGTGGTAGTCGTAGTCGATCGTCTCGTCGACCGACCACCAGGTGTTGCCGAGCGAGCCGACGGGTTCGGCTGGTCGCTTGCGGAACAGGGCCGAGACATTGTCCGTTCCACGGAACGAATCGAGCAGGTCTCGAGCAAATTCCGGGCCTGCATCGTCTGGCGGCACGAACAGTTGGAGACCACCGACATGCATCGGATGCTCGCGCGACTCGGCCAGCAAAAACATCGAGTCGGTCGGTGGCATAAACGACATTTGTTGATCCTCCCGCGAAATGAAAGATACTCGCAGTACGCTAACGATCGCAGGTGGCGCAAGTCACACCGCGTAAACCTTTGGTTAACAGCAGCTGTCGAAGGGAACACATAGGCATGGCACACCTGAGTCTGGCAGCCGAACCGCAGTTCTTCCGGGGAGCAAGTGTTCAGTCACGCGCCCTCGGGTTCGGCGTACGCCACACCATCCGCCCACTGCTTGGCTTGTGGGCGCGGCTGCCATTCGATTTGTTCCCTCCCAATGCCGTCGACCATATTGCTCGCCTACTCCCGGTCCACGCCGGTACGAAATGGCGCACCGTCGAGCTGAGCGACTGCAAGAGCGAGTGGCTCCAGGCCAAGGGTGTCGAGGACGTCGCACACGGCAATCCCGGAGCCATCCTCTACTTCCACGGCGGCGCTTTCCTGACGTGTGGTCTCAACACCCACCGTCGCCTCGTCTCCCGCATCTCGTATGCATCCGACCAGCCGGTGCTCAACGTCGGCTACCGCCAGATGCCCTACGAGCCGATCACCGAGTCGATCGCCGATGGCGTCGAAGGATTCCGCTGGCTGATGGATCAGGGCTACAAGCCAGAGAACATCACGATCGCCGGCGACTCCGCCGGCGGCTACCTCGCGTTCAGCGTCGCGCGAGTCGTCATGGACCGAGGCTGGGGCCGTCCGGCGGGCGTCGTCGCGATCTCGCCGCTGCTCGACTTCGACCCGACCGGCAAGAAGGGTCACCGCAACGCCAACCGCTGTCAGCTGTTCCCAATGCACGCCGTCGCCAAGCTCAGTGACGTGGCGCTGCGTATGGACACCCGCCGTGGGATCGAGGGCACGCGTACGTGCCCAGTCGACATGCCGCTCGGCGACATGCCTCCAGCGCTGATCCACATCGGCTCACGCGAAGTGCTCATGGCGGATGCCGAGCTGATGGCCAACCGTCTCGTGTCTGCCGGAGTGCCCTGCGACCTGCAGGTGTGGGACCGCCAGATTCACGTGTTCCAGGCTGCGGCGTCGTGGCTCCCCGAGGCCCGTACCGCGATCGACGAGATCGGCGCATTCGTACAGCGTCTCGCTGAGCAGGAAGCAGCGATGACTCCTGCCATGCGAGTCGAGACCCGCAGGTCTCGCGGCGCCAAGACCGCCGCCGTACGCTGACGCGGCTCTACAGTTGACCTGTGCAGCCAACTGACCTGATCGCTGACCTCGCCAAGAAGTCCGGTCTGGTCTGGGTCGCGTATGCCAACCACACGCATGCCATCTGGCACGAGTGGGTCGGTGATGCCGTCTGCGCAGTCATCGGTGGCGGCGAACAACCGCTCCCCAACATCGAGAAGCACCAGACCGTCACGCTGTCGCTGCGGAGCAAGGCATCGCGCGCGCTGGTCGCTCAGGCCGAGGCGCGGGTCGAGGTCATCACTCCCGACTCCGAGCACTGGACCTCCGTCACCGAGGCGTTGAAGTCCGGACGACTCAACATTGTGGACGCCGACAATGCGATCGAGCGCTGGAGTCGCGAGTCGATCGTCGTACGCCTGGTTCCGACCGGCAAGTTCACGCTCGCCGGTGACGTCTCGTCGTCGATCAAGAGGACGTCGCCGCACCTCTCGCGCTCGTGACAAGAACGCGAGTTGCCCGCCTCAGTGGACGGCTTTGGGGGCGTCGACGAGTTTGACGAGCCGAACATTGGGTGGGTCAGGAACGCGGTCGGCGAGGAACCATCGGAAGGCGAGGTTGCCGCGGGGGTAGCCCATGGTCGTCACCGCGTTGGGGTGCGCGGCCTGCCGACGAGCGACGACGATCGTGACCGAGCCGTCGCCGTTGGGCACCGCACTGCCGATGTTGACTGAGCTCCGGCCGTCGGCAGCGTTGTGAGTCGCCATGAACTGGTTCCACACCACCATGCTCCAGAAGCGGCACTGCGGCGTGGTGGTCGTGATGACCAGAGCTTCGTCCTCGGCGAGGTCATAGCTGCCGAACGAGTAGCACGCGTCGCGCGCAGACCAACCGAAGTTCGAGTCTGGGACCTGATAGGGCGCGCCGAAAGTGTTGGCGGTGTTCGCGATCTCGTGGCCCAGGTTGTGGGCGTCATCGCCGCGTACGCCCACAGTCAGCGGGATGATCAAGAACATCGTGCGCAGCCAGGCGGCGCTCGCCCGCAACGCTGCGGCGGTTTCAGCGTCGCCGTGCCGGATTGGATCTGGCGAATCAAGGCACTCAATCTCCCAGGTCACCGGCCGGCCGCTGAGTGGATCCACCTGGTAGTCGCGGGTCACCAGCACTGCGACGTCAGCTATCGGGCCGACCTCGAAAGAGAAATCCCCATTGCCATCGATGTCGAGGTCGGAGTCATTGAGGTGAAGCACGACCTTGTCGGACCACGTGCCCGGCGACGGCTCGTTATAGCCGGTCAATGCGAAGTAGACGGCGTCGCCACGGTTGCCCCAGATCCGGTAGCGGCGCTCGGGGTCAATCGGTGCCATTCTGTAGTAGGCGTCTGTGTTGTCACCGCCCCAGCGCCGGTCGCGACGGTGCGGCGTGTTGATTTCAAGGAATGTGGGCCGGCTCGGCTCGGCGAAAAGGTAGGTGTCGAGGGCGACCCCAAGCGTGGTCGCTAGGGCCCGGTAGCCGTCGGCGATGTGCCGGTCGTCGGTGACCGCCCGCGGGCCTTCGATGAACGCCGCGTCCAGGCCGCGCAGCGTGTCCAACAGCTCGCCCCAAGCGATGGTGGAGGCATGGACGGGCTTCTGCGTGGGTGTCTCGGTCATCTGGCGATCCCCTTAATCATCAGGTTGGTGGTCTCGCTGACCCAACGCTCATCGAGTGGGTCACCGCCCAGGATGAGCCGCATCAGGCTGGCTCCAGCAAGCGTCTCAATCAGTACGTCCGGGTCCACGTCGGCGCGGACCTCATCTCGTTCGGCGGCCAGCACGATTCGGTCGTGGAAGAGCTTCCACGACCCACCGAACCGATCCAGCAGCGCCGGGTGCAGCGGCGGGTCGGCCGCAAACTCAGCCAGCAACCCGGGAGTGATCGCTCGCGCGACGGGGTCAGCGAAAGCCGCGGCGGTACGTCGTAGCATCTCAGCGAGATCGTCCACCAGAGATCCTGTGTCAGGCAGCGCGAGCCGGTCTTCCCCGGCCGGGAACGCCGCCTCGTGGAGCAGGTGCGCCTTGCTCGGCCAGCGACGGTAGATCGCTGGTTTGCTGGTGCCGGCGCGATCAGCGATCGCCGCGATCGTGAGCTCGGCATACCCAACCTCGACGACCAAGTCGGCGGCGGCGCGCAGCACGGCCTCATCAATCCGGGGGTCGCGCGGACGACCATTTGGTGGTTTCATGACGCGTGGCTTCATTACGTAACTAACGTAACGTATAGGGACAGGAATGCACATGGCCAACACCGTCACGATCACCGATCTCGAGGTTCCTCAGTTCACCGCGGAAGTCAACGAGATCCGCGGCTTCATGGACCTAATGGCTGTCGATTGCCCGCTCGACCTCGGGGTGCTGCACGACAAGGCACGTGCCGAGACCGGTCTGGATGACTTCGGGCCGGAGGACTATCGCGAGCGGCTCGACATCTTCGTCGGCGCGCTTCGCGATATCGACGGACTGCACGGACCCGGGATCCTCAACTTCCACATGCAGATCCTGCAAGCCCTCAAGAACCGGCTATTGCTCACCGACCTGCTCGCACGACACCCACAGATCCGCGACATCGATCTGGCGCCTCCAGTCGTGATCGCCGGCCTCCCCCGCACTGGCACCACCCACCTGCACAACCTGCTCGCGGCCGGGCCGACGTTCCGGGTTCTGCGCTTCTGGGAGAGTCTCGAGCCATTCCCGATGCCCGCCGAGCTGGGGGCCGAGCCGGACCCGAGGCTGGCGCGCACCGACATGGCCGTTGAGTTCATGAACCAGGCGATGCCGCATTTCCCGCTCATGCATGAGATGACGACCCAGCATGTGCACGAGGAGATCCAGCTGCTGTTCAACGACCTCTCCTCGATGTTGATGGAGACGGTGGGGCACGTGCCAGCCTGGCGCGACTACTACCTACAGCACGACCAGACGCCCCACTACGAGCACCTGCGACTCCAGCTCCAGGCCCTTCAGTTCCTGCGAGGCGGGCACCGCTGGCTGCTCAAGTCGCCACAGCACCTCGAGCAGCTACCGGTGCTGGAGCGCGTCTTTCCCGGCCTGACCGTCGTGGTGACCCATCGCGATCCAGTGCCGGTCACGCTGTCGATGCTTGCGATGCTCTGCTACACCGCGCGCATGCACCGCTCACCCGTGAACACCGGTGAGATCGTCGACTATTGGGTCGACCGCCTCGACCTGATGCTCCAGTCGGTGGAACGGGACCGTGACGCGATCCCCGCCGACCGATCAATCGACGTCCGCTTCGACGACTTCATGTCCAACGACCTCGCCGTGGCCGCCCAGGTGTACGACCTGGCCGGCGAAGAGCTCACCGACGAAGCAAGGGCCGCGATGGCCGACTACCTGGCCGAGCACCAGCGCGGACGCCTCGGTCGCGTCGAGACCAGCGCACATATGTTCGGCCTCGACGAAGCGGACCTGCAGGCGCGCTTCGCGCCCTATGTTGAGCGCTTCCTCGGCTAGGGCGTTTCCAAGACCAGCGCTCGTACGGCGCCGACGATGTCGGTCTCTGACAGAAGTACGTGATCGGCGGCGGGCCCGAGAGGAATGAAGCTGTCGACGCTGGTGACGCGGCGAGCTGTGCCGTCGTATCCCCCGTCGATCAGGGCCGTGATCACGGATTCGGACACACCACCGCTCTCGCGGGTTTCGTCAACGACCATCACGCGGTCGAACCCCGAGGCGACACGCAGCAGCTCTTCGCGAGGAAGTGGTGACAGCCATTGCAGATCGAGCACCGTGCTGCTGATGCCCTCGTCCGCGAGCGAGGTCGACGCGCGGAGGCTCATCGGTACGCCATTGCCAAATGTCACCAGGAGGACGTCGGTGCCATCGCCGATCGTCAGCACCTGCCCCGGCGCTGAGGTCGTGTCCTGAGCCCACTCCTCGGGTGGAGCATACGGAGCGAGCCACGCGCCGTCGCCATCGTGCAAGTCACGGCGGTGATAGAGCGCGATGGGCTCGAGGTAGACGCAGACTCGACCTTCGGCGGCGAGGTCGAGGCACTCGCGGAACAGCCCGGCGGCGTTGCCGGGATGGCTCGGCACGGCCAGCACAACGCCCGGGATGTCACGCAGCACCGCCAGCGAGTTGTCGTTGTGGAAGTGGCCGCCAAAGCCCTTTTGATAGGCGAGCCCGGCGACGCGTACGACCATACCGTTGGCGTACTGGCCGTTTGAGAAAAACCGCAGCGTCGCCGCCTCGCCGCGGAGCTGGTCCTCGGCGTTGTGGAGATAGGCGAGGTACTGAATCTCCGGGATCGGGACGAACCCAGCCAGGGCCGCACCCAGAGCCGTACCAAGGATCGTCTGCTCGTCCAGCAACGTGTCGAACACCTGTGTGGCACCGAACGACTTGCGGAGACCGCGGGTGACGCCGTAGACGCCGCCCTTCTTGGCGACGTCCTCACCGAAGACGAGAGCCTCAGGACGCGCTGCGAGCGCATCCTTCAGCGTTGCGTTGATCGTCTGAGCCAGCGTCAGATCGCCCTCGAGCTCTGGCGGCTTGGCTCCGAATGCCATGGCCCTGCGCTCAATCGAAGCGGTCGGAGCCACCACCCCTGCTCGGGCGGTGATCGGCGCGGTGATGGCCCGCGACGATCCGAGACGTCGTACTCCGGAGATGCCCTTCGCGCGTTCCATGACCGTTTCGCGGACATCCTCGTAGCGAGCCAGCGCATCGGCAGCGCTGAGCACTCCGGCGCTGATGAGCTCGTCGGCCGTTGCGAGCAACGGATCGAGCGCGTACTCGTCCTCGATCTCGCGCGTCGTCCGATAGGCGATCTCAGCGTCGGATCCGGCGTGCCCCATGAATCGGACTGTCTTGAGGTGCAGGACTGCGGGCCGTCGCTCCGTACGTACGAGCTCGGCCAGGTGCTGCGCGGTCGCCAGGAGCTCGCTCGGCTTCGTACCGTCAGCAGCGGCGTACTCGATGGCAGGCAACGACTGGAGTGACCGCTCGACCCAGCCAGCCGGCGACTTGGTGCTGATGCCGATGCCATTGTCCTCGCAGACATACAAGACCGGCAGCGGTACGCCCTGATGCGCGCAATAGGCCGAGGCGTTGAGCGCACCCACAGTCGTGGAGTGGTTGGCGGAAGCGTCACCGAAGCTGCACACGACGACCGAGTCGAGTGGCCAGTTCGGCGTCATGTCGGCATCCGCGGCACGACCGAGGGCGAAGGCGAGCCCAAATGCGCGGGGCAAGTGGGAGCCGATTGTCGAGGTCTGCGGAATGACATTCAGGCTGACGCTGCCGAACACCTTGTGTCGACCGCCGGAGATCGGGTCGAGCACCGATGCGGTGGCGCTGTTGAGCACGTCCTCGATCGGCGTCGCTCCATCGACCTGACGAGCACGTGCCGAGAAAAACCCGCCGGAGCGGTAGTGCAGCAGTGCAGGATCGGTGGGGCGCAGTGCCATCGCAACCGCAGCATTGCTCTCATGGCCGGCCGAGCCGATCGTGTAGTAGGCGTGTCCCTGGGTCTGCAGCCAGCGGAGCGCAAAGTCGAGGTGACGGCTCTCCAGCTGGGCGTCAAAGTACGTCAGCAGCGCCGTCGGATCGGCGATCCCGCTCGGCGGGCGTTCCGGATCCGACCTCTCGCGGAGGACTCTAGAGAAGTGCTCGTCGACAGACTCCACCATCAGACAAGTCTGGCATGGTGGCCGCGCCTTCCCGCGAGTGGTTTGGCTCAGCCCTTCGCTACGAGCGTGGCGAGCTCCTTCGCGTTCATGCGTACGACGTTCTTGTCGATGCTCGATGCCACACAACCGGCTACGGGATTGCTCAGCTCCTGGCGCAACATGCCGAGGAATCGTGGATCGGCTACCAGCACGATCTTGCGAAACTTGTTCTGTGCATGGGCCGTCGACAGGTAGTCGCTCAGCTGCTTGGCGAACTTCCTGGACTCTTCGTCACGCAGCCCCTGGTGCTCCTCGCCCTTCCGGGTCTTCTCCATGCTGTGCTGGTTCTGATTGGGCCGATTGCCAATGAGATCCTGGCCGTGCTCCCTGCTCTCCGGATGGACGAACTCCTTGAATGGTTCGAGCTTGTGCTTGTCGTACTCCAAGATGCGTGCCTGCGCCGAATCGGCGACCAGTACCCAACCTGTGTTCATCGCGCCTCCTGAGTGCCGGGGGTCTTTCACAGTATGCGTGGACCACGACTCGAACAAGTCGCGCACAAACCGCGCCAGATCGGCACCCACGCGCCGGTAAGGTTCAGACGTGAGCGAGCGCCAGCTGGGTGCAGAAGAATCATTCCGGCGCCGACCTAGCGTGTCTTTTCAAGAGGAGGTGCAGCCATGAGCACAACGCCAGGCCGCGTCTTCCTTTCCCGAATCGTGGGTCAGGCAGTTTTCGACCCCGCAGGCGATCAGGTCGGCAAGCTTCGCGATGTGGTGGTCGCCGTACGCTCCGCCAGGCAGCGTCCCAGAGTGCTCGGCATCGTCGTCGAAGTCCTGGGTCGCCGCCGCGTCTTCCTGCCGATCACCCGCGTCACCTCGGTCAATTCCGGTCAGATCATCACGACTGGCGTGCTCAACGTCCGCCGATTTGAGCAGCGACGCACGGAGACGCTGGCGATCCACGAACTGTTCGACCGAACCGTGACTCTTCCGGACGGTACGTCTGCGACCGTCTACGACCTCGCGATGGAGCAGGACTCTCGCCGCGACTGGTACATCAGCGACATTGCCGTGCAGGCCGGCGGCAAGCGGTTCGGCCGACGTGGCGCCCAGCAGGTACTCGAATGGGACGAGGTCAAAGGTCTCGGCGGCGAAGAAGCCGGCCAGGGTGCAACTCATCTGCTCGCCACGATGGACGAGATGCGCCCCGTCGACCTCGCCAACGCCCTGCGTGACCTCAATCAGAAGCGTCGTATGGAGGTCGTTGCCGAGCTCGACGACGAACGTCTCGCCGACGTGCTCGAGGAGCTGCCCGAGAAGGATCAGGTCGAGATCCTCGGGGTGCTCGACCCCGATCGTGCGGCCAACGTCCTCGAGGAGATGAACCCCGACGACGCGGCCGACCTCCTCGGCGAGCTCTCACCGCAGAGCGCGGAGAGCCTGCTCGCGCTGATGCAACCCGAAGATGCTGAAGACGTGCGCCGCCTCCTCACGTACGAAGAGCGCACCGCCGGCGGCATGATGACTACCGAGCCGGTCGTACTCCCGCCCGACGCCACCCTCGCCGAGGCGTTGGCCCGACTCCGCGAGCCCGAGATCATCCCGGCCCTGGCCGCCATGATCTACGTGTGCCGCTCGCCGCTCGAGACGCCGACCGGTCGCTTCCTGGGTGTCGTGCACTTCCAGGCCCTATTGCGTGAGCCACCGTCGACGCTGGTCGGCGCGATCATGGACAACGACATCGACTGGCCGCGTCCGGACGCATCGCTCGAGCACGTTGCCAACCTGCTCGCTGCCTACAACCTCGTTGCGCTTCCCGTCGTCGACGAGAACGCACACCTGCTCGGGGCGGTGACCATCGACGACGTGCTCGACCACTTGCTGCCCGAAGGCTGGCGCGAGCAGGACGACGCCGCCCAGACCGAGTCGGAGGTGGTCACGCATGGCTGACCGCGCACGCCTCGATCAACCCCGCGAGGTGCGACGATCGCTCCGCCGACGCCGCGACTCCGATCCCGAACGCTTTGGCCGTTTCGCCGAGACCTTCGCGCGCTTCCTGGGAACGGCCCGCTTCCTCACCTACATGACGATCTTCGTCGCGGTCTGGCTGGTCTGGAACTGCCCCTGGGGCCCCGAGCGGGACCGCTGGGATGACTACCCGTTCATCTTCCTGACGCTGGTCCTTTCTCTGCAGGCGTCATACGCGGCTCCGCTGATCCTTCTGGCGCAGAACCGCCAGGAGGCTCGCGACCGAGTCACGCAGGAGCAGGACCGCGAGTCCAACGCCCAATCGCACGCCGACATGGAGTTCCTCGCCCGCGAGGTCGCCAGCCTGCGTCTCGGCCTTGGTGAGGTTGCCACCCGCGACTTCCTGCGCAGTGAGCTCCGCGGTCTGCTCTCCGACCTCGAGGACAAGCCCGAGCCCGAGCCGGTCGACGAGCCAGCCAAGCCCAAGAAGGCCGCCAAGAAGCCCCCGCCCAAGAACTAGAGGCAGCCGGCCAAGGCGAGGAGAGGTTAGGAACCATGTCTCAGGTGCCACGGGAGGAACCGGGCAAGCGGTGGGAGACCTCCGTGATTGTCACCCTTACGATCTGCGGTCTTGCTAGCGCGATCGGCGGGCTGATGGGTGTCCTGTTGAACTCCTCCGGGACTGGGTCCGTAGGCAGCAAGGTATTCACAGGCCTCGTCCAAGGTGTGGGGAGTGCGGCGATCTTCGGAATTGCCGCCTTGATCGTAGTGAGCGTCGCGTCTCTCGTGTGGTCCGTCGCCTCGGCCCGGTTCAAACGGCAGGACTAGAGACGGGTCTTAACAGGTCCACGGCGTTGTTCGCCATCGCGAGTCCTGCTGGCCAAGCCCGCAAACTCCCAATACACCTAGTGGGGCGAGGAGTCGCTTGCCTCAAAAATGCCCGAGTCTGATCCCTCGGGGTCGAATGCCCGTGCTCCCAAATCAGCGAGGATCCCGGCGATGAAGCGATCGCTCGCCGGTCGGTCGGAAGACCTGTCGTGGATGGCAAAACTCATCAGTGGCGTTTCGTCCGCGAGGCTCAGTTCGATGTCTAGGCCCTGTTCAGTGATTCGGATCCATGAGGGATCGGAATCGTCCACTCCCGCTGAGTGGACTTTGGCCGAGTCGATCACGGCCGCTGCTGTGAACGCGAGCGGACTCGGCATCCAGTCCTCGGGTATTTCATCAACGGACCGTACCGAGGCTGGAATGTCCTGCACGAAGATGTCGCGGCTCATGGCGGGATCGTATTCGCAAAAGGGCGTGTCCTGCCAAGCCCGCAAACTCCCAAGACACCTAGTCGTGAGTTCGAGGTCTCCACACAGCTAGACCGCCCTATGCTTCCCTCATGATGCAATCAGTCCAGCCAGAGGTTCGGCCTCGTTGGGCGGTCAGCTCAAGCCCTTGGGCGGTTTCGGTCTGGTTCGTCCTGGTCTTCACGGTGTTCGCCCTGTCGGCACCAGCGTTCGGGGTACCCGCGATGTTTGGTGCACTCCTAATCTTCCGGCGCGCTCATCCGTTGTTGCGAAGAATCGGTCTCGTCGTTGCGATCACACTTACGACCTATGCAGTCTTGTTCCTGCTTGAGGTTGTGCACTTCATCTATTGGCAGTGACGGCGCGCTATGCCGCCAAGCCCGCTTGTGTTCACCCACTGACCGCCTGTCAGGCGGCACGGGGTTGTTGTTTGGTGAATCGCGCGTGGCGTCTGGGGATTTGGTCTGGGTCGACCCTTCGCGGCGGGATGACTTCGACGACACCGTCGGCGGCCATGAGAGCGACCCACTCGCCTTCGTGGAGGAGGAAGTGGTGAAAGTGGCAGAACAGGGCTGCGTTGGTGAGGTCGGTGGGGCCATGTTCGGACCAGAAGTCGAGGTGGTGGGCTTCGCACCAGGCGGGTGGGCGGTCGCAGCCGGGCCAGACGCAGCCGCGATCGCGCACGGCGAGGGCGAGTCGCTGGTGGCGGTCGAAGAGTCGCTTGGCCATGCCGTGGTCGAGGACCCGCGACGGCGAATCGAGATACAACGCGACCAGGTGGGCGTTGCAGGCCAGCCGCTGGGCCTTGGTCGCGGAGATGGTGGTGCCTGAGGTGTTGGTGGCAATGCCTCGGCCGGTGCGGAGGTCGTCAATGTTGACCATGACAGCCACTGTTGCGGCGAGTCCACCAGCTTTGGGGAGCGCTTCGGTCGGGAGATGGTTGATCAGCTCGGTGAAAGCCAGACCCATCCGCTGATCGCGAGGCAGTGCGTTGAAGTCATCGACACCGTGGCGGGTTTCGTTGAAGTTTGCACGGCGTGGGGCGATGATCCCTTCGATCGCGGCCTGAAGGACGTCGGCGTCAGCGTCGGGAAGCTTGAACTTGCCGTCGGTGGTGCCGTCACCACAGCGACGCGTGGAGAACCGGGTGGCGTCCCAGGCGCGTTGTTCTTCAGCCTGGAGCTGCTTGCCGAGGATCTCATCAGCACCGTCGGGGTCGATGACCTCCAGGACGTGGTTGGCCAGACGCCTCAGATCGTCAAGGTTGTGCTCGCCAGCCAAAGCAATGAGGTGCACCTCGGCGTCCGCACGTTCAGCGTCACCAACCCATTCGGGCAGGGTGTCGATGGCTTTCATGATCACGCTGGCTTGATCTGTGGTCACGTCACCGCGCGTCCACGCAGCACCCGTGAGATCGGTGGTGACTCGCGAGAGACCGACCAGCTTGGCCGACTCACCCTTCGAGATTCCCGTCAGGTCAGCCAACCACGCTGTGGTTGAGGTCGCGCCGTCATCCTTCGCCAGTCCCATGTCCTCAGCAGCACCAGCCATTCGAGCCAACGCTGCATCCAAGCTTGTGCGGGCCTTCTGCATGGCGACCGCCGACTCACGAACCTCAGATCCAGTGAGCGTCCAGGCCTCGAACGCGGCGAGGTCATCTGTCAACGACGACAGCTGCTCAATCAGCATCAGGACCCCCCCGGTCAACTATGGGAACATATGTTCGATTCTATCCAGAATGACCGACAGAGTTCAAGACCGAAGTCACAACTATTTCGCTGGAATTAGAGTTATTTCCTGTGGATAACTCGCGATGAACGTGCGATTGTGAAACAGTTGGGTACGACCGTCAGATAGGGCGGGATTGCCAGCTCGAACGAGCCCTCAATCTCCTCTATGCCCGCCTGCCCAGCCACGAAGTCACGCAAGCCGAATTGAGCGAACTTTAGCGTTTCCGTGCGACGCGGGACTCGTCCCATATGGGTTCGTCCGACTCGTAGACCTGGCCGTCGGCGCCAAACACCAGGAAACGGTCAAAGCCACGAGCAAACCACCGATCATGCGTGACCGCGACGACCGTCCCCTCGAACGTCGCCAGCGCATCTTCCAACGCCTCAGCCGACTCGAGGTCGAGGTTGTCGGTCGGCTCGTCGAGCAGCAGCAGCGTCGCATTCGAAAGCTCAAGCAGCAGGATCTGCAGACGTGCCTGCTGACCACCCGAGAGCTGCTCAAAGACCTGATCGCCAGCCTTGGCCAGTCCGTACCGATCCAGCGCCTTGGCCGAGCCTTCGTGGCCCATGCCCTTCCTATGCCCATCGCCGTGATGCAGGATCTCGAGCAACGTGCGACCCATCAGCGACGGGTGCTCGTGGGTCTGCGCGAACCAGCCGGGACGTACGCGCGATCCGAGCCGGGCTATGCCGGTATGCGCGACCGGTGAAGGTACGACGTCGCCGACCGGCTCGTGCTCCAGATCAGGGCGCGACCCACCCGCAGCAAGCAGCCGAAGGAAGTGCGACTTACCCGAACCATTCGACCCCAGCACGGCAACGCGCTCGCCGAACCAGATCTCAAGATCGAACGGCTGCATCAGCCCCGTGAGCTCCACCTGATCAGCGATGATCGCGCGCTTGGCCGTACGACCGCCGTCGAGCTTCATCCGCAGGTTCTGCGGCAGCGGGAGCGCCTCGGGCGGCCCGGCACGCTCGAACCGATCGAGCCGAGTCACCGCCGCCTGCAGACGCGAAGCCATGTCGGAGTTGTACGCAGCCTTCTGCCGATACATCAGCACGAGCGTCTTGAGTTTGGCTCGCTCCTCGTCCCAGCGGGCTCGCAGCTCCTCGAGCCTGTTGTTCCGGTCGATTCGCGCTTGGTGGTACGTCGAGAATCGGCCAGGGTGCACCCACAGCGTGCTTCCGGCAACGCCAGGCTCCAAGGTCGCGATTCGGCTCGCAACACGTTCGATCAGCTCGCGGTCGTGGCTGACGAACAGCACGGTCTTGGGTGACTCGATGAGCTGGTCCTCCAGCCATCGCTTCGCCGGCACGTCGAGATAGTTGTCCGGCTCGTCCAGCAGAAGCACCTGCTCAGGACCTCTCAGCAACGCCTCCAGCACCAGACGCTTCTGCTCGCCGCCTGACAACGTCGTGACCTGACGCCACTGCGCCTTCTGGAACGGCACTCCGAGCGCCGACACGGTGCACATGTCCCACGTCGCCTCGTAGTCGTATCCCCCAGCGTCACCCCAGTCGACGAGCGCCTGCGCGTACGCGAGCTGGTCGGCTTCGTCATCGCGCTCCATCATCAGCAGCTCGGTGCGCTCCACCTCCATCGCAGCATCACGGATCGCCTTGGGAGCCACCGAGATCAGCAGATCTCGTACGGTCGACTCGTCACGTACCGAGCCAATGAACTGGCGCATCACGCCGAGACCACCCGTGATCGTCACGGCACCTTCGTGCGCGTCAAGATCGCCCGTCGCGATTCGCGTGAGCGTCGTCTTGCCGCTGCCGTTGGGGCCGATCAGCGCAACCTTGGCTCCTTCACCGACCCGCAGGCTGACATCCCGGAGCAGGGGTCGGCCGTCGGCGAGCGTGTAGCCGACGGCGTTGAGGTCAAGGTGTCCCACGCGTCGAGTCTTTCAGGAAGGCCAGTTAGGCCACACTCACCCTCCTCGCCGCGACCTCCCACGTACGATGGGGGCATGGCAGCCGTCACTGAAGAACAGGTCCGCGAGGCCCTGAGCACCGTCAACGACCCTGAGATCAAGCGTCCGATCACTGACCTCGGCATGGTTGACGGCATCACCATCGGTGACAACGAGATCACCGTACGACTTCTCCTGACAGTCTCCGGCTGCCCGCTCAAGGACACACTCAACCGCGACATCACCGCAGCCGTTCTCACCGTCGCCCCCGACGTCAACGTTGTCGTCGACATGGGCGTCATGAACGACGAGCAGCGCAAGAGCATGCAGCAGATGCTGCGCGGCGGCCACACCGAGCGTGAAGTTCCGTTCGCTCAGGTCGGCTCGCTCACCAAGGTCTTCGCCATCGCCTCGGGCAAGGGTGGCGTCGGCAAGTCGACCGTCACCGTCAACCTCGGGCTGGCCATGGCCAACCGCGGCCTCAAGGTCGGCATCATCGACGCCGACATCTACGGTCACTCGATCCCCGACATGCTCGGCGTCGGCGACCTCCGCCCGACCCAGGTCGAAGACATGATCATGCCCGTTCCGGTCAAGGGCATGAAGGTCATCAGCATTGGCATGCTCAAGCCCAACAAGAACCAAGTTGTCGCCTGGCGCGGCCCGATGCTCGACCGCGCACTCCTGCAGATGCTGAGCGACGTCTATTGGGGCGACCTTGACGTACTCCTGCTCGACCTTCCGCCCGGTACGGGTGACGTGGCGATCAGCCTTGGCCAGCACCTTCCCAACGCTGAGGTGCTCGTCGTGACCACTCCGCAGCCAGCCGCAGCCTCCGTCGCCGAGCGCGCCGGGACCATGGCGTCGATGATGCACCAGCGGGTTGTCGGCATTGTCGAGAACATGTCCTACTTCCAGCTCCCCAGCGGCGAGCGCATGGAGATCTTCGGCTCCGGTGGCGCTACTGCGGTTGCTGAGACGTTGACCGCACGGTTCGGCTACGACGTGCCCGTGCTCGGCCAGGTGCCTCTCGAGGAGAAGTTGCGCGAAGGCGGCGACTCAGGCGAGCCGATCATCGCTACGAACCCTGACTCCGAGGCCGCCAAGATCCTGCAGGGCATCGCCGACCAGCTCAGCGGCCGTTCCCGCGGTCTCGCCGGTATGCAGCTCGGCTTGGCGCCCGCCGGCCGCCTCTAGGGGTTCACATGTTCGGCATCGGCGTACCGGAGATGTTGGTCATCGCCATGGTCGCCATGATCGTCTTTGGACCTGACAAGCTTCCCGAGCTTGCCCGGCAGTTCGGCGGATTCGTACGCACCGTGCGCCAGATGGCCGACAACGCCAAGAACGATCTCGGCCGGGAGATGGGCGAGGACTTCTCGGGGCTGAGCCTGAAGGACCTCGATCCCCGCGAGGTCGTTCGCAAGACCTTCCTCGAGGACGGCGGACTCGGCGACACAACGCCGGCTGCCGTAAAGGAGACGCGCATCCTGCGTCCAGGTGAGGCTCCCCCGTACGACCCCGAGTCGACCTAGGCTGCGGCCAGCCAGGCGGTCATCCGGTTGAGTCCGTCACCGACTCGGTCCACCGGGCTTTCGGAACCGGAACCGCGAGGCAGCTCGCTGACCGCTCGCGCCACGCGACTGTGGTCGGCGTCCGTGACGATCGTGTAGACGACTCCGTCGTAGTCCCACGTCACGAGCATGGGCGATCCGTCACGGATCCAGACGTCTGACTCGCCCAGTGTTGACGGCTCGAATCCGTCGAGACTCCCGTGGTCGAGCACGCCGGTCTGCTCAAACAGATTGAGCTTGGAGGTGCCGTTGGAATAGCTCAGCGCCACAGCGTCGTCGGCCCAGGTGCCGGACGTACGGTCGAGATCACCCGCGAGTGTTTCCTTGCACGGCCATCCGTCGTGGTCAAGATCCTCGAGCTTGGTGTCGCTGATTGTTGCACCGACCTGGACGGCTGCTGCGCCATAGAAGTCGGCGGCATAGCGGTCAAATGGCGGAGCGACCTTGTCGCCGACCGTGTTGTCATCAGCGCCACCCACCGCGTACGCGGCGACCATGACCGCGATCGATGCGCCGGCGACGACAATGCCAGCACGGAATGGAACGGAGTGACGCAGGCGCTCCCACCACGTCTGGTGATGTGGTGGCTGGGCGGCAAGTCCGGCGAGAGACGCGAGCAGCTCGGCGGGCGGCTCAGGAGCCGCAACCGTGCTCATGCGTGACTTCAGGAGTCGTTGCTGACGAACAGCCTTGTCGCACGCCCTGCAGTCCTCGAGGTGGCGCGAAGCCGCTCGCATGGCGTCTGGGGACAGCTGTGCGTCCACGTACGCTGCGACGTCGGCTCCGAGGTGTGCCATCAGACTCCGAGGGGTCCTACGAATCGGGTGCGGCCCTTGCGGGGAGCGCGGTGTGCGAGGGCAGCGCGGAGCTGCGTACGACCACGGTGGATGCGCGAACGTACGGTGCCGAGCTTGATGCCGAGCACGTCTGCGATCTCCTCGTATGACAGACCTTCGACATCGCACAGCACGACGGCAACGCGGAACTCGTCGGACAGCGACGCCAGCGCGGCCTCGATGTCAGGGTCGAAGTTGGCATCGTGAACGGCGGACTCGGGCAGGATCTCAGCGCTGAGCAGCTTGTCCTCGGCACCTTCGTAGAACCCATCCATGCGCAGACGCGACTTGCGGCGTACGCGATCGAGGAACAGGTTGGTCGTGATGCGGTGCAACCAGCCTGGGAAGTTGCCGGGCTCGTACGTGTCGAGCGAACGGAAGACGCGGATGAACACGTCCTGCGTGAGGTCTTCGGCGTCCTGACGATTGCCGGTCAGGCGGTAGGCAAGCCTGTAGACGCGCGCGGAGTGCTCCGCCACGATTTCGTCCCACTCGAGCGTTGCCGTTGTCACGTCTTCTTCTTCCCTACGAAGCAGAGTCATGCATTGATCGTTGACCCTTCACCTGAGAGAACGCACAGAACCACCTGACTGTTCCCCGCAAGTCTCATGTGCAGCCTCCCCATACCGCGGACCTCACGCGACTACTCTGGTCCCAACCACCACCCAAGGAGCCGACCATCACCACCGCAGCAAGCCTGGCCTACGCCGAGGACTACAACCCCGAGGACGACCACCTCGCGGCAGCCCGAGGGCGTGCGGAAGAGGTCGGCGTCTCGCCGATCGGCTCAGGTGGCGGAGCCGCATTGACGTTCCTTGCCTCGGCGATCAACGCCAAGTCGATCGTCGAGATCGGCACCGGCACCGGTGTTTCCGGCCTGTGCCTCCTGCGCGGTATGCAGCCCGACGGCGTACTGACCTCGGTCGACCTTGAGGCCGAGAACCAGCGGCTGGCGCGCGAGACGTTCTCCGAGGCGGGCTTTGCGCCGCAGCGGTTCAGGTTGATCGCCGGCGCCGGACTCGAGGTCATGCCTCGACTGACTGACGCGGGCTACGACCTGGTGTTCCTCGACGGCGACAAGGTCGAGTACGGCGAATACCTCGACCAGGCGCTTCGCCTCGCACGTCCGGGTGGCGTGATCGTGTTCGACAACGCCCTCTGGCACGACCGCGTTGCGGATCCGGCGCAGCGCGACCCCGAGACGACCGCAATCCGCGACCTGCTCCAGCGCGTTGCCAATGACGAGAACCTGCGCAGCGTCCTCCTGCCCCTCGGCGACGGACTCCTGGCAGCTCAGCTCATCTGACTCTGCCGAGCACGACATGACCGCCGGACGATTCGCCCCGTCCCCCTCGGGTGATCTGCATGTCGGCAACCTTCGGACAGCCGTGCTTGCCTGGCTGCACGCTCGCCGAACCGATCGTGCGTTCCTGGTCCGGATCGAGGATCTCGACCGCGTCAAGCCCGGAGCTGAGCAACGACAGCTCGCTGACCTCGCGGCGCTGGGGTTGGACTGGGATGGTCCGGTGGTGCGTCAGTCTGAGCGGGCACGGCTATATGACGCCGCTCTCGCGTCGCTGGCAGGACGCGATCTCGTCTACGAGTGCTTCTGCACTCGCCGCGAGATTCTCGACGCTCCTTCCGCCCCGCACGAACCGCCGGGCATCTACCGCGGCACCTGCCGCAACTTGAGCGACTCCGAACGATCAGCTCAAGCCGCCGTGCGCCCAGCCGCGCTGCGACTTCGGAGCGGCATCTCGGACTTCACAGTCCAGGACGAGCTGCACGGCCAGTACGAGGGCGTGGTCGACGACTTTGTTCTGCGTCGCGGGGACGGCGTGGTGGCCTACAACCTCGCTGTCGTGATCGACGACTCTCATCAGGGCGTCGATCAGGTGGTGCGTGGGGAGGACCTGTTGCCGTCAGCGCCGCGACAGGCTTACCTCGCCACCCTGCTCGGTGCCGAGCCGCCTACGTACGTCCACGTGCCTGTGGCGGTCAACGCTGACGGGCAGCGCCTCGCCAAGCGTGACGGAGCGGTCACCTACGAACAGCTACAGGAGCTTGGCGTCGATGCGATGGCGCTGATCGCGGAGTCACTCGGTCTCGCTGGCTCGACCATGGCCGAGCTGCTCGATGAGTACGACCCGGCATCACTGCCGCGAGACCCGTGGGTCTTCGTGCCGCCGACTGGCTAGTCGTCGTCCCTGGAGTGCTCGAAATGCGAAGACGAGCGGAAGCCCGCCGGGCCGCGTACGACAGCGACGATCTCGCATGCCTCGATCAGGATCGGCTTGTGGCCAACAATCTTGGAGCCGGGCGACTTGCCGGCGTGGTCTTCGAAGTCCTTTTGGAACTTCGCTCGCGCCTCGTCCGAGACGAACACGTACGAACCCTCGAACCACTCACCCTTGCGGGCGC
This sequence comes from Aeromicrobium sp., assembly GCF_036675695.1. Classification (GTDB taxonomy): domain Bacteria; phylum Actinomycetota; class Actinomycetes; order Propionibacteriales; family Nocardioidaceae; genus Aeromicrobium. The sequence goes on from NZ_JAKFEL010000235.1 coordinate 21,722, forward strand.
GCCACGTCTTGACCCTCAGGCCCTCTAGACCAGCGAATCTGGCGTACGACTCGTCCTCAACGTACGAGCGAAGAGCCTTGAGCGTGCCCTTCGGAGCGTCCTGCAGTGACCATCGAACGGTCAAGCCGAACATCAGACAGCTTTGAGTGCGTCGCCGAGGGTTTCAGCCTCTTCGTTGTTGAGCTCGACGACGAGGCGCCCGCCGCCTTCGAGTGGAACGCGCATGACGATGCAGCGTCCCTCCTTGGTGACCTCCATCGGGCCGTCTCCGGTCCGTGGCTTCATGGCGGCCATCAGTTCCCCTCTCGTCGCGATGCGTCCG
>NZ_JAKFEL010000143.1:0-21829 GCF_036675695.1 Aeromicrobium sp.
CTTGGCCTTGACGTCGTCGATCGAGGTGAACGGCATGGTGCGCATGCATACCATCGTGCCGTGGCCCAGATCGAGATCGTCCGCGAGGTACGCCTCAGCCCTGATGAGGCGTGGCGCCGAGTCACCGATTGGCCTGCTCACGGCCGGTTCGTGCCGCTGACCAAGGTGACGCGAACACCTGACGGATTCCTCGCGCGTACGGGCGTCGGACCGATTGGATTCGATGATCCGATGGACGTGGTGACCTGGAACGAGCCGTCATTCTGCCGACTCGAGAAGCGTGGTCGAGTCGTCAAGGGATGGGCTGAGCTCTCGGTCGAGGCACACGGCGAGGGGAGCCGGGTCACCTGGCGTGAAGAGATCAGGGTGACCGGAGTGCCACGTCTGTTCGACTGGTTCGTACGCCTGTCCAGCGCCAAGCTCTTCAGCGGGGTGATCGATGGGCTGCTCGGCTAGGGGATTGTCCGCAGCACCAGGTGGGTGGCCAACGCACTCGACTCCGAGGACACCGTCTCCAGCCCTGGCGTCACTGCCAGCTGGTCGAAGAGACGTACGCCGTCACCCAGCAAGATGTGGGCGATGCTGAGCCGGATCTCGTCGATCAGCCCCGCATTGACGAACTGCTGGGCGATGTTCGAGCCACCCATCACGAGCACGTCCTGCTCCCCGGCAAGCTCCTTGGCGCGCTCGACCGCCGCCGGGATGCCCGACACGTACCTGAACGCATCACTCTTCATCTGCCGGTCAGGCAGCTCTTCATGCGTCAGCACCACGGTGGGCAGCGGGTAGGGCACGTCTTCCCAGTGGGGGACGCCGAGGTCGTGCATCGTGCGGCCCACGATGCAGGCACCGACTCCAGCAGACAGGCTTTTGGCAACGCGTTTGTCGGTCGGATCGTCGCCGAAAATCCACTCGTGAAGAGCTTCACCTCCAACGCCCATGGCGTCTTCAATGCTGATGTCTGGGCCGGTGGCGAAGCCATCCAACGATGTCGTCATGGCAAGGATGAGTCGGCTCATGCGTGACCTCCCGATGGTCGTGTGACGGACGTAGGATCAACGTATGGGGCACACACCGGAAACTGAAGTACTCGAGATCTGTCGAGATCTGATCAGGATCGACACCTCGAACTTCGGTGATGACTCCGGTCCGGGGGAGCGCAAGGCCGCCGAGTACGTCGCAGCCTCCCTCGCTGAGGTGGGGATTGAATCTGAGATCTTCGAGTCCGAATCCGGCCGCGCCAGCCTCGTCGCGCGTTGGGGCAACCAGGACTCACCCAAGCCCGGTCTGCTGATCCATGGGCACCTTGACGTCGTACCGGCACAGGCCGACGACTGGTCGGTCGACCCGTTCGCAGCGGAAGTTGTCGATGGCTATCTGTTCGGCAGAGGTGCGGTCGACATGAAGGATTTTGACGCGATGCTGCTGTCGGTCGTACGCGCCCGTCAGCGCGCTGGTGCAATTCCTGACCGTCCGATCACTCTGGTGTTCACGGCCGATGAGGAAGCCGGGGGAGTCCTCGGTGCGCACTGGCTCGTCGAGGAGCATCCCGGATTGTTCGAGGGCTGCACCGAGGCAATCGGCGAGGTGGGAGGGTTCTCCACCGAGATCGGTGGTCAGCGCCTCTACCTGATCGAGACCGGTGAGAAGGGCATCGCCTGGATGCGGCTGCGCTCACGTGGCACTGCCGGCCATGGCTCGATGCGCAACGCCGACAACGCCATCACTCACCTCGCCAGCGGGCTGCTCGCTCTGGGAGCACACGACTGGCCGGCCGAGCCCGGTCCGTCGATGGAGCTCCTGCTCACCAAGGTTCGTGAGCTGACCGGCACCGACGGCACCCCCGACGAGCTGCTTGAGCACTTCGGCCCTGCCATCCGCATGATCGGCGCCGGCATCCGCAACACGACCAACGCGACCATGCTGCAGGCGGGCTACAAGCACAACGTGATCCCGGGCGAAGCCGTCGCGTACGTCGACGGCCGCTACCTGCCAGGCCACGCTGACTCGTTCATCCCGACCGTCCAGGGACTCGTCGGTGACTCGATCACCGTGGAGCCCTATATCACTGATGCGGCACTGGAGTATGCGTTTGAAGGCGACCTGGTCGATGCCATGACTGTCGCTCTCCACAGTCAGGACCCCGAGGCGCACATCGCCCCATTCCTGATGTCAGGTGGCACCGATGCCAAGGCCTGGCACAAGCTCGGCATCACGTCATACGGATTCACGCCGCTGCGCCTGCCAGGTGACCTCGACTTCACGGCACTGTTCCACGGTGTCGACGAGCGAGTGCCTGTCGACGCGCTCGAGTTCGGTTCGAGGGTGTTCGACGCCTTCTTGGATCTGGTTTAGGGCCTGAACCTGATCTAGAGGGTGCTGCGCATGCGCATGATCTTGCGGCGCAGTACGATCGTTCGTTCGCCTGCGCCGTCCTTGCGCAATCGGTCGAGCTCCCAGCCGTGATACTCCGCCGCGTCGGTCAGCAGGCGACACACCGCCTGGCGTGACTGCGTGCGCGGGATCGTCAGGTTCCAGAACTCGTACTCGATCATCTGTGCCCTTCCCATCAATGTGACTAGCGAGAGACTCCCGACACGTCGTCGAGAGCCTGAACGATCTCCGGTGGAAGCTCGAGCTCCTCAGAGGCGAGGCTTTCTTGCAACTGCGCCGTCGTACGCGCACCGACGATGGCCGAGGCAACGCCCGGCCGGGCCAGCAGCCAGGACAGCGAGACGTGAGCAACGGTGACGCCGAGGCCTTCTGAGGCGCGCGCTGCAGCTTCGACGACTGCCGACTTGGCTGGTGTGAGGTAGCGCGAGACGAAGTCGCCCCACCCGGGATCGGCAGCACGCGAGTCGGCAGGAATGCCCGCCCGGTACTTGCCGGTGAGCACGCCGCGTCCCAGGGGCGACCACGCGAGGATTCCCATCCCGTGGTGCTCAGCCGCGGCGAACACTTCGGCCTCGGGTTCGCGATGCAGCAGCGAGTACTCCATCTGGGTGCTGATGATCGGCAGGGCATCCGGTCGACCGGCCAGCCACGTGTGAGCCAAGGAGGTCTGCCAGCCGGTGAAGTTGGAGATGCCGACATATGTGACCTTGCCGCTGCGAACAACCTGCTCGAGTGTCGCAAGCGTCTCCTCGATCGGTGTGCGCTCGTCCCACCGATGGATCTGCCACAGGTCGAGGTGATCTGTGCCGAGCTGCCTGAGCGACAAGTCCAGCTGTTCGAGCAGCGTCTTGCGGGACGCATCGCGTTCGACCTCGCCGTTGCGATGAACCAGCGCAGCCTTGCCTGCAAGCACGATCCGATCGCGTACGCCGGTCTTGGCAAGCAGGGTGCCGAGCAGTTCCTCGCAGTTGCCGTCGCCATAGATCGGCGCGGTGTCAACCAGGGTGCCGCCGGCATCGAGGAAGGTCTTGAGCTGGTCCTCAGCCTCGTACGCGTCGACCGCAGCACCCCACGACATCGTGCCGAGGGCGAGCCGCGAGACCTCGAGGCCCGAGCGACCAACGCGGCGATACTGCATGCACGCAACGCTAGTCCGGGAGCGCTTGAGTCGCCGGTAGGCTCGCACGGTGGACTTTCTCCGTGCCGTGGTTCTGGGTGTCATTCAGGGCCTGACCGAATTCCTTCCCATCTCCAGCAGCGCACATCTAGCGATCTTCCCGAAGTTCTTCGGGTGGGACGATCCCGGCGCGGCATACACGGCGGTGATCCAGATCGGCACGGAGCTGGCCGTCGTCCTGTACTTCTGGAAGGACATCTGGACCATCGGGTCGGGCTGGGTACGTGGAGTCTTCTCACGTGTCGCCCGTGAAGCGCCCGAGTGGCGGATGGGCTGGTTCATCATCATCGGCTCGATGCCGATAGTTGCCCTCGGCATCGCACTCCAGGACCTGATCGACCGCGAGTTCCGCAATCTGTGGGTCATCGGCAGCACCTTGGTCGTGCTGGGCATCGTGCTCGGCATCGCCGAGCGGGTGGGTCGAAAGAGTCGCCCCATCGAACAGCTCACGATGCGTCACGCCATCCTGCTCGGCTTCGCCCAAGCCGGCGCGTTGGTTCCTGGTGTCTCTCGTTCAGGCGCCACGATCAGCATGGGCTTGTTCCTGGGATATGAGCGCGCTGCTGCAACGCGCTACGCGTTCCTCCTCGCGATCCCGGCCGTGGTCGGCGCGGGCATCTTCAAGCTGAAGGACATCGGAGGCGAGAACGCGTACGGAGTCGGCCCAACCATCGTCGGAACCGTTGTCTCGTTCGTCGTCGGCCTCGCCGTCATCCACTGGCTGCTCAAGTACGTGAGTACGCGTTCGTACGCGCCGTTCGTGGCCTATCGCATTGCGCTCGGCACGCTGGTCCTCGTCCTCGTTGCCGCAGGCGTCATCGGTGCCAGCACCACCGTCGGCTAGAGCCAGCCGGAGCGCTTGAAACGCCAGTAGATGTAGCCGCATATGCCAGCGGTGACAGCGATGACCAGGGGATAGCCAAGAGTCCACTTGAGCTCGGGCATGTGCTCGAAGTTCATGCCATAGATTCCGGCGATCGCGGTCGGCACGGCGAAGATCGTGGCGCCCGCGGTCAACTTGCGCATGTCGGCGTTCTGCTGGACGCTCAGCTGCGCCAAGTGGGCGTTGAGGGCGTTGTCGAGCAGCTTGTCGATGGTGTCGATGGCATCAGCCGCCCGGGCCAGATGATCGGCGATGTCGCGAAAGTACGGGCGTGAATCCTCAGGCATCGACCCCGTCGCGAACCGTTCGACCGGGTCGCGCAGGGGCATGACTGCCCGTCGGAACTCAAGCGTCTCGCGCTTCAGGCGATAGATGCGGGTTGAGTCGCTTGACGGCCTATTGGAGAACACGGACGTCTCGACCTCTTCGACGTCCGTCTCAAGCTCCGCAGCGACGTCCTCATACCCGTCCACAATTGAGTCGACCACGGCATGCAATGCAGCCGTAGGGCCGTGGGACATTGGCTCGATCCTGCTCTCCGCAGCCTTGCGGGCGTTTCTGAGATCTGGTCCGCCGCGGCGGACTGTGAGCAGGAAGTTTGCGCCCATGAAGATGTTGACCTCGTGAGTCGTGATGTCGTCGTCGCTGTAGCGGACAGTGCGCAGCGACATGAACAGGTGATCGGTGTACCTCTCGACTTTCGGTCGCTGGTGCGCCTCCAGCGCGTCCTCCACCGCGAGCGGGTGAAGGCCGAGCGTCGCTGCGACACGTTCGAGCTCGAACGTCTGAGGATTCCCGATGCCGATCCACAGGAAGTCATCTTTGCCCAGGCCTGCGAGCGCAGCTTCGAGCGACTCGGTGTCGTGCTCGGTGGATTCGCGGACACCGTTCCGGTAGACGGCGCAGTCAATGATCACGTCGTCATTCTGAACCCGCTCATCGCGGTCAAGCCGCAGACATGCCGTGTGCGCCCTCCCGATACGCTCGACCCATGCGTAGCTGGACGTCACCCGCGGTCCCGTCTCTCGGCGATCTCGGGTTCGGGCACGGTCCGGCCGTCCAGATCCACGACACCGCGAACAAGGGCCTCGCCGCCAGCGACCCAGAGAGCAGCGCGCGCTTGTACGTTTGCGGAATCACGCCGTACGACGCGACTCATCTGGGCCACGCATCGACCTACCTGGCCTTCGATCTGCTGCAACGCGTGTGGCTCGATCGTGGGCTCGACGTCACGTACACCCAGAACGTCACCGATGTTGACGACCCGCTACTGGAGCGCGCGACAGCCACTGGCGTCGACTGGGTCGAGCTCGCAGAACGAGAGACCCAGCTGTTCCGCGACGACATGACGGCGCTCCGCATTCTCGCTCCAGCCGCGTATGTCGGAGCCGTTGAGTCGATTGACATTGTGGTTGACCTGATCGACAAGCTCGATGCGGCTGGCGCCGTCTATCGAGTGGACGACGACCTGTACTTCGACGTCCACGCTGATGCAGCCTTCGGCACAGTGTCGGGCTTCGACGAAGAGACGATGCTGCGAATCTTCCCCGAGCGCGGGGGAGACCCCGAGCGTGCAGGCAAGAAGCACCCGCTCGATTGCCTCCTGTGGCTCGCCGAGCGTCCGGGCGAGCCGTCCTGGGACACCCGCCTCGGCCGCGGTCGCCCGGGATGGCACATCGAGTGCGCGGCGATTGCTCTGGAGAACCTCGGCACGGCGTTCGACGTACAAGGCGGTGGCTCTGACCTCGTCTTCCCGCACCACGAGATGTCGGCCTCGGAGGCGTCTGTCGCAACGCATGAGCCCTTCGCCCGCGCGTACGTTCACGCAGGCATGGTCGGCTTTGAGGGCGAGAAGATGTCGAAGTCCAAGGGCAACCTGGTCCTCGTATCCAAGCTCCGTGCTGATGGCCGCGATCCGATGGCGATCCGACTTGCACTGCTCGCCCACCACTACCGGAGTGACTGGGAATGGTTCGGTGGCGAGATCGACGAAGCCGAGAAGCGACTCGCGGCTTGGCGGACGGCCGTTGAGCGACCCACGGGGCCGTCCGGCGAAGACCTGCTCGCCGAGATCAGGGCAGCAATGACCAACGACCTCGACGCCCCTGCGGCTCTCGCGGCCATCGACTCCTGGGCCTCACGATCTGGGGACGATCAGAACGCCGGCACCACCGCACGTGCAGCAGCCGATGCCCTGCTCGGCGTGCTTCTCTAGCTCACTCCGGGTCGTCGGTACGGCGGCGGAGATAGCGCTCGAACTCTCGCGCGATCGCATCGCCGCTTGCCTCTGGCAGGTCGCTGGTGTCGCGTTCCTGCTCGAGCGCCTCGACGTACTCCGCAATCTCGGAGTCCCGTGAGGCGAGGTCTTCTGCTCCGCGCTGCCAGGCATCGGTCATTTCGACGAGTACGCCCTGGGGGAGCGGTATGCCGACAGCGTCCTCGAGCGAGCCCAGCAGGGCAAGCGTGGCCTTGGGGCATGGAGGTTCGGCAAGGTAGTGGGGAACTGCGGCCCACAGCGACGCCGTGGCGATGCCTTCGCGAGCCGCCGTGTCGTTCAGAACCGTCGTGATGCCGATCGGGCCGGTGTAGCGCGACGGTTGGAGAGACATACGTTCCATCAGTGCCTTGTCGGACGTCGACCCGCTCACCGGCACTGGGCGAGTGTGCGGAGAGTCTGCGAGAAGCGCGCCAAGGGTGATGAGCTCGCTGACGCCAGCGAGCTTGGCAACTCCGATGACAGTCGAGCAGAACGCGCCCCACCGGAAGTTGGGCTCGGGAGCACGAAGAAGCAGGACATCGCGGTCGCTGCGCCGCGGCCGGGCATGGAAGATCGAAGGAGCCGGCCACACGATGATGCGTTCGTCATCCTCGTCAGTCGTGACGTGCGGACGGTGCACCTGAAAGTCGTAGTAGTCCTCAGGGTCGAGCTCGATGAGCAGTTCGGCGTCCCATTCCTCGATGAGGTGATCGACGGCGCCGGATGCTGCGTCAGCCGCGTCGTTCCACCCTTCGAATGCCGCGACCATCCACGGATCCCTCAGCGGCGGTATGTCGATCGGCTCACTCACCGTGCCAGCCTAGCCCCGCGCGTGGAGCCAGAGCTCAAGCCTCGTCCACCTCAGTGCGAACCACCTTGATCTGTGAGATGCGGAACCCATCGAGACCAGCGACGCTCAAAGTTGCATTCTCAACCTGAACAGAGTCATCGATGACGGGCAGTCGGCCGAGTCGATCGACGATGAACCCCGCAACAGTCTCGTACGGGCCGTCGGTGAGTTCGATACCGGAGGCCTCAGCAAAATCTTCGATGTTCAGGCCGCCGTCAAAGAGTCCGGCAGTGCGCAGATCATCTGCCTCGACCGGCAGGTCGTACTCGTCTCGGATCTCGCCGACAAGTTCCTCAACCATGTCCTCGAGTGTCACGATTCCATCCGTTCCACCGTATTCGTCGACGACCAACGCAATGTGCACACCTTCGCGACGCATCGACGCCATGGCAGGCAATATCCGGTTCGTGCCAGGAAACACCGGGATGTCCCTGACCAGGGTCCCCACAAGGGTGCCGGGATCCGCCTCGGACTGCAGCAGGTCACGTACGTGGACGAATCCGAGCACGTCATCGACCGACGCGCCGGTCACGGGATAGCGGGAGTGAGGTTGGTCCTGGATCGCAGCAGACGCATCGACCAGGCTCGCGGAGCCTGAAAGGAAGTCAACGCTATGGCGCGGCTGCATGACTTCCTTGACCGTTCGCTTGGTGGCAGCGAAGACGTCCTGCATGATCCGTCGCTCGTCGTCCTCGAGTCCTTCGTGGCCGCCCACGAGGTCCCGCAACTCGTCTTCACTCATCTCCTCATTCGTGGCGTGTGGATTGCCTCGGAGCAGACGGACCACGACGTTCGTCGACAGCGAGAGGAACCAGATCACAGGACGCATGAGCGACGCGAATCGCGAGAGCGGAGGAGCAACCACAGTGGCGAGGCCCGCGGACTTCTGCAGGGCGAAGCGTTTGGGCACGAGCTCGCCGAGCACCAGCGACAAGTAGGCGATGAGCAGTGTCATCAACACAAGGGCGATGTTCTCGGCCGCATTGGTCGAGAGCCCGAGCCGTGTGAAGACGTGCGCAAAATCAGGCGCGAGAGTCGAGGCGCCGTACGCAGCCGAAAGGAACCCGGCCACTGTGACACCGATTTGGACCGCGGCGAGAAACGTATTGGGATCACGAGCCAGAGATGCGACCTTCGCACCGCGCGGACCTTGCTGTTCAAGCCGATCGAGCTGACTTGGCCGAAGCGAAACGAGCGCCATCTCTGTTGCTGCAAACACTCCGCCGATCAGCACAAAGATAAGTACGAGACCGAAGTTGAGAAGAGTCTGTTGATCCATCAGTGCCCACCACCGATTCGGTCGGTGGTGCGGGCATCGGGTCTTCGAGGCTTCATGCGCAGAAGTCTAGTGAATCTGCAGCCAAGACCAACGCGGGCCGGAAGTGTCACCGACCACCGGAGCCTCTGAGGTCAAAGAGCAACCAAGCACTCAGAGCGAGGAAGGCGTAGGCGAGCGCAGCGGCTCTATTCGTTCTCTGTGCGATAACCGAGGTTGGGGGAGAGCCACTTCTCGGCCTCGTCCACGGACCAGCCCTTGCGCTCGGCGTAGTCCTCGACCTGGTCGCGACCAATGCGCCCGACAACGAAGTACTGCGACTGCGGATGCGAGAAGTAGAGACCGCTGACGGCAGCGCCTGGCCACATCGCCATGCTCTCCGTGAGCTCGATACCGGTGTTGGCCTCGACATCCAGGAGCTCCCAGATGCGCTGCTTCTCGGTGTGCTCAGGGCAGGCGGGATAGCCCGGCGCCGGGCGGATGCCTTCGTACTTCTCCTTGATGAGGTCCTCGTTGTCGAGTGCCTCGTGCGGAGCGTGAGCCCAGAATTCCTTGCGTACGCGTTCGTGCATGCGCTCGGCGAACGCTTCGGCAAGACGATCAGCCAGTGACTCCAGAAGGATCGCACTGTAGTCGTCGAGCTCCTTCTTGAACTCCATGATCTTGTCGGTGATGCCTACGCCGGCCGTCACAGCGAACGCGCCGACGTAGTCGCGCAGACCCGTCTCCTTGGGCGCGATGAAGTCAGCGAGCGAGCGGTTGGGTACGCCTTCGCGGTGCTCGCCCTGCTGACGCAGCTGGTTGAGGACCGTCAGCACCTCGGTGCGCGACTCGTCTGTGTAGACCTCGATCGCGTCGTTGTCGATCTGGCTGGCCGGGAAGAGGCCGAACACACCGTTGGCGCGGATCCACTTCTCCTCGATCAACCGGTCGAGCATGGCCTGGCCGTCGTCATACAGCTTGCGAGCGGCTTCACCCGTCGTCGGGCTGTTGAGGATGTCGGGGAACTTGCCCTTCATCTCCCAGGCGTTGAAGAACGGCTGCCAGTCGATGTACTTGCGCAGCTCATCGAGCGAGTAGTCACTGAACGTCTTGACGAACTGAGTCGGCGCACCGGACAGGTGGTAGTCGTCGGTATGCGAGTCGCGCGCCTGCTTGGCCAACATGCGGGGGCGTGGTGGCTGGTAACCGGTCCAGTCAATCGGCGTCGCGTTCTCGCGCGCCGCCGCGATCGACAGCAGCGAGCGAGCATCTTGGCGAGCAGCGTGGCGCTCACGCAGCGAGTCGTAGTCGGCAGCGGTCTCCGCGAGCAGCTTCGGTCGCTGCTCGTCAGACAGCAGCGCGGCGACGACGGGGACGGAGCGCGATGCATCCTTCACCCAGACCACCGGGCCGTGGTACTTCTGGTCGACCTTCACGGCTGTATGCGCGCGCGACGTCGTAGCGCCACCGATGAGCAGCGGGATGTCGAATCCCTGACGCTCCATCTCCGATGCGAGGTTGACCATCTCGTCCAACGACGGCGTGATCAGACCAGAAAGGCCGATGACATCGGCACCCTCTGCCTTGGCCGCATCGAGGATCTTCTGGGCAGGCACCATCACGCCGAGGTCGACGACGTCGTAGTTGTTGCACTGCAGAACCACACCGACGATGTTCTTGCCGATGTCGTGGACATCGCCCTTGACGGTCGCCATGACGACCTTGCCGTTGGTGCGTTCGGCATCGCCCGGCTGCTTCTCGGCTTCGATGAAGGGCAACAGGTAGGCGACGGCCTTCTTCATGACGCGCGCCGACTTCACGACCTGCGGGAGGAACATCTTGCCCTCGCCAAACAGGTCGCCGACGACGTTCATACCGTCCATCAGCGGCCCTTCGATGACCTCGATCGGTCGGCCACCGCGCTCGGAGATGATCTTGCGTAGTTCTTCGGTGTCTTCCTCGGCAAACTCGTCGATGCCCTTGACCAGGGCGTGCGTGATGCGCTCAGTGACGGGGAGTGAGCGCCATTCCTCGGATGCCACTTCCTTGACCGAACCATCGCCGGCGAAGTCTGCGGCGATCTCGAGGAGGCGTTCGGTGCTGTCGGAGCGGCGGTTGAGGATGACGTCCTCGATACGCTCGCGCAGAAGCTCGGGCACCTCGTCATAGACCTCGAGAGCGCCGGCATTGACGATTCCCATGTCCATTCCAGCGCCAATCGCGTGGTACAGGAACACCGCATGGATCGCCTCGCGTACGGGATTGTTGCCGCGGAACGAGAACGACACGTTCGAGACACCGCCCGACACCTTGGCACCAGGCAGGTTCTCCTTGATCCACCGAGTCGCCTCGATGAAGTCGAGCCCGTAGTTGGCGTGCTCCTCGATGCCCGTCGCGACGGCGAACACGTTGGGGTCGAAGATGATGTCCTCGGCCGGGAATCCGACCTGATCGACGAGGATCCGGTAGGCGCGCTCGCAGATCTGCTTGCGGCGCTCCAAGTTGTCGGCCTGGCCCTCCTCGTCAAAGGCCATGACGACGGCAGCGGCGCCGTACGTACGACACAGCTCGGCCTCTCGTACGAACTTCTCCTCGCCTTCCTTCAGCGAGATCGAGTTGACGATCGACTTGCCCTGGACGTTCTTGAGACCGGCCTCGATGACATCCCACTTGGAGGAGTCGATCATCGTCGGGACACGACAGATGTCGGGCTCGGTGGCGATCAGCTTGGTGAAGCGATCCATCGCTTCAACGCCGTCGATCATGCCTTCATCCATGTTGATGTCGATGACCTGAGCGCCAGCCTCGACCTGCTGACGGGCAACGGCGAGCGCGGTGGTGTAGTCGCCGGCCTTGATCAGGTTGCGGAAGCGCGCCGAGCCAGTGATGTTGGTGCGCTCGCCGACATTGACGAACAGGGTGTCCTCGACGACCGAGAACGGCTCCAGGCCCGACAGTCGCAACGCTTCCTTGGACTCGGGCACGCTGCGCGGCGCTTTGCCGTCGACCTGCTTGGCGATCTCCGCGATGTGAGCGGGCGTCGTGCCGCAACACCCGCCGACGAGGTTGACGAAGCCGGCATCGGCGAACTCCGCGACGATCGCCGCGGTCTCCTCGGGCGCTTCGTCGTACTCACCGAACGCATTGGGCAGACCTGCGTTCGGGTACGCCGACACGAACGTGTCAGCGACGCGTGACATCTCGGAGATGTAGGGGCGCATTTCCTTGGCACCGAGTGCGCAGTTGAGTCCCACGAGCAACGGCTTGGAGTGGCGTACGGAGTGCCAGAACGCCTCTGTGGTCTGGCCCGAGAGCGTACGACCCGACGCGTCCGTGATCGTGCCGGAGATGACGATGGGCCAGCGACGGCCGTACTCGGTGAACACCTTCTCGACGGCCGAGATCGCTGCCTTGGCGTTGAGCGTGTCAAAGATTGTCTCGATGAAGATCAGATCGGAGCCGCCATCGAGCAGCGCGCGAGTGGCTTCCGCGTAGGCGTCGACGAGCTGGTCGTAGGAGACATTGCGCGCGCTGGGGTCGTTGACGTCGGGGGAGATGGATGCCGTACGCGTGGTGGGGCCGAGTGCGCCGGCGACGTATCGCGGCTTGTCAGCCGTGCCGACCTCGTCGCAGATCGCCCGGGCCAGCTTGGCCGACTCGTAGTTGAACTCGTACGAGAACTCCTCCATGCCGTAGTCGGACAGCGAAACGGCATTGGCGTTGAACGTGTTGGTCTCGATGATGTCCGCGCCGGCTTCGAGGTACTCGCGGTGGATGTCACCGATGATCTCGGGTGCGGTCAACGTCAGCAAGTCGTTGTTGCCCTGCACGTCGCTGGGCCAGTCCTTGAACCGCTCGCCGCGGTAGCCGGCCTCGTCGGGACGGTCCCGCTGGATGGCCGTACCCATCGCTCCGTCGAGCACCAGAATGCGGCTCTGCAGCAGGGCTGTCAGAGCCTCGGTGGCATCGGGACGGTGGTGCTGGGTGCTGGACACGAGCACTCCTTGTGGAAGATCGGCAGGAATGCTGGGGATCTCCAGCCGGCGGCGGGCTCGCCTGGGCCTCGGGGGATCCCGAACTGAGCCTCCATTGTGCCACTTCACGTCAACGGATCTGTGCAGTAGCCAATCCGTGAAACGCGGCGTCGGCGCGTACGTCTACCGTGGACGCGTGAGCACCTACGCCGCCGTTCTCTGGGACCTCGACGGAACGATCATCGACAGCGAACCGCTCTGGATGGCAGGCGAGCACGAGCTCGCCGAGCGCTACGGCAAGACCTGGACCCAGGAGGACGGTCTCGCGCTGGTCGGCAACACCCTGATCGGGTCCGGCCACTACATCAAGAAGCGCCTGGACGCCGACATGTCGGCGGAGGAGATCGTCGACTTCCTCGTACTCCGGCTGGCAACGGCTCTTCGCGAAGAGATCCCTTGGCGACCGGGTGCGCACGAGCTCATCCACGAAGTGCACGCGGAAGGAACGCCGCAGGCTCTGGTGACGATGTCGTACGCATCGATCGCGGAACCGATCACCGCGCGGACTCCCTTCTCTGCCGTCGTCACCGGCGACATCGTCACCAACGGCAAGCCACACCCGGAGCCATACCTGATGGCGGCCGAGCTACTCGGTGTCGATGCAGCCGACTGCCTGGCCATCGAAGACTCGGGCACGGGCGCGACCTCTGCCAACGCCGCTGGTTGTCAGGTGCTTGTGGTCCCGCACTTCGTCAACGTCCCCGACGCGCCGCGGCGAACACAATTGCCGACCCTGGAGTACGTGACACCTGACGCCCTCCGCGCCCTGTTTGACTGAGCCGACTAAGGAACGAGCGGGACTTCCGGCACGATCTCGGGGAATGGCGGGGGAGTGCCGCCCCATTCAGGACAGATCGCCTGGTGGGAGCACCACTTGCACAGCCCGCTCTTCTTGGCGGGGAAGTCACGACGCTCAACAGCAGTGGCAATGGCATCCCACAGGGCCAACACCTTGCGCTCAGTCGCAAGGAGCTCGTCTTCCTTCGGCTCATAGGTGAGGAACGAGCCGTCGCCGATGTACATGAGCTGCAGCAGCGTTGGCAGGATGCCGCGCGTGCGCCAGATGACGAGCGCGTAGAACTTCATCTGGAACAGCGCCTTGTCCTCGTAGAGAGGGTTGGGGGCCTTGCCGGTCTTGTAGTCGACGACGCGAATGCGTCCGTCTGGCGCAATGTCGATGCGGTCGACGATGCCGGCGAACGTCAGCCCGGACTCGTGCTCAAAGGAGATCTTCTCCTCGCGGGTGTGAGGCCCCAGATAGCGCGGATCCTCCATGCGGAAGTAGGTCTCGAGCAGGGTGATCGCTGAGGCCAGCCACTCGGTCTCGTCAGCAGCTTGCTCGGACGTGAACAGCTCAGCGAGACGCGGCTCCTCCTCGCGAAGCTTGTCCCATTCGGTCGGCAAGAGCTTGACGGCCTGGTCGAGCGTGCGACTCTCGGCCGGCTCGGCCAGCAGATCCTCGAGCACCGCGTGCACCAAGGTGCCGCGAACCATCACCGCGTCCGCGGGCTCGGGCAGCCGATCAATCACCCGCAGTCGATAGCGCAGCGGGCACGCGAGAAAGTCGCCCGCACGACTTGGAGACAGCGAGCTGCGGACGGTGACACCCGGTGTCACGTCGTGAAGCTCAAGCTGTGGTGCGTCCATTCCTGCAGGCTAGCCCCGGCCACTGACTGAAATCAGGAACCACGCGGTGAGGCGATAGGTTGGGCCAGTGAACGAGCGACCCCTTCCCAAACCCGCCGGCACGTGGCGTCTCGGTCGTGTAGGTGGAGTAGATCTGCTCATCAAGCCGTCGATCGTGCTGATGGGCGTTGTGCTCATTGCCCTCTTCGCACCACGCTTCGATGACAGGTCGTACGCCAATCCGTACGCACTCGCAGCAGTGTTCGTCATCGCGTTGTACGTCTCGGTCTTTGTTCACGAGCTCGCCCACGTGTTTGCCGCGCGTCAGTTCGGCATGCGGGTCCAATCTGTCACCCTGCATCTGCTGGGTGGCGAGACCCTCATCGAGGGCGAGAGTCGTACGCCTTGGCAGGAGCTGTGGATCTCGATCTCCGGCCCACTCACGTCGCTCGGCATCGGGGTCTCGTCGCTGTCGCTGTCCCGGTCGACGGACGGCACGACCTCGGACATCCTCTGGTCCGTCGGCTACGTCAACATCCTGGTCGCCATCTTCAACATGCTTCCCGGTCTGCCACTCGATGGCGGCCGCGTGTTCCGCGCGATCATCTGGCAAGTCACCGGACGCGAGGAGACGGGCGTACGGATTGCCGCTTGGATCGGCCGAACCGCAGCCGTCGGCGTCGTCGCGTTCGCACTGCTGAACCGTGACGGCGACAACCGGCTGGGGGTCAACCTCGCGATCGCCTTGCTCGTCGGGTGGTTCCTCTGGCAGGGAGCCAGCGATGCGCTGCGCAACGCCAGCCGTTCGTCGCGAATCAACATGCTTGTGGCCCGCTCAATTGTTGATACCCAGCAACCGCCTCCCGAAGGAGCTCCTCGATTGTCAGCCGATCTTCATGGCTCAGCCCTGCTGCGCGCGATGGCCGCACATCCAGCTGACGTCTATACGCTCACCGAGGCGGACGGTTCGGTCGTGGGGTCGCTCTCGGCTCGCGCCGTCGACGATGCCTACAGGGCCAGCAGGTGAGCGCCGGTATGCGCAGTGGCGCCTTGGTCGAGGGGGAGTGGGTACGACTCAGCGACCCCAAGGGTCGCAAGCACAACCTCAAGCTCGAGGCCGGTGCACAGTTCTCGACCAAGAAGGGGCAGCTCAATCACGACGACATGATCGGGCACCCCGAAGGCATAGTCATCGAGTCGTCGATGGGCGCGTTCTACCAAGTCTTCAGACCGCTGCTGTTCGAGTACGTCGTGTCGATGCCGCGTGGCGCAGCGATCATCTATCCAAAGGACGCCTCTCAGATCATCACGATGGCCGACATCTATCCCGGCGCGCGGGTTGTCGAGGCCGGTGCCGGCTCGGGCAGCCTGACGTCCTACCTCCTTCGCGCAATCGGCCCGGAGGGAACTCTGGGCTCGTACGAGATCCGCGAAGAGTTCGCCGAGAACGTACGTCGCAACGTCGAGCAGGTCGCCGGAACGGATGTGCCGGGCTGGACCCTCACCGTCGGTGACGTCAAGGAAGCGATCACGGAGACCGAGATCGATCGACTCATCCTCGACATGGTCGATCCCTGGAGCTGCATCCCGCTCGCGGTCGAACGACTCGTGCCAGGTGGGATCATCTGCGCTTACGTCGCCACGACCACACAGCTTTCGCTGTTTGTGGAGAGCATCCGCGCCGACGGCGGGTTCACCGAGCCGCACGCCTGGGAGACGCTCGAGCGAAGCTGGCACCTCGAAGGCCTCTCGGTCCGCCCAGACCACAAGATGAACGGGCACACTGCCTTCCTCGTCACGGCACGCAGGATGGCTCCGGGGCAGCAGTCATTGGAGAAGTCGCGTCGCCCCGCACCGGGTGCGTATGGCCCCGATTACAAGGGCCCGCGTCCCTTCGGCGTTGAGGTCGAAGAGGAGTCGTAAGAAAAACGACACCTCTGTGTGTCTGAGATGACACCCATTCGCGTGGGGCAGACAGGTAGTGTCGGCCGTACGAGCAGGAGGTGGCTATGACCGAGAACGAGCCCGTCCAGAAGCGTGGTCAGACCAGCGAGACCGAGCAGGAGCTTGGCTACTTGCGCGCGGAAGTCGAACACCTCCGCCGCAGGCTCGGCACTGAGGGTTCCACTGACTCGCGTCTCAGCGAGATCGAAGCCAAGCTCTCGGCCACCAACGCCCAGAACGAGCGACTTACGTCGACGCTGCGCGAAGCGCGCGATCAGATCGTCACCCTCAAGGAAGAGGTCGACCGGCTCGCACAGCCGCCGACCGGCTTCGGAACCTTCCTCAAGCGCAACGACGACGACTCGGTCGACGTGTTCACCGGGGGACGAAAACTTCGAGTCAACGTCAGCCCCACAGTCGACAAGGACAACCTCCGCAAGGGTCAGGAACTCATCCTCAACGAAGCGATGAACGTCGTCATGGCGCTCGACTTCGAGCAGACCGGCGAAGTCGTCTCGCTCAAGGAGATCCTCGCCGACGGTGAGCGCGCCCTGGTGATGGGCAATGCCGACGAAGAGCGCGTCGTACGTCTGGCCGAGCCGTTGCTCGGACTCAAGATCCGCCCTGGCGACTCACTACTGCTCGACAGCCGCTCCGGCTATGTCTACGAACGCGTGCCCAAGAGCGAGGTCGAGGAGCTTGTCCTCGAAGAGGTCCCGGACATCGACTACGACAGCATCGGTGGACTCAAGAGTCAGATCGAGTCGATCCGCGATGCCGTTGAGATGCCCTACCTGCACCCCGAGCTGTTCATCGAGCACGAGCTCAAGCCGCCCAAGGGTGTGCTGCTCTACGGCCCTCCGGGTTGCGGCAAGACGCTGATCGCCAAGGCGGTCGCCGCGTCACTCGCGAAGAAGGTCTCAGAGCGCACCGGTGAAGAAGGTCGTTCCTACTTCCTCAACATCAAGGGTCCCGAGCTGCTCAACAAGTACGTCGGCGAGACCGAGCGGCACATCCGCTTGGTGTTCCAGCGCGCCCGCGAAAAGGCCAGCGAGGGCACACCAGTCATCGTGTTCTTCGACGAGATGGATTCGCTGTTCCGCACCCGCGGCTCAGGCGTCTCCTCCGATGTCGAGAACACCATCGTGCCGCAGCTGCTCAGCGAGATCGATGGTGTCGAAGGACTCGAAAACGTCCTCGTGATCGGTGCGTCCAACCGTGAGGACATGATCGACCCCGCGATCCTGCGTCCTGGTCGTCTCGACGTGAAGATCAAGATCGAGCGTCCTGACGCCGAGTCTGCACGTGACATCTTCAGCAAATACCTCACGCCCAACCTGCCGCTTCATGCTGAGGACTTGGCGGAGTGGAGCGGTGATCGTGTCGCTTGCACCAACGGGATGATCCAGCGCACCGTCGAGCGGATGTACACCGAGTCAGAGGACAACCAGTTCCTCGAAGTCACGTACGCCAACGGAGACAAGGAAGTCCTGTACTTCAAGGACTTCAACTCCGGAGCCATGATCCAGAACATCGTTGACCGGGCCAAGAAGATGGCGATCAAGGATCTCCTTGAGAGCGGTCAGAAGGGTCTGCGCATTCAGCACATGCTGCAGGCGTGCCTCGATGAGTTCAAGGAGAACGAGGATCTGCCCAACACGACCAACCCCGATGACTGGGCGCGGATCTCGGGCAAGAAGGGTGAGCGCATCGTGTTCATCCGCACCCTCATCTCGGGCAAGAGCGGCAACGAGCCGGGCCGGTCGATCGACACGGTCGCCAACACCGGCCAATACCTCTGACGGCACCTTTTTGGCAGTCATGGAGCACGAGCTGCGCGTTGCCGCGTACGACAGCGCCGACGCGCAACTGCTGACCGACGAGGTGCAACTGGAGTACGTACGTCGCTACGGCTCAGAGGGTGGAGACATCAACCCGATCGACGCTGCCGAGTTCGTGCCTCCGGTTGGTCAGTTCTTCGTGGTCTACGTCGACGGCGTGCCTGCTGCGATGGGCGGATGGCGTCGCCACGGCGATGACGCAGAGATCCGACGGATGTACGTGCGACCGCAGTTCCAGCGTCGCGGACTGGCACGCGAGGTGCTCGACATGATCGAGAGCACCGCGCGCGAGGCAGGCTTCGCCAGGTTGATCCTCGAGACGGGCCTCGAGCAGCCCGAAGCGATCGAGCTCTACCGCTCTGCTGGATACACGGACATTCCCGCGTTCGGGTTCTACGCCGAGGAAGAGCTCAGCGTCCACCTTGGCAAGGCGCTCTAGCGCGTCATTCGCGACGTCCTGGGTACACCTGCCGCAACCAAAGGGGTCAACATGGCGATTCAGCGCCTGGACAATGTCGGCATCGTCGTCGACGACATGAAGGCCGCGGTCGCCTTCTTTGAAGAGCTCGGCCTGGAGCTAGAGGGCGAGGCGCAGGTCGAGGGCCAGTTCATGGACGACTGCATGGGTCTCGAGGACGCCAGCTGCGACATTGCCATGATGCGTACCCCTGACGGGCACGGCCGGCTCGAACTAGCCAAGTACCGGAATCCAACCGCGATAGACAACGCACAACCGACTCGGCCTCACCACACGCTTGGCACGCACCGAGTCATGTTCGCCGTCGAGGACATCGACGATGTCGTTGACCGACTGGGTGCTCACGGAGCCGAGCTCGTCGGCAAGATCGCCCGATATGAGGACTCATACCGCCTTTGCTACGTGCGTGGCCCGGCCGGGATCTTCGTCGGGCTGGCTGAACAGCTCAGCTAACCCGAACGGGCGTGGCTACTCGACCTTGTGGCCGCGGCCCTTGACCCGGACGTCGTTCTTGTCGGCTTTGTCCGTGTTCGGGACGGAGATCACGGCGCCACCGTCGGTGTCGAGGATCGTCGCAGTGATGTACGACGCCGCGTCCGACGACAGGAAGAGCGCGCTGTCGGCAACGTCGTCAACGGTGCCCCAGCGACGTAGCGGCATGGACTGGCCGATGTGGTCCTTCATCTCCTGGGTCGGCGAGACAACGTTCTCCATGCCCCATGAGCCCTCGATCGGGCCGGGGGAGATGCCGTTGACGCGGATGCCCTCGGGGCCCCACTCGAGTGCCAGCACCTTGATCAGCATGTTGACGCCGGCCTTGGCCGCGCACACGTGCGCCTGGAAGTTGAGTGGACGTACGGCCTCGGGAGCGGTGATCGCGATCATCGACGCGCCCCGCTTGTTGAGCACGTCGTAGCTGGCACGGAAGACGTTGAACGTGCCGACCAGGTCGATGTCTACGACGGCCTTGAAGCCGTTGGCCGACATCTCGGCGGCGGGGGCGTAGAAGTTGCCGGCCTGACCGGCGACGACGAGGTCGATGTTGCCGAGCTCTGCGGCGGTGGCCTTCATGGCTGCGTCGATCTGGTCGTAGTCGCGTACATCTCCGGCGTAGCCGCGTACTTCGCCACCGATCTGCTTGAGCTCGTCCACGGCAGCGTCAACGCGCTCCTGGTTGCGGCTCAGCACGGCGACCTTGGCGCCATGCTCGGCGTAACGACGGGCAATCTGCAGGTTCATGCCGCGGGTGCCGCCGGCGACAAACGCCACCTTGCCCGCGAGGATTCCAGTTCCAAACGTGTCAGTCATGGGAAAACTAGAACACGTTTCAGTTTCGCTGTCCACCGACACTCCGACATTCGAGCCAGGCGCAGACGGTGTCAGTGCGGCCGACCGTAGGGTGGGCTCATGACTGTGAGGCGCGTGCAGGGGAGTGAAGTCGAGTACGGCATCGCCGTACAGGGGCAGCCGCACGCCAATCCGATGGTCGCGTCGACTCATGTCGTCAACTCGTACGCCGCCGCGCACGGGCTCACACGGCGAGCGCGCTGGGATTTCGAGGAGGAGAACCCGCTGCGTGACGCACGCGGATTCGACCTGAGCCGCGAGATCGCCGACCCGTCACAGCTCACCGACGAGGACATGGGCCTCGCCAACATCATCCTGACCAACGGCGCACGCCTGTATGTCGATCACGCACACCCGGAGTACTCCAGCCCCGAGGTCACCAATCCGATGGACGTCGTGATCTGGGAGAAGGCCGGCGAGAACGTCATGCGACTCGGAGCCGAGCTGGCGGCGCAGATCCCCAACACCGCACCGATCGTGCTCTACAAGAACAACATCGACAACAAGGGCGCCTCGTACGGTTCACACGAGAACTACCTGATGCGACGCGATGTCCCCTTCGAGCAGATCGTCGAGCACCTCACGCCGTTCTTTGTGTCACGCCAGGTCTTCACGGGTGCCGGTCGCGTCGGCCAGAAGCAGGACGGCAGCGTCCACGCGTTCCAGGTCAGCCAGCGCGCCGACTACTTCGAGGTCGGCGTCGGCCTCGAGACGACGCTCAAGCGCCCGATCATCAACACCCGCGACGAGCCCCATGCCGATCCCAAGAAGTACCGCAGACTCCACGTCATCATCGGCGACGCCAACTGCTCCGAGACGGCGATCTATCTCAAGCACGGCACCACCTCGCTGGTGCTCGCGATGATCGAGGCCGGCTTCGTCACTGGCAATCTCTCGCTCGCTGCGCCCGTCACAGCGCTGCACGACATCTCGTACGACCCGACGCTCACTCAAAAGGTCGAGCTAGCCGACGGTCGGCAGATGACGGCGCTGGAGATGCAAGGCGCCTACCTCGAGCTGGCCAAGGCATTCGTGGCTCGCGAAGGCTCCGACGAGCAGACCGACGACATCCTCGAACGGTGGGAGAGCGTCCTCGTACGGCTGGCTCGCGATCCGATGGAATGTGTCCGTGAGCTCGACTGGGTCGCCAAGCTGGCACTGCTCGAGCGTTATCGAGAGCGTGACGGCCTCGACTGGGACCATGCCAAGCTGCACCTGGTCGACGTGCAATATCACGACATTCGGCTACACAAGGGGCTCTATCACCAGCTCGTACGCACGGGACGCATGGAGCGACTCATCACCGAAGAGCGGATCGCGGCTGCGGTCACCGATCCTCCTCATGACACGCGCGCATACTTCCGTGGCATGTGCCTCGCAAAATTCTCCAAGGACATCGCCGCCGCCTCGTGGGACTCAGTGATCTTCGACCTCCCGGGCCACGACTCGCTGCAGCGCATCCCGACGATGGAACCTCTCCGGGGCACCGCGGAACACGTGGGGGAGCTGTTCGAGACCAGCAAGACGGCATCCGAGCTGTTTGCAGCAATCACCCGCCGCTAGCGCAAGATCACCCCTCAGCGCTTCCGCGGCGATATAGGGTTGAGTCATGTCAGAGCAGCAGCACAAGAACACGCGCAAGTCGACCGAGCCCGAAGTCACGGCCGAGACGACTGAGGTCGACGTCGAGCAGAAGGTCAAGCTCGACGATGACGTCGACTCGATCCTCGACGAGATCGA
>NZ_JAKFEL010000127.1:0-21470 GCF_036675695.1 Aeromicrobium sp.
GCCACGAACCCGAAAGGCACCCATCATCGACAGCACGTACGACGCCCGAAATCTCCTCGTCCTCGAGGGTTTGGAGGCCGTCCGCAAGCGCCCCGGCATGTATGTCGGCTCGACCGACACCCGCGGGCTCATGCACTGCCTCTGGGAGATCATCGACAACTCGGTCGATGAGGCACTCTCGGGATTCGGCTCACATATCCGTGTCGCTCTCAACGACGACGGTTCGGTCGAGGTGCAGGACGATGGTCGCGGCGTTCCAGTCGACATCGAGAAGAAGACCGGGCTCACCGGAGTTGAGGTCGTCTACACAAAGCTTCACGCCGGCGGCAAGTTCGGAGGCGGTTCATACGTCGCCACAGGCGGTCTGCATGGTGTTGGCGCCTCAGTCGTGAACGCGCTTTCGTCGCGCCTCGACGTCGAGGTCGACAAGGGTGGCGCGACGTGGGCCATGTCCTTCCGCCGCGGAGAACCCGGTGTGTTCGACGGTGACACGCCTGACTCGGACTTCACCCCCTCCAACGAGCTCCGCAAGATCGGCAAGGTCGCCAAGGCCAAGACCGGCACCCGGGTCCGCTACTGGGCCGACCCGCAGATCTTCATCAAGGGCGCCAAGTTCGCGTACGAGGAGCTCGTCGCTCGCGCCCGCCAGACGTCGTTCCTGGTCCCGGGTCTTGAGATCGTCATCACCGACACGCGTGGCGATGAGCCGCACGAGGAGAAGTTCCGGCACGACGGCGGCATTGCCGAGTTCTGTGAGTTCCTTGCACCTGACGAAGCCGTCACCGACGTGCTGCGCCTGCAGGGTGAGGACGTCTTCACCGAAACCGTGCCACTGCTCGACGACAAGGGGCACATGACCCCGCAGGACATCGAGCGCACGCTCGGTGTCGACATCGCGGTCCGTTGGGGCAACGACTACGGCACCGAGGTGCAGTCGTTCGTCAACATCATCGCGACGCCCAAGGGCGGCACGCACCTCAACGGCTTCGAGCGCGGCATGACCAAGACGTTCAACGAGGTGCTCAAGACCACACGGCTGCTCAAGGCAGGCGACCCCGACATCATCAAGGACGACGTCCTGGAGGGTATGACGGCGGTCGTGACCGTGCGTCTCGCCGAGCCGCAGTTCGAAGGCCAGACCAAAGAAGTGCTGGGCACACCGGCAGTCACCAAGATCGTCAACCAGGTCGTGTCACGCGAGCTCAAGCGCTTCCTGACGTCCAACAAGACGGCTGAGAAGGCGAAGTCCCGGCTCGTCATGCAGAAGGTCGTCGACGCATCGAGGACCCGCCTGGCTGCGCGTCAACAGCGCGACACTCAGCGCCGCAAGAACGCGCTCGAGTCGAGCGCACTCCCGGCCAAACTGGCCGACTGTCGCAGCAATGACGTCGAGCGCTCTGAGCTGTTCATCGTCGAGGGTGACTCTGCCCTCGGAACCGCCAAGTCTGCGCGTGACTCGGAGTTCCAGGCGCTGCTGCCGATCCGTGGCAAGATCCTCAACGTCCAGAAAGCCAGCATCGGCGACATGCTCAAGAACGTCGAGTGCTCATCGATCATTCAGGTGGTGGGTGCCGGCAGCGGACGTACCTTCGACCTCGACTCTGCGCGCTATGGCCGCATCATCTTCATGGCTGACGCTGACTCCGATGGAGCGCACATCCGTTGTCTGTTGGCGACGCTCTTCTTCCGCTACATGCGTGAGCTGGTCGACGCCGGGCGCGTCTACACCGCCGTGCCGCCGCTGCACCGCATCGAGCTGGTCAATCCCAAGAAGGGCCAGGAGAGGTACGTCTACACCTACTCAGACCCTGAGCTCGTCCGCAAGCTTGCCGAGCTCCAGCGCAAGGGCGTCAAGTGGAAGGATCCGGTCCAGCGCTACAAGGGCCTGGGTGAGATGGATGCCGGTCAGCTGGCTGAGACCACCATGGATCCGCGTCACCGCACCCTGCGACGACTCACTGTCGACAACGGCATCGAGGCCGAGGCGGTGTTCGAGCTCCTGATGGGCAATGACGTGCCGCCGCGCAAGGAGTTCATCGTGCAAGGCGCCTACGAGATCGACGCCGACCGCATCGACGCCTAGGGCGTGTCTGGTAGACCCCACGCCGCCCGAGCGTCCCCGCATCCCGGCTGCCTGCGTGGATCGCCTGCGCGGGTTCGCCAGACACGCCTTAGTCGACGGGCTGGAGCAAGCCTGTCTCGACGTCGTAGAGGAATCCGCCGACCAGGACGTCTTCGCTGATCAGGGGATGGCTGCGGACGCGCTGCACGTCAGCACGGATGGTTGCCATCTGATCGACGATGGCACCGAGCGTCATCCACGATGCGTCCTCGCCAGCTGCCTGGCCGAGCTTGGCTTTGAGCTCGTCCTCCGTCGACTTGGCCATGGCGCAGCTGGTGTGCTCGACGACGAGGATGCGGTTGACCTCCAGGAGGTTGACGCCAAGCACGAGGGCGACGAGCGCCTGATCCGTGACACGACCACCGGGGTTGCGGAGGATCTTGGCGTCACCCGGCTCCAGCCCAATCATCCGAAGCGGGTCGATGCGCGAATCCATGCAGGTCACCATCGCGACTCCGGCGTGGGCGATGCCATCGAAACCGGACAGACCGAAGGATTCGCCGAACGTACGGTTTGCTGCCAGCAGGTCGTCAAAGTCAGCCATGCGCGAAATCCTAGTCAGCGTCGACCGATTCACGATTGGCGGCATCGCGCATGAGAACACCTGATAACACGGCGGCAATGATGGCGCAGACAGCGGCACCGACGAACACCGTGTGAAGCTGTGTGATTCCGGCGTCTCGGACGGCGTCCTTGTATGCCTGGCATGCCGTTGCCACACCTCCGCACAGCTCTTCGGCGGGGGCGATCTTGTCTGACGCCGCGTAGAACGCGCGCAGGCCGATCGTGGTGAGAGCCGAGATTCCGAGCAGCATTCCGACCATGCGCGCCACGATGAGCAGAGCGGAGGTGACGCCGTGAACGGCGTCGGCGGTGTGTGCGAGCAAAGCTGCGTTGACGGGCGCGATGGCCAGACCGAATCCGAGACCGCCGAGTACGAGCGACAGAGTCTCCGTCTCGTGGTTGAGCGAGGTCGCATCCCAGGTCGCCATGTGCAGGAACGCCACCGCGCTGAGCACCATCGCGATGGGGGTCAGCACCCACGCTGGCATCCGGCGAAGAAGCCATCCACCAAGTACCGCGCCGACAGGCAGGGCGATCAAGAACCGTACGAGCACCAGGGCGGCATCCAGCTGCGAGTCGCGATGGACCGTCAGGCGGGCGAAGAACGGGATGTCGACCAGCGCCGCGATGAGTGCGGCGCCAACGAAGAACGACACGACGAGTGCGCCCCACGCTGGGCGCGAGCTCAGTGCGCCCCGAGGGATGAGCGGACGCTCGGCACGTTGCTGGCGGAGGTAGAAGCCGACGAAGCTGGCGGCTGCGATCGGCAACAGCCACGGAGCCTGGGCGGAGATCGCCGCCTTCTCCGGTTCGGCAGACGCAAACGTCAGGATGATTGCACCGAGTCCGACGGTGAGCAGCAGAGCGCCCCAGATGTCGGTCTCACGTGCGAGCGCACCCCAGCTGCGCCATCCGATGAGCGGATTCCTGGCTGTCACCTGCCGCAACAGAAAGAGCAGCAGCAATCCCCCCGTTGTCAGAGCCAGGGGAGTGAGCCAACGAGAGTCGCCTGTGACCGGCAAGAAGGCGCGGCCGACCGTGACACCCTGGGTGAGTCGAGTGGGTTCGAGCATGACCAGAGTCAGTCCGGCCAATGTGAGGGTCGCCAGTGCCATGCCGACGTAGTCGCGCTCAGCAGTACGTACGGCGCCGGGGCCCATTGGATCGCGGTGTCTGAGCATGGCCGCGGCGAGCACCAGGCCGATCGCGCAGTTGAGCCAGAAGATGTCGCGCCAGTCGCCGAAAGCCAGCACGACGGCTCCGTAGAGCGGTCCGACGACGCTGCCGAGCTCCTGGACCGCGCCAACGATGCCGAGGGGGAGTCCGCGGCTCTTGGGTGGCCACATGTCTGCCACAAGGGCCAGCGTCGGCGGTATGAGTCCGCCACCTCCGATGCCCTGGATCAAGCGCCCGGTCACGATTGTCTCGAGGTTGTACGCAGCAGCGGTGATCAGTGAGCCGACGGCGAAGACGGCCAACGATCCCAGCAGGACCGGGACTCGACCGCGCAGATCGGAAATGCGCCCGATCAGCGGGAGAACGGCGACATAGCCGAGCAGGAAGCCCGAAACGATGGGTGCTGCGCGCTGGAGCTCATCGAGCTCGAGACCCGTGCTGCTCATCATGTCGGGCAGGGCGAGCACGACGACGTACGTGTCGGCAGCGGCAAAGGCAATGGCGACGGCCGCGAGGCCGAGCAGGACCCGAGAAGCGGGACGGGTCCCTTCGCCTGTTGTCACGCGCCGGGGCGGGACGGGGCTTCGATCGTCACCGGGGTCTCGGACGTCGTGAGCTTGACCGTGTAGGTGACGTCTCCGGCGTTGCCGTAGAACGGTCCGCTCAGAGTCGCGTCGCGCAGCACGTCATCGTCGTCGAGCCGGTAGGTCACCTTGAAGGCCGCGCTGGTGTCTGCAGAGGGGATGATCGTCTTGACCACGCTACCGGGCAGAGAGCCCTTGATCGTGGTGAGAACTTCCTCGCCGTCGCGTGACTTGCCGCCGTCGGAGAGCTTGTTCGTCTTGACCAGGATCTGGGTGATGCCGTTCGTCTTGTCGAAGAGTGCTGCAGGGTCTGGCGCCTTGAGCGTCGCTGGGTCGATTGACAGGTAGACCGGAGCGAAGCTCGTCTTGGCGAGAACCTTGCCGTCCACTGCGATGACGTCTGCGCCGAGGCTGGTGCCTCCCGTGACTACTGTGACCTTGCCTTTGAACGCCGGTGAGTGGTTGCCCTGGCCCTTGGCCGACAGCAATCCGCTCACACCGGACGGGATCTTCTCCGTCGCCAGCGAGATGGTGATCGTCTCCGCGTCGTCGAGCGTCGCCTTGGCGGTCGCGAGGCGCGCCTCCAGCTTGGACGTGTCGGCGGGCGAGTCCTTCTTGTCGCCGGAGCAACCGCTCAAGGCGATGACCGCAGCGATCAGGACAACAGCGAAGGGATTGGTGCGCACGGATTCAGTCTTGCACGGTGGCGTGTCGCTCGCCGTCGACTCCGAGGACGCCCGGGAGCGCCGCTGCCGCGGACGAAACGGCGAGGATTGGCTGCGCGGCGGCGACGCCTGAACCATCCCGACGATCGACGGGTTCGGGCAGATCGACGGGTGAGCCACTCGTCGCACAAGCCAGCGGCACCCCGTCTCCGACCCAAGCGAGCAGGAGCGTGTCCTCGCCCTTGAGCAGCCGGTGGCACCGTACGCCGCCAGTCGCCCGTCCCTTGGCTGGATAGATCGACAGCGGGCTGACCTTGACTGCACCGTTCTGGGTGCCGGGCAGTGCCTCACCTGACCCAGCAATGGTGACCACGTACGCAGATTCCAGGTCAGAGATCGCGCCGAACGACACGGCGCGAGCGCCGGGCGAGAGCTTGATGCCGGCCACACCGCCACCGGAGCGCCCCTGCGGTCGTACGACGGAAGCCGGGAAGTGCAGCAACTGGGCGTCCGAGGTCACGAAGGCGAGCTCTTCATTGCCTGTCGCAAGTGCAACCGCGCCCACAACGACGTCGCCATCGGCGAGGGAGATCAGCTCCCACTGGTCGCGGCTGAGGTGATCGGGCTTCACTCGCTTGACCGTGCCTTCGCGCGTACCCAGCGCGATGCCGGGGTTGTTGTCATCGAGCGTCATCAGCGCCAGCGGAGTGCCATCGAGGTCGGCGATCTCTCGCAGCGGAACGCCGCCTTGGAGGTTGGGGGAATGCGCCGTGGGAGGAAGGGCTGGCAGGTCGAGCACATTGAGGCGTCGCACCTGGCCCGAAGACGACACGATGCCGATCTCGCCGCGGGCGGTCGTGCGTACGGCCGAGATGATCGTGTCGTGCTTGACCCTGCGGTCTACTTCGCCGAGGGGATTGTCGTCAGAGGTACGCGCCATCAGGCCGGTGGCCGACAGCAGCGCCCAGCACGGGTCGTCCGTGACTTCGAGCGGTGCAGCGGCAGTCGCGGTCTGGCCGGAAGACTCAAGGAGCACGGTGCGGCGAGGAGTGCCGAACTGCTGCGCCATCTCGTTGAGCTCATCGCCCACGACCTTCCGGAGCAGCTGTTCATCTCCGAGGATTGCGTCGAGCTCCTCGATTGTCTTGCGCAGGTCTTCGGCCTCGCGCTCGATCTCGATCGACGACAGCCGCGCCAGGCTGCCGAGGGTGCGGTCGAGGATGTACTCGGCCTGGATCTCGCTGAGGTCGAAGACGGAGATGAGCCGCTCGCGTGCATCAGCCCTGGTGTCGCTGGAACGGATGAGCTGGATGACCTCGTCGATGTCGACCAGTGCGATCAGCAGGCCCTCGAGCAGGTGGAGGCGGTCAGCGGCCTTCGTGCGTCGGAATTGGGTGCGACGGCGTACGACCTCGAACCGGTGTCCGAGATAGACCTCAAGCATCTGCTTGAGACCGAGCGTGCGGGGCTGCCCATCGACCAACGCGACGGCATTGATACCGAAGGAGCTCTCCATCGGCGTGTGCCGATAGAGCTGCTCGAGAATCGTCTCGGAGATGAAGCCGTTCTTGACCTCGATCACCAGGTGGAGGCCCTTGTGGCGGTCCGTGAGGTTCTTGATGTCGGAGATGCCTTGGAGCTTCTTGGCCTGGACAAGCTTCTTGATCGCCTCGATGACCTTCTCGGGACCGACGTTGTAGGGCAGCTCGGTGACGACGATGCCCTTGCGGCGAGCTGTCACCGACTCGATGCGGGCAGAGGCGCGCATACGGAACGAACCGTTGCCGGCCGCGTAGGCGTCGCGTATGCCTTCGAGCCCCACGATCTTGCCGCCGGTCGGGAGGTCAGGCCCCGGGATGAACCTCATGATGTCGTCGAGCGAGGCATCCGGGTGCTTGATCAGGTGACGCAGGGCCTGCACGACCTCAATGAGGTTGTGAGGGGCGATGTTGGTCGCCATGCCAACGGCAATGCCGCTGGCGCCGTTGACCAGCAGGTTGGGCAACGCGGCGGGGAGGACCGACGGCTCGGTCTCGCGGCCGTCGTAGTTGGGCTTGAAGTCGACCGTGTCCTCGTTGATGGATGCCGTCATCGCCTCGGCGGAGGCGTGCATGCGGACTTCGGTGTAACGCATCGCGGCAGGCGGATCATCGGGCGATCCGAAGTTGCCGTGCCCGTCGAGGAACGGGAGTCGCAGCGACCAGTGCTGCACAAGGCGTACGAGTGCGTCGTAGATCGCGCTGTCGCCGTGAGGGTGCAGCCGTCCCATGACCTCACCCACGGGACGTGCGCTCTTGGCGTGCCCGCGGTCGCTCCGCAGGCCCATGTCGTCCATCGTGTAGAGAATGCGGCGCTGCACCGGCTTGAGGCCGTCGCGGGCATCAGGCAGCGCGCGCGAGTAGATGACCGAGTAGGCGTACTCGAGGAAGCTCGAGCGCATCTCGTCACCGACATCGGTGTCGACGATGTGTTCTTCGAAGTCCTCTTCAGGCGCCTGCTTGCTGCTCCGAGCCATGCATCCTCTTCTGTGTCACGGTTCTGAACTGTCATTTTCCCTCGCGGGGACGTACGTACTCTCGTCGCCACGCCGGTCACCCACCCGATAGGTTGTCTTCGTGACCACCGAGGTGCACCCCGTCGCCCATTGGGAGGCCGATGTCCTCCTGAAGGACGGTCGGGTTGCCCAGCTTCGCCCCATCCTGCAGAGCGATGCCGAGCGTTTCGTTGAGTTCTACTCCAGAGTCTCCGAACAGTCCAAGTACTTCCGCTTCTTCTCGTCCTACCCGACGCTCTCGGAGAAGGACGTCGCGCGGTTCACGACGGTTGATCATGACCGCCGAGTCGCCTTCGTGGTGACACTGCACAACGAGATCATCGGGGTCGGCCGCTACGACGCTGATGGCGACGAGGCAGAGGTCGCGTTCCTTGTCGAGGATGCGCACCAGGGCCGCGGCGTTGGCCAGCTGCTCCTGGAGCATCTCGCTCAGGCGGGCCGCGAACGTGGCATCCAGCGTTTCACCGC
The DNA here is from genome assembly GCF_036675695.1 of Aeromicrobium sp. Classification (GTDB taxonomy): domain Bacteria; phylum Actinomycetota; class Actinomycetes; order Propionibacteriales; family Nocardioidaceae; genus Aeromicrobium. The sequence goes on from NZ_JAKFEL010000127.1 coordinate 8,134, forward strand.
CGATGTGTTGCCGTCCAACACGCGGATGCAGCAGATCTTCCGCGAGATGGGCTACTTGATCGACGGATCGGTCGACGAGGGCGTTCAGCGCTTCGCCTTCCAGATCGAGGCGACCGACTCGGCGATGGGCGTGATGCGGGCTCGCGAGCAGCGTGCTGAAGCCGCGTCAATCGAGCGAATTTTCCGGGCACGCAGCATTGCGGTGATCGGAGCCAGCCGCCGTACGGATTCCATCGGCCAGGCGATGGTGCGCAACCTCGTGCTCGGCGATTTCAGCGGCGCCGTCTATGCCGTCAACTCACAGGCCGAAGCCGTGTCGGGTCTGCCGGCGTACAAAACCGTCCAGGACATCCCGGACGAGGTCGACATCGCGATCGTGGCTGTTCCCGCTGATTCGGTGAAGGACGTCGTGCTCGACTGTGCCGCCAAGGGTGTGCACGGACTGATCGTGATCTCGGCCGGATTCGCCGAGGAGGGCCCCGAAGGTCGTCAACGCCAGCGCGAGCTGCTTGGTCTCAGCCGAAGCTACGGGCTGCGACTCGTCGGACCCAACTGCCTCGGCATCATCAACACCGCGCCTGACCTGCAGCTCAACGCCTCGTTGTCGCCGAGAATGCCTCCCCAAGGACGTGTCGGCTTCTTCTGCCAGTCCGGTGCACTCGGTACGGCGATTCTTGAGTCGGTGTCTGAGCGTGGCCTCGGCCTGTCGACGTTCGTGTCGGCCGGCAACCGTGCGGATGTCTCGGGCAACGACCTCCTCCAGTACTGGCAGGAGGATGACGCAACCGAAGTCATCCTGCTCTACCTCGAGTCGATCGGTAACCCGCGCAAGTTCTCGCGTATCGCCCGCCGCGTTTCGCGGACCAAACCGATTGTGGCCGTGAAGTCCGGTCGGTCCACCCAGGGCGTTCCCGCCGGTCACGCGGTCAAGCGCAGCGCTGCTCCGCAGGCTGCTGTCGACGCGATGTTCCGCCAGGCAGGCGTCATCCAGGTCAACAGCCTTGACGAGATGTTCGACGTGGCTCAGCTGCTCGCCCACCAGCCGCTGCCGCGAGGCAACCGCATCTCCATCGTCGGCAACTCAGACGCAGTCGCGTTGATCGTTGCGGACTCCGCTGCGTCGTCAGGACTCCAGGTCGTCGAGGCGGTGTCGCTCGGAGCGGACGCCAACTCGGACGACTTCGAAGCGGCGATCGAGTCTGAGCTCGCCAATGACAACGTCGACGCGCTGGTCGCGATCTACATTCCACCGCTCAACACCACCGGCGAAGACGTCGCCAACGTGCTTGCGGCAGTGGGGGAGCAGTCGGACAAGCCGATCGTGTCCACCTTCCTGGGCAGCCAGGGTGTTCCCGTGCTGCTGCGCGTTCCTGACCTGCTCGGCGGTTCGGCGGGCCGTGGCTCTGTGCCGTCGTACTCCGCGCCTGAAGCCGCCGTACGAGCGCTGGCTCGCGTCGTCAACTACGCCGAGTGGGTGGCCCGCGACCACGGAGAGTTCCACATTGCGCTGGACCATCGGACGGGCGACGCACGAGCGCTGGTACGCCAGGTGCTCGCGGCAGCTCCTCGGGGAGCCGTGCTCTCGACGGAGCAGGTGCACGCGCTGCTCGCCTGCTATGGAATCGACCTCTGGAAATGGGTCAACGTCCACACCAAGGAAGAGGCGATCGCCGCAGGGGAGTCGTTCGGCTGGGACGTCGTGCTCAAGGCCGGCAGCGAGCACCTCCGCACCCGCCCCGATCTCGCCCACGTGTGGCGCGACATCCACAATGCCGACGACATGGCCGCCGCCTGGGACCACATCAAGGACTGGACCGGCATCCGCAAGGACACCAAGTTCTTCGTGCAGAAGGCAGCTCCGGACGGTATCCATGTGAGCTTCAGCGTCGCGGAAGACCCGTTGTTCGGCCCGCTCGTCTCATTCGGACTCGCCGGAGCGCCGAGCGAACTGCTGGGCGACCGTTCGTACGGCATCCCACCGTTGACCGACCTCGACGCCGAGAACATGATTCGTAACCTTCGGTCGGCTCCGCTGCTCTACGGCTACCGAGGCTCCGAGCCGGTCGATGTCGACGCACTGCAGGACATCGTCGTACGTCTCGCCGCCATGAAGGACGACCTCCCCGAGATCTCCGAGCTCGACCTCGAACCCGTGGTTGTGCACGGCAAGGGGCTCACGGCTCTGAGCGCCCGCGCCAAGGTTGTGCCCTCCGCTGATCGGCGTGGCGAGTGGTATGTCCGGCGGCTCAGTCAACCCGTAGCCACGGGAGATACGCTGGCGTGATGACGATCGACCACACCGACGAGCTCGCGAGCGAGGTTTCCCGCAGCGGCTACTACCCGGAGATCGTTGCCGAGGGTCTCGGCGACGCACTCGCCGGCGAGAGTGTGATGGCGTACGTGCTTCACCACGAGCCGACGTTCGATCGTGATGAGATCCGCCGTCACATGACGGTGCTCGCGCTGACGCCGACCCGCTTGGTCCTGGTGCACACCGACGAGCATCCCGGTGATGACCTGCTGCCCAAGCCCTACACATCGACGACATCCGAAGCTGTGTCGGTGTCGCAGGTGCGTTCGGTCGTCGTCACCCGCATGGTGACCTCGACGTCCAAGCAGCTCGAAGAGGCCGTGCTGACGATCGGCTGGGGCGTCGTGTCCCGAGTCGAGCTCGAGCCCGCGCGCTGCTCAGATCCTGAGTGCGAAGCCGATCATGGCTACACCGGCAGCGTGACCGGCGACGACTTCTCACTCCGTATCAGTGCTGTCGCCGATGGCGGAGCGGCGGTCGAGCGCCTGCTCAGTTTCGCCCGAACGTTGTCCGCTGCGACCAGTGCCGGAGCTCCAGCCGGGCACACCGGATGACACAGGCCGGTCTGGCACTGCCAGGACTGGCTGGTCGCCGCACGATCGACCAGGTCATGCCGTCCGTCGCGGCAGCACTCGGCAGTCGTGGGTTCGCCAACACTCTCGAGCTTCCAGAGGCGCCTCGCTACGTCGTCCTTCTGGTCGACGGCCTCGGACAGACCCTGCTCGAAGCCCACGCGGCTGAAGCGCCGTTCTTGGCATGGCTCCAGGGCGTCAGCGACGTCGTGTGCGGAGTGCCCTCGACGACAGCGACGAGTCTGACGTCGTTGGGCACAGGTGTGTCGGCTGGCAGTCACGGCATGGTCGGCTACACCTCGCGCGACCCCGAGACCGGTCTGCGACTCAATGCGCTCAGGTGGGATCTGCCGATCGATCCCGTTGTCTGGCAGCCACGGCCGACAGTTCTCGAGATGCTTCAGGCTGATGGCATCGCCGCATCATCGGTCAACGACGCGAAGTTCGTCGACACCGGCCTCACGCTCTGCAGCCAGCGCGGCGTGCCGTTCCACGGCGTCAACTCGGTGTGGGAGCGCCTCGATGTCATCGTCGAGGTCATCGAGTCGGCACCGCGTTCGGTGACGTACGCGTACGAGTCGCGGCTCGACCACACGGGACACGCCTACGGATGCGGCTCGGAGAAGTGGCGCGAAATGCTGACGACAGTCGACCAAGAGATCGCCGACCTGCGTGCTGAGCTCCCCACCGATTGCGTCCTCATCGTCACCGCCGACCACGGGATGATCGACCTTCCGATGGAGAACCGCTTCGACGTCAACCAGCACCCGGCGTTGCTCAACGACGTCACGATGCTGGCCGGCGAGGCACGGTTCCGACATCTCTACACGCGCAACGGTTCCGCGAACGATGTCGCTGCTCGGTGGGCTGAGAAGCTGGGCGATCGCGCAATCGTACGCACGCAGGACGGCATCGAGGACTGGTTCGGTCCGATCGTGCCCGAGGTCCGCGGACGCATCGGTGATGTTGTCGTCGCGGCGCTTGGCGACTTCGCGGTGTTCTCCACCGCAGACTTCGCGATCGAGATGAAGATGACTGGTTTCCACGGCTCGATCACGGAGCCCGAGCTGCGCATACCTGTGCTGGTTGCACAGTGACGCTGACAGACAATGCTTTTGAGAGGGGCAATCCGTGGCTGATCTGAACTTCTACACCGGGACCATGGACTGCGGAAAGTCCACGCTTGCCCTGCAGGTTGACCACAACCACAGAGCCCGCGGACGGGTCGGTCTCGTGTTCACCTCGCACGACCGCGCCGGCAAGTCGACGCTTTCGAGTCGTCTCGGATTGTCGGTCGAGGCGATCGAGGTCAGCGACGAGTTCCACTTCTGGCACTACACGGTCGATCAGCTGACGCAGGGCGGCCGCATCGACTACTTCGTATGTGACGAAGCCCAGTTCTACACCGTCGATCAGATCGACCAGCTCGCCAAGATCGTCGACGAGCTCTCGATCGACGTGTTTGCGTTCGGGATCCTGACGGACTTCCGTACGCAGCTCTTCTCGGGCTCAGCTCGTCTGATCGAGCTCGCCGACCGTGTTCACACATTGCAGGTTGAGGCGCTGTGCTGGTGTGGCGAGCGAGCCACGCACAACGCTCGTACGGAGGACGGCGTCATGGTCGTCGAAGGTGAGGTCATCGTGGTGGGCGATGTCGACTCCGACCCCACGCCAGACAGCGATGTGGTCGAGAAGGTCGTCGGCTACGAAGTCCTGTGCCGCCGTCACCACCGACGTCGTATGACCGCAGCAACGGCCAACGCCGCAGCCATGTCACCCGACGTCCTGCCGTTCTGATCTACGGCAGCACTTCCACTGCGACCACGCTGACGTCGAAACTGGAGTACAGCGTGAAGCGTCCGCTCTCCGCCCAGCAGAGCCACTCGTCCGCCAGGTCGACGTAGACGACCAGGTCGGCGGTCTGGCAGTCGAATCGATCGATAATCGCTTGCTTGGCCGTGAAGTCGAAGTTGTAGTAGCCACTGGGGGTGGAGTCGCAACCATGTGACCCAAGGGCGGACTTGGATCCGGGGCCCACTGCGCCGATGATCTCCTTGGCGAGGGCCCGTGTCTGAGCCACGCCGTCATCCGTGCAGCTGTAGTCGACCTCGATACCCAACAACGAAGGCTTGCACCCGGCCAGCACAACGCACGTCAGGACACACAGGCTCGCAAAGGTGCGAGATGTGCGGGGGAAGACGATCAGTCCGATTTGTCGCCGAACATGATTTCGTCCCAGCTGGGGACGCGACGCCGCTCGTGGCGCTTCTTGCGCGGGCCCATGGTGTCGGGCACAGCCACATCGTGCTCGATCGAGTCCTCGAAGTCGTCCTCGTGCTCAGCAACGACCTCAGGCTGCTCGGCTTCTTCGGCGTCGAGCGCGAGCTGCTCGAGCGCGCGACGGTCTCGGGCTTCCTTGATGGACGACACGGCCGGCACTTCCCCTGTGTCCTCGACATCGGACTCGGTGGCGCTCTCCACCTCGTCGATGATCTCGTCGACCAGATCCTCGGTCTCGACGGGAACCTTGCGCGACGGCACGCGTACGGCGTCTGCGATCGCCATGTCTGCGGAGTCTGGCAGGGCGACATCACCGACCAGTCCGTGGGCGAACTCGTCAGCCGGCACGACGTAGCGACCCTTGACGTCGAACAGGAAGTTGGCGGGCTGTTCGCCAGCTGGAGTCACGGTGACTGTCCAGCGACCGTCCTCTCGACGCCAGGAGTCCCAGGTCGCGGACTCGGGCACTCCGCCGTCCGCCGCAATGTTCTCGCTCACCAAGATGCCAAGCAGCACGCCGGTCCCACCGACATGCTTGCGCCGGATCGTGGTCTTGCGGGCCTGCTCGCACATGTATTCACGCTCGGCGAGGACAGGACCTGCGAACCGGTCGATCTGATCCACGGGCACACCTGCGGACTCGGCGACCGACTCGACGGTCTCGCCGCGGCGGATGCGCGTCTGGATGTCACGGGGACTGAGCGAACTTTCCATCTTGATCTCCAACTGGCCTGCGGGGATACCGCTGCGGGAAGACTTCGCGACCAGGGAAGAAAGGCGGTGGTCGACAGGGATGTGGAATGTCTCTTCAGTGGCAGTGTCGCGCGCGACGAGGAACCGTCCATCCTCGCTCAGTCCATCGAGACCGAGTTCGCGCATTGGCGCCGCCTCCAATTGCTCTGCTTCAGCCCCCATCCGTTGAATCTGTCGAGAGGGCCTGACTTCATCCTAGGCACGCACGGGTCGAACCTGCGGTGACGCGCCGACACCAGATACGGTCGTCGACGTGTCCGACACACTCCTACTGATCCTCGACCTTGCCGGAATTGCGGTGTTTGCTGCAACCGGAGCACTGGTCGGCGTACGCAAGGAGCTCGACCTCTTCGGCGTCATGGTGTTGGCGTTGATCACCGGGCTCGGCGGTGGTGTACTCCGCGATGTGCTGATCGGAGCGGTCCCGCCAGCGGCGCTCGACGACTGGCGATACCTCGTAGTACCGGCAGCAACGGCAGTTCTGGTGTTCTACTTCCATCCGACGATCGGGCGCATGGAGAAGCAGATCATGGTGCTCGACGCGATCGGCTTGTCCCTGTTCTGCGTCACCGGTGCCGTGAAGGCGGACGACGCAGGGCTCAACATCCTCGCCGCGTCCGTGCTCGGTCTCCTGACCGGAGTCGGCGGCGGCATGATGCGGGACGTCGCGGCCGGTCGCGTACCCGTGATCTTCCGAGGTGAGCTGTATGCAACGCCGGCCTTCGCAGGAGCGCTGATCGCGGCGGTCATTGCCCACGAGAACTATGCGTCGGCTTGGTACGGGCTCGCTGCAGTGGTGTGCCTGGTGTGGAGGCTCGCCGCGCTGGCGCGTGGTTGGACGGCGCCGATCGCACCGGGTGCGGATCGGGGCTAGTCGCGGGGGAGTACCCATTCGAACTCGGCGTCACGATTTCCGAATCGGTGGTTGGTGATCGAGATGGCCTGTTCCTTGAGGAACGGCAGCGCCTCGACTCGGCCTGACAGGGTCACTGGACCTGCGTAGATCGCGACATCAGGATCGCCGTCGACCGCAACGGCAATCTCCTTGGCTTTGTCCTTGGTGCCGATGAGGCGTACGCGCGCCGGTCGCTCGGCGGCGACATACGCCAGCCAGTCGTTGTGCGCCTCGATGCGCGGTCGGTGAACGAGCCCAACCGGCAGCTCGGCCGGTGAGCTGACCGTGATCGGAGCGCCAGTGCGCGCTGCTGCGATGAGCACACGTACGAGCTCGAAGTTGGACCCTTCGAATCGGATCGTCACCGGCACGGGTACGTAGCGGAACACATTGCGCTCGACGCCGAGAGCTGAGACGTCCTTCATCACTCCGTACTCGCGCTTCCACGCCTTCTCATCAGAGCCGGCGGCTTCCCGCAGCTCGCGGAGCTGAGCCAGCGTGACCAGTGACTTGGCCGCGTCGAGGATTGCCTCGACCTCGGGAAGGACCTTCACCTTTGGGGCGCTACGGAGTGGCCGAGACTTCCAGGAGCCGAGGTGGGTCAGGTAGTTGGGTCCGCCCGCCTTGGCCGTGGTGCCGACGGATGATCGCTTCCAACCACCAAAGGGCTGACGCTGAACGATGGCGCCTGTTGTTCCGCGGTTGACGTAGAGGTTGCCCGCCTGGACCTCGTCGATCCAGGTGTTGACCTCGTCTGCGTCGAGCGAGTGGATGCCAGCGGTCAAGCCATAGTCGGTCGCGTTCTGCCACTCGATGGCTTGGGCGAGCGACTTGGCATGCATGACGCCGAGGATCGGGCCGAAGTACTCCGTGCCATGGAACGTGCTGCCGGGGCGTACGCCGTCACGGATTCCTGGCGTCCATACGCGCGGGTCGCTGCCCTGCTGGTTGGGAGCAAGCAGCCAGCTTTCGCCGGGACCAAGCGTGGTGAGCCCTTCGGCGAGCTTGCCGAGCGGTGGCTCGATGATCGGACCCATCGTGACTTCGGGGTCGGTGGGGAACCCGACTCGCAGCGATGACGCGGCGTCGACGAGCTGACGGAGGAACCGTTCCGAGCGACCGACCGACCCGACCAGGATCACGAGGCTCGCGGCTGAGCACTTCTGTCCGGCGTGGCCGAATGCGCTCTTGACGACATCTGCGACCGCGAGGTCGAGGTCGGCGCTGGGGGTCACGATGATGGCGTTCTTGCCGCTGGTCTCAGCGAGCAGCGGCAGCTCGGGTCGCCAGGAGCGGAAAAGAGCTGCGGTTTCCCACGCACCGGTCAGGATGACGCGATCGACGTCGGAGTGCGAGATGAGGGCCTTGCTCAACGGGCCTTCATCGATCGTGACGTAGCGCAAGACGTCCCGTGGCACGCCGGCCTGCCAGAGGGCTTCGACCATCACCGCAGCGCTGCGAGGTGTCTGAGGTGCGGCCTTGATGATGACGCCGCTGCCTACGGCGAGTGCGGCGAGCACCGAGCCGGCCGGGATCGCGACCGGGAAGTTCCACGGGGGAGTGACGACCGTCAGGCGGTCGGGCTGGAACTCGGCGCCATCCACCACATCGAGCCGGCGGGCTGACTCCGCGTAGTAGTTGGCGAAGTCGATTGCCTCGCTGACCTCGACATCGCCTTCGGCGATCGTCTTGCCGGCTTCGGCGGCCATGACCGAGATCAGGTCGCCGCGGCGTGCACCCAAGGCGCTGGCGGCCTCGTGCAGGATCCACGCGCGAACCTCGGAACCGCGTGCGTGCCAGGCGTGCGCAGCGACGCGGGTCTCTTGAACGAGCGTCTCCAGGTTTGCGGGACCGAGCAGCTTGTTGGACCGTACGGTCTCAGCGCCAAGCTGCGTGTACGCCGATCGGCCGAGCGCCAGCCGACCCCACTCGCGATTGGCGCTGGTCGACGGGTCGGTGTCGGGTGTGTTGGCGAACGTGTCGGTGCCTGCGGACGGCGTCTCGGTCAGGCGGTTCTGGTTGCGATGGGGCGGCGGGACCGTTTCGTCGAGCTTCTTGACCGAGTCGAGGAAGCGCTGGATCTCACGGGACAACAGCTCAGGGTTGTCGCCGATCTCGAACGCTGCCGACATGAAGTTGTCACTGCTGGCGTTCTCTTCGAGGCGTCGTACGAGATAGGAGATCGCAACATCGAACTCCGCCGGCTTCACAACCGGTGTGTAGAGGAGCAGCTGGTGGATGTCGTTGCGCACGGCGTCGGTCGGGCCGGTGTCCATGCCGAGCAACATCTCGAACTCGACTGCGTCGCGTACGCCTCGGTCGCCCGCCAGCAACCAGGCGTAGGCGATGTCGAACAGGTTCTGACCGGCGACGCCGATACGTACTCCGTCGACCCGCTCGGACGTCATTGCCCAATCGAGCACGCGCTTGTAGTTGGTGTCGGTCTCCTGCTTGGTGGACCAGGTCGCGAGGGGCCAGCCGTGAATCGCGGCGTCGACTCGCTCCATCGCGAGGTTTGCACCCTTCACGACGCGCACCTTGATAGGCGCGCCACCGTTGGAACGACGCTTCGACGCCCACTCCTGCAGCTCCTGCATCGCGGAAAGCGCATCGGGGAGGTAGGCCTGCAGCACGATGCCAGCCTCGAGATCGGGGAACGCGTCGAGGAGCCGGGTGAACACGGCAACCGTCAGGTCGAGGTCGTGGTACTCCTCCATGTCCAGGTTGATGAACGTCGGCTCGCCTGTCGACGCACGTTCGTACAGCGGAGTGAGTTGCTTGACGACTCGCGCGACCGACTCGTCAAACGCCCACATCGAGAGCTGGCTCGCGACCGAGGAGACCTTGACCGAGACGTAGTCGACGTCGTCGCGCTCAAGCAGCTCCATCGTGCCGTCGCGGCGCCGGGCTGCTTCGCGCTCACCGAGCACCGCTTCGCCGAGGAGGTTGAGGTTGAGACGGTCCCCACCGGCGCGGAGACGCTTGATGGCCTTGCCGAGCTGCGCAGGACGCGCGTCGATGACGAGGTGGCCAACCATGCGGCGAAGGGTGTTGCGGGCGATCTTGACGACCAGTCCGGGGAACAGGAATGAGGCGAGTGCGCCGAGCTTGAGCAGTACGCGCTGAACCCAAGGAAGGAACGCCGGTGTGTGAGCAGCGAGCGTACGCAGGTTGCGCGCGGCAACACGCGAATCATCAGGACGTACGACGCGGTCGACGAAACCGATCGTGAACTCGAGGCCTTGTGGGTCCTTGAGGAGATTGGCGAGGCGCTCGGCAGCGGGATCCGTGCGTGTTGGTCGGCGCTGTGGTTCGAGCCAGGTGCGGACGAGCTCAACACTGCGCTCGGCAAGGGTCAAATCGGTCATCTCATCGCCAAGGCTAATGCCATTCGGGTGCACGTTCACGCCGCGGTTGGTTCGGCCTGCGGTCGCAGGGTGAAGGCGACGATCGAGCCTGCAAGGCCGGCGACCAAAGGCACCACAAATGCCGTGGAAGCATTGTGATTGTCGACCACCCAACCAGCGATGGCAGCACCCGGTGCGACGCCGACCATGAGCCCCGTTGTCGCCCAGGTGAGGGCCTCGGTGAGTCGTGATGGAGCCACATGGAGCTCAACCAAGCTGGTGCTCGCGATCAACGTCGGCGAGATCATGAAGCCGGCGAGGAACATGCCGACGGAGAGCCAGACGATGCCCGAGACAAAGATCAACGGCAGGAACAGCAGGCTCAACGCGAGCAACGACGTACGCCAGCGCTTCAGCGGATCGCGGGTTCTCGGCAGCGCGCCGACCACGACACCGGCCAACAGACTGCCGGCTGCCCAGATGGCGAGTACGACGCCCGATGCCCCGCGCTGCCCTTCCTCGGTGGCAAAGGCGACGATGATCACTTCGGCTGAGCCAAACAGCACGCCGAGGCCAACGGAGGCAAAGACAACGCGACCCAGCAGGGACCATGACAGCGGCGCGCGCGTGGTCGATGTGTGCTCCGACGCAGGAGGAGCAGTCGCACGCTGCGCTGCGAGGGCCCACGAGCCCAGCGTTGCTGCCACCGCGGCAACCGCGAGCCCGGAGAAGTCGGAGACCTGGATCGTGAGGAATGTGACCACAACCGGACCGACGAGGAAGACGACCTCGTCGAGGATCGCTTCGATCGAGAACGCCGTGTTGAGCTGGGTTCGGTCGGTGACGACATGCGTCCATCGGGCTCGCACCATGCTGCCGGTCTGCGGGGTGGCTGCACCGGCCAGAGCTGCACACACGTGCACCCACGGAGTCGCCCAGTCGCCGTCGATTGCGATCAGGGTCAGCGCAATGCCACCTGCATACAGCGCTCCGACGACAAGCAGAACGGGAGCTTGACCGAGCTTGTCAGTCAACCGGCCCTGGGTCGGTCCAAGAGCGGCGGCCGCGAGCACGTACGCCGCAGCGACGCTGCCAGCCTGGCCATACGAGCCGGTGCGGTCAGACACGACCAGGACGAGGCCCAGTCCGACCATCGAGAGCGGGAATCGCGAGACCATTGCGGTGAACGAAAACAGCGCTGCTCCGGGTCGTGACAGCACGTCGCGATAGGTACCAAGCATGGGCTCAGAACCCTATCTGCTGCCGTGAGAAACTAGAGGCATGGATCCCCGGCCATTCGACGCGGTTTTGCTTGTTTCCTTCGGAGGCCCGGAACGGCCCGAAGATGTCGTCCCGTTCCTGGAGAACGTCACGGCCGGTCGAGGCATCCCGCGCGAGCGGCTTGTAGAGGTCGGCCAGCACTATTCGCTGTTCGGTGGGAAGTCGCCGATCAATGAGCTCAACCTGGAGCTGCTGGAGGCCCTGCGCAAGGACTTCGCCGATCACGGGCTGCACCTACCGATCTACTGGGGCAACCGCAACTGGGATCCCTACCTGCGTGACGCTGCACGCCAGATGGCCGCTGACGGCGTCACCCATGCGGCCTGCTTTGTCACCAGCGCCTACTCGTCCTACTCGGGCTGTCGCCAGTACCGTGAGGACCTGTTCGATGCCACGAACGGTCTCGACGTGAAGCTCAGCCGACTGCGCCACTACTTCAATCACCCTGGCTTCGTCGGCCCGCTGACGGAGGCGACGAAGGCGGGGATCGCACGCATCCCCGACGCGCACGTCATCTTCGTGACGCACTCGATCCCGGACTCGATGAACGACGCCAGCGGTGGGCCGGGGATGAAGGCATACGAACGCCAGCACCAGCAAGTCGCGACGCTCGTCGCAGACAGCGTGGGCGTCAAGGACTGGTCGCTGGCCTACTGCTCGCGGTCCGGCTCGCCGTACACCCCGTGGCTTGAGCCCGACATCAACGACCACCTTCGCGATCTTCACGCTGACGGGATCAGGTCAGTCGTCGTGGTGCCGATCGGCTTCGTGTCGGATCACATGGAGGTCATCTACGATCTGGACACTGAGGCCATGGCGACAGCCAAAGAGCTCGGCATGGTGTTCGAGCGTGTTGACACACCCGGCACCCACCCTGACTTCGTGGCGATGGTTCGCGACCTGGTGTTGGAGCGGGCCGCCGTCGAGCGGGGTGAATCGGTGGAGCGACTCACGGTCGGCGATTTCGGCCCTTCGCATGATCGCTGTTCGGCGGATTGCTGCCTCAACGCGCGCGCCGACCATCCGACCATCGCATGAGTGAAGGACTGCTCGAACTCGCTCGTACGGTCGGCCTCGAGGCGGCAGCGTTCGTCAAGACCAGCAGGCCTCCAGGGCGCGTAGAAGTTGCAGACACCAAGTCGAGTCCGACGGATGTCGTCACGCAGATCGATCGAGCCAGCGAGGAGTTGATTCGCGCGCGGATCAAGACAGCTCGTCCTGATGACGGTTTTGTCGGCGAAGAGGGCGCTGATCTGATTGGCACCTCGGGAATCGACTGGGTCGTCGACCCGATCGACGGCACCGTCAACTTCGTCTACGGCATTCCGACCTACGCGGTGTCGATCGCCGCGCGTCAGGACGGGGTCGTGGTCGTCGGCTACGTCGTCAACATCGCATCCGGTGGCGAATGGGGTGCGATCCGCGGTGCCGGGTCGTGGCGATACGACGGCGACGAGCGCATCACGCTGACAGCGCCGGCCGTCACACGCGTCGACCACGCGCTTGTCGCGACAGGCTTCAACTACGTTCCCGAGGTGCGTACCAAGCAGGCTCAGGCTGTCGCGCGGTTCCTCCCGCACATACGTGACATCCGTCGCACCGGCTCGGCCGCGCTCGACCTGTGTGCACTCGCCGAAGGGCACTTCGACGCGTACGTGGAGCAGGGGCTGAAGGAGTGGGATCTTGCCGCTGGAGGCCTAGTTGCCAGCGAATCTGGGCTGCTGCTGAGCGGCCTCGATGGGGAGCCGAACGAACGGCTCGTGATGGCCGCTCACCCCTCGATTGCTGAGGAATATTTTGCCCTCGTGCGCGCTTGTGGCTTCTGAGTGTGATTACGCCCTGAGTTGTGGCACAATCGCGCCGGTTGTTACGCACACGATGGAGAGTTGATGGCTACC
>NZ_JAKFEL010000163.1:0-21410 GCF_036675695.1 Aeromicrobium sp.
TACTAGAACGTGTTCTAGTATTGGCCGTAGACGATCTCCCAAGGAGCTGCAATGACCCAGGCTGTACTCGATGGCGTACGAGACCTCCTTCCCACGCTGCGCGAGCGCGCTGACGAGACCGAGCGACTTCGCCAGGTCCCCGATGCCTCGGTCAAGGAGCTGGAAGAGACTGGCTTCTTCCGCATGCTGCAGCCCAAGCGCTTCGACGGACTCGAGGCCGACCCGATCGACTTCTACACCGCCGTTGCGCTCATCGCGTCGGCCTGTGGCTCGACCGGTTGGATCTCCTCGGTCCTCGGCGTCCACCCGTGGCAGGTTGGCCTGTTCCACGACGACGCCCAGCAGGCTGTCTGGGGCAACGACACCAGCACCCGCCTGAGCTCGTCCTACGCACCCACCGGCAAGGCGACCATCGCCGAAGGTGGCTACACGCTCGAAGGTCGCTGGAGCTTCTCGTCCGGTTCCGCGCACGCCAGCTGGGTGCTGCTCGGTGGCCTCGTCTCCAACGAAGAGGGCCAGATCGTCGACTTCAAGACGTTCATGGTTCCCCGTGAGAAGTACGAGATCGTCGACGTCTGGAACGTCGTCGGCCTCGCCGGCACCGGCTCCAACGACATCGTCGTCGCTCCGACCTTCATCCCCAACGAGTTCACGCTCTCGATGGGTGACACGGGCCGCTGCTTCGGCCCCGGCCAGGAGCAGAACACCAGCGATCTCTACAAGCTGCCGTTCCACTCGCTCTTCACCACCACCATCACGGCTCCGATCGTCGGCATGGCGCGCGGTGCGTACGAAGAGCACGTCGAGCAGCAGCAGGCTCGCGTCCGCGCTGCCTACCTCGGCGAGAAGGCTTCGTCCGACCCGTTCGCAGCCGTGCGTATCGCTCGCGCCTCGAGTGAGATCGACGCGGCATGGGAGCTCTGCATGGCCAACATCCGCCAGGAGCAGGCACTCGTCGCCAAGGGTGAGAAGATCCCGATCCCTCTGCGTCTCAAGGTTCGTCGCGACCAGGTGCTCGGCACCCAGCGTGCGATCGACGCGATCGACGTCCTCTTCGAGTCGTCGGGCGGCCGCGCGCTCGCCAACGGCACCTACCTGCAGCGCGCCTGGCGCGATGCTCACGCCGGTCGTGTCCACGCAGCCAACGATCCTGAGCGCGCACTGCAGATGTTCGGCATGTCGGAGTTCGGGCACAAGGTCGATCCAGGGATGTACTGATGGCTGGCCTCGATCGCGAGTCCACCCGCCGATCTGCGAAGGCCGGCGATCTGACACTCAACTACTACGAGGCCGGCGAGCCGACCTCGGTTGGTGGCGGCCTGCCGCTGGTGATGCTGCACGGCGGCGGACCCGGTGCCTCGGCTTGGTCCAACTTCGGCTCGGCCCTTCCCGGCTTCGCCGAGGACTTCCGTACGTTGCTCGTCGACCAGCCTGGCTTCGGCCAGAGCGACAAGCCTCCGGTGGTCGGCAACTACTTCCGTCACTCGGCCACGATCATCAAGGACTTCCTCGATGAGCTCGGCATCGAGCGCATCCACCTCCTCGGCAACAGCCTGGGCGGCGGTACCGCTGCACGTTTCGCACTGATGTACCCCGAGCGAGTCGGTCGTCTCGTGCTCATGGGTCCCGGCGGACTCAACCTCAGCCTCTTCCACGCCGACCCGACCGAGGGAGTCAAGCGCCTCATGGACTTCGGCGCCGCGCCGACCAAGGAGTCGCTGCGGGCGTTCATCTCCACGATGGTCGTCGACCAGTCGCTGGTCACCGACGAGCTCGTCGAAGAACGTTTCGCGGACGCGACAGCACCGGGCGCACAAGAAGCCATGCAGTCGATGGGTATGTCGTTCTGGAACCCCGACAGCTTCGAAGACGGCCTGATCTGGCGCGACGCTCACCAGCTCAAGCGGCCGACGCTGCTGACCTG
The DNA here is from genome assembly GCF_036675695.1 of Aeromicrobium sp. GTDB lineage: Bacteria > Actinomycetota > Actinomycetes > Propionibacteriales > Nocardioidaceae > Aeromicrobium. The sequence goes on from NZ_JAKFEL010000163.1 coordinate 1,925, forward strand.
GGGTCGCGAGGACCGGGTCAACCCGCTCGATGGTGCATTCGTCGCGCTGAAGATGATCCCCAAGGCAACGCTCCATGTGTTCCCCAACTGTGGACACTGGGCGCAGATCGAGGCAGCTGACGAGTTCCGCCAGGTCTGCACCGCGTACCTCTCCAACCACGTCGAACGGAGCAGAGCATGATCGACATCAAGTCCATGGGCTATGCCCGCGTCGCTTCGACAAACCTCGACGACTGGAAGCTGTTCGCCGGCAAGGTGCTTGGCCTCGCTGAAGGCCGTGGCCCCAACCCGGACAACCTCTACTACCGCATCGACGAGGTCTCGGCCCGCCTGGTGATCTTCCCGTCCGATGTCGACCAGCTCGACTGCGTCGGCTGGGAGCTCGCCGACCACGACGCACTCCAGGCTGCTCGTGAGCACCTCACGAAGGCTGGCGTCCAGACCACCGAAGGCACCCCCGAAGAGCTGGCCGAGCGCCGGGTCCAGGAGCTCGTACGGTTCGCCGATCCGTTCGGCAACGTCTTCGAGCTGTTCCACGGCATCACGTACGAATCCCGCCCCGTCGTGACCCCGTACGCCGCGAAGTTCGTGACCGGCGACCAGGGCATGGGCCACGTCGTCATCCCCGTCGACGACGATGTCGAGGCGCTCAAGTTCTACCGCGATGTGCTCGGCTTCCGTCTCCGCGACTCCATGTCCATGCCCGGCGAGTTCGTCGGCAAGGAGCCGGGCTCCAAGGTCTGGCTGCGCTTCCTCGGCGTCAATCCGCGTCACCACTCGCTGGCCTTCCTGCCGATGCCCAACCCGAGCCGCTGCGTTCACCTCATGCTCGAGGTCGACAAGCTCGACGATGTCGGCCGTGCGCTCGAGCGGGTCAAGAAGCACAAGGCGCCGCTCTCAGCGACCCTCGGTCGTCACATGAACGACGAAATGGTCTCGTTCTACGTGAAGTCGCCCGGCGGATTCGACATCGAGTTCGGCTGTGAAGGTCTGACCGTCAGCGACGAGCGCTGGGTTGCCCGCGAATCGACGGCTGTCTCGTACTGGGGCCACGCTTTCGGCCAGTCCGGTTAGGGATGAAACAGTGGGCTCCGTGACTGACGCAGAACTCCCCGACGGCATCAGCTCCGACGCCGCCAAGCAGTGGCCGTCCCGTGAGCTGATCGACTCCTACCTTGGCGGCCATCATGAGCTTTTCTCATGGCGACCGGGCGAAGTCGTCGAGATCGACGGCGAGGCAGCGCAGGCTGCTGCCCGTCAGTACCGCGATGTGCTCGGCCAGTACGCCAGTGGCGTCACGGTCATCACCACGGTGCAGGGCGGCACGCCGATCGGTATGACCTGCCAGTCGTTCACGAGCGTCTCTCTCGACCCGCCGCTGGTCGCGTTCCTCCCGCAGAAGTCCTCACGCGCCTTTGCGGCGATCCGTCAGACGCGCAAGTTCTGCGTCAACATCCTCGCCGCCGACCAGACCGAGATCTCCAACGCCTTCGCATCGCGGGCTGAGGACAAGTTCGCCGGAGTCGAGTGGGACCTCACGGCCACTGGCACTCCGCGACTCGAGGGCACGGTCGGCTGGGTCGACTGCACCGTCCAGGACGTCCACGAGGCTGGCGACCACTACCTCGTGATCGGCAAGGTCGAAGGCCTTGGCGAGGGCAACACCGACAAGCCACTGCTGTTCCACCAGGGCCGCTACCGCACAGCTGAGTAGTTGAACGTGGTCGCCGGGAGCCTCAACGGGGTCGGCTTTCAGTCCGGTGCAGCGGGACCTCTGACAGCGGATCCCAGCTGAGATCCAGTTGGCGTCCGCTCAACTCGCTCCACCGAAGTCGGAGGAGCATGGGCCGCGTGCCGCCTGCCCACGGTCGTGGTTCCCACACCTGGTTGATGTGCGCGGCCATGGCCGGATCCGTCACGACCTCCGTCTCGCCACGGGCCACGACGCTGCAACCGCGGCGGAGGTTGTGGTTGATGTAGTCGACCTCGAAGGCAACCATGACGCCGCAACCATGAGCGGCCAGGAGGCTGTCCGGCGAGGTACGCACGATGATCGCTTCATCGACCACCGAGTAGTTGATCGGCACGATGTGAGGGCCGTCGGGTGCAGAGAACGCGATGCGTCCGACGACCTCGGCGCGAAGGATCGATTCACACTGCCAATAGCTGAGTTGCACGGGGTCAGGCATCCTGACACCTCCACTCCACCTGTGTTGACCAGCGTCACACGGGCTCGGCGGCCCACCTAGGGGCGTTGGTCCTACGCTATTCGTCCTCGCCCAAACCAAGGAACGCGCAACCCATCATCTGTCCCATCAATGGGCTGTCTTCCACTGCGTCTTCGCCCTTGACCATGGTCGTGACTATGAGCTCGCGAAGGTTGTCGTCAGTCAGGACACTTTCCATGCACTTGGCCATCGCCGGCGTCATTTCCTCATCCGCGGCGAAGCTTTCGACCATTGCCTTTCGGAAGTCAACATCGCATTGCCCGAACGTGTCGTACAGCGCGTTGCCGTCCTTCTCGGTGATCTTCAGCTTCGAATAGTCCATCGAGTCATCGTCCGCGAAGGCCTCAGGGGTGATCCCGTTGTCCTTGAGCTTCTCGACGCCGATGATTCTGACGAATAGCGGAGCCACGCAAGCCGCCGACTTGTCACTCATCACGATCTCGTCGTCGTCGACGGGCTCCGTCATCGATTTCGCGAGGGCGTCGACGTATGGGCGCTCCGCTTCTGAGACGGCGTCGGCTTTGTCATTGCCTGCCTTGTCGCCCGAGCCGCCTGAGCTGCCGCCACACCCCGCCGCAGCTAGGGCGATCGCGGTGACGAGGGCAACGGTGAGTGTGCGAGTACGCATGGCGAAATCCTTCGATTCTGGGCGTGAACCGTGGGTCCAGCCGTTCGGAAAGTGCTAGGAAGCAGGGCCATTTGGTTCAGTCGCAGCCGCCTTCGAGAGGTTCAGCTGCCACGCGGCGCCCACCACCCATGCAACGCCTGCAAAGAGGGTGAGGTAAAGCCCGATCGCCGCTGCACCATTCATGTCAACAAGGCCGATCAAGGCTACGAGGACCGCCAAGACGAGCAGTGTCACCTGAGATCGCATACCGGGATGTCCCGGCGTCGTAAAGATCCCCGTCGTCAATGCCAACACCACGCCGCCTGCCAGCGCGAGAACGAGGGTCATGATCCCGTCACCCTCCACTCCAATGACGCTGATACCGAACAGCGACACCCAGGGCAGGAAAGCCGCGACCGCAACGACAACGATTGAGATTGCAGAGATGCGTTGAGGAGTCGTCAGTTGTGAGACGTTCATCAGGCGACCGTAGGGCAATTCGGGTATCGCTAGGACTTCTTCTACGGAATTGGTCTTGAATATCAGAGGGTAAGCGCGACTTGTGAGCCGCGTTGGCCATGGCGCTTCGAGCTTCGAGCTCCGACACCGGCACTCCGCGACTCGACGGCACGGTCGGCTGGGTCGACCGTCCAGGACGTCCACGAGGCTGGCGACCACTACCTCGTGATCGGCAAGGTCGAAGGCCTTGGCGAGGGCGACACTGACAAGCCGCTCCTGTTCCACCAAGGCCGCTACCGCACCGCTGAGTAGGGGCTAGCCTCCGTTGCGTCGCAGCTCGCGAAGCTCTTCGCGGGTGAACGAGCTCGGCTCGGTCGTACGCAGGAAGTCGACCAGGATCTCCACGAAGCCTTCCGGATCCTCTGCATGGGGGAAGTGCCCGATTCCTTCCATGACGGCCAGCCGGCTGTTTGGCATGACCGCATGAGCCTGGTGGGCGTGCTCGACCGGGATGATCTTGTCTCGGTCTCCCCAGACGATGAGCGTTGGCATGTGCGCGGCCAGGTAGAGACGGGTGACAGCACTCACCGACTGACCGCCTGGGTCGATCACGGCACGCATGGTTCGCACGAATCCTCGACGGTTCGTCGCATCGGTCAGGGACTCGTACGAGCTCCAGATCTCGCCTGCAGCCGGGTTGTGGATCCCCCGACGCTCGAGGAACTGAGCGACCGAGCGCCCGTACCGACCAGCGAAAGCTGGAAACACGACCGGAAAGACATACTCGGCACCGGGCAGCGTCACGAGCCGAAGCATCAGGTTGACCTCGCGGCCGAGCCCGCCGGCGTCGACGAGCACGAGTCGTTCGCAGATCTCGGGAAACTGGTACGCGAACTGCAGAGCCACGCCGCCACCGAAGGATTGACCCACAATGGTGGCTCGCTCGATGTCGAGCACGTCCAGGAAGTCGCGTGTGTTGCTCGCGTGGTTGCCAAGCGAGTAGTCGCCGTGCGGCTTGGCTGACTCGCCGTGGCCGAGGAAGTCGGGAGCGATCACGGTGTAGTCGTGCTGCAGCAACCGCATCGCAGGGATCCACGTCCTGGAACTGCCAGCAATCCCGTGGAGCAGCAACAACACCGGTCCCTTGCCAGCGCGACGGTAGGCGACTCGTTCGCCGTGCAGGGTGACGTGCTCTACGGGAAAATCCTCGACGGTCATGTGCGCATCGTGTCAGACCTCCTCGCGCTGGTGGTGATGACGACGTTGACGGGCATGACCAAGAGGCCAGTCGGCGCCACTGACTCTCGAGCGGACTCCCTCTCGCGGATCGTGGCGGGTGGTCTGCTTCGGTTGGTCGCCTGCGGTTGGTCAGGCAGGCACCATGGGGCGAATGTTCTGGTTGCCGGCGAAAACGTTTCCAGGGTCATATTCGGACTTGATCTGCCGCAGTCGGTCGTACTTCTCGGCACCGAAGGCTGACTTGATTCGCTCTTCACCCTCGTCGCCGATGAAGTTGAGGTAGACACCGCCGGTCGTGAAGGGGGCATTCGCCTCCCGGTAGTCGCGCACCCAAGCGATGTTGGCCGCGTCGTCAGCAGGGTCGGCCCAAGTCGCGAAGGGATGACTCACCCACGCCGCCGAGCGTTGACTCAACGGCGTGGCATCAGCGTCGACGCGGGCCAACGCGCCGCCCCACGGGATCAGCAGATGTTGGGTCATCGGCGACGCACGGCGAGCGCCCGCGTCGAGGAACAGGTCGAGAGCGCCGTCGGGGAAGCTGTCGTGGTAGTCGGCACTCCAATACTGTCGGAACCCCGGTGGGTCGTCGATCATCGACTGCAGCTCCGCGTAGGGCATCGGGCCGACCAGGTCGACCTCTGGAGCCAACTCACGCATGACTTGGACCACGTCGGTTCCGGTCGCCTCGTCGCCGTTCCAGCAGACCGCGACCGCGATGAGCGGCTGACCCTGCAAGTGCTGCGGGATGAACTCCTCAGGCGGCCCGCTGAGCATCACGAGGCCGGTGCCTAGTTGCTCTGGAGCGTTGTCCGCCCATTCGCGGAATGCCCGGGACACCTCTGGTCCACGAGCAGCGGGCCAGGCCATCAACCCACCAATGATCATCGGGCCGACCGGGTGCAGCTGGAACTCCAGGGCGGTGACAACGCCAAAGTTGCCGCCCCCTCCCTTGCTCGCCCAGAGCAGGTCTTGGTGTTGGGTGTCGTCGGCGCGGATCTCTCGGCCGTCGGCGGTCACCAACTCGACCGCTATCAAGCTGTCGCAGCTGAGTCCGTGCTGACGTTCCAGCCAACCCGAGCCGCCGCCGAGCGTCAGCCCAGCGACGCCTGTGGTGGACACCCGACCGCCGGTGGTGGCCAACCCGTGCTCCTGGGCAGCTGCGTCGAATTCGCCCCAGGTGCACCCGCCCCCGACGCGAGCTCGTCGGGTTGTGGCGTCGATGTCGATGGCCTTCATCGGACGCACGTCGATGACCATCCCGTTGTCGTTGCTGGACTGCCCAGCCACGGAGTGGCCACCTGACCGCACGGCTACCGGAAGATGATCGCGCGCGGCACGGTCCAGAGCCTCCTTGGCGTCCGCGGGGCCTTCGCACTCCGCGATCATCTGTGGCTTCTTGTCGATCATTGCGTTGAACAATTCGCGCCGCTCGTCGTACTCGGGGGCTTCCGGTCCGGTCCACTTCATTTTGGTGTCTCCTGAATCCCCCAGTGAGCCCACTATGCTCCGGCCCTTTGGCGCTGACAATGGATGGGGATGACCAACCAGTGACGTCAAACGCTTGACGCCCCTCCTGCTCATTCATACAATCATCCAGACTTTGTATGATTGAACTGAAAGGTCTTGCATGAGGCTTGGGCGTACGGCAGTTGTTCTCGGCGGAAGCATGGCGGGTCTGTCCGTCGTGGGCGCGCTCGCTCCACACTTCGATGAGGTGTTGGTCCTCGAACGTGACGAGCTGCCGATTGAGGCCGAGCATCGCCGCGGCGTACCGCAGAGCAAGCACCCGCACTTCCTGCTCAACTCGGGTCGACGCGCGATCGGCGAGCTGTTCCCCGGCTTCGAGGCCGACCTCATCGCCGCCGGTGGCATGCCGCTCATCGCCTCGATGGACACGGCTCACATGACTGATGTCGGCTGGTCCCCGCGCAAGAGGGGCGCTCTGGACATGGTCTACGGCTCCCGACTGCTGATCGAACGTGTGCTGCGCGATCGCGTACGCGCCCTCGGCAACGTCACGATCCGCGAAGGCGTGACGGTCACCGGGATCAACACCGACGGGGCGGGCCGCGTCGTCGGCGTGAAGTTCAGCGGCGAGGAGGTCGACGCCGATCTCGTCGTCGATGCGCTGGGTCGGGGCTCCAAGGTCTCCGACTGGCTCGTCGCCGCGGGCCATCCCGAGGTCCCGGTCATCACCCTCGACGCGAAGGTCACATACGTCTCGCAGTGGTACGACCTGCCGTCGGCCGAGGACCGCGCCGACACCTGGTGGTGGAAGCACATGGTGATCATGCCGACGGAGAAGAAGGGCGATCACCCGATCGAGCACGAGTACCTCTCCAACTTCTTCCCGATCGAGGGCAACCGCTCGATCGCATGCATGGGTTCGTGGGGGCTCAACATGCCCAAGAACGAAGAGGAGTTCATCGAGTCCGCCGGTCGGCTGCAGACCCCGAAGTTCCTGGCCGCGATGGAGGCATCGACGCCCACCTCCGAGGTCCATCTGACCAAGTCGACCGGCAACAAGTGGCGCCGCTACGACAAGTTGCCCGCCGCACCTCAGGGCATCGTCTTCGTCGGCGACTCGATCTGCGCCTTCAACCCGTTCTACGCGCAAGGCATCAGCTCTGCCGCACTCTCGGCCGTCCGCCTGCGAGATGCCCTGCAGTCGACAAGCGCGCTGGAACCGGCGTTCTATGAACGATTCCTCGCCGGTCAGGCCAAGGAGCTCAAGGGCCCGTGGTCGATGGCGATGGCCCGCGATCGTGGCTACGACTGTGCCACCGGAACCGAGACGATCCCGTCGTGGATGCGCAGAATCCTCAGGTCGGTGGGTGCCTCGATGTTTAACGCCATCACGGGCGCATCGCGCGAGGACGCCGCGGTCGACGAGCACTTCGCCCGCGTGTTCAACCTCGACGAGTCCGTCGGGACGATGATGAGCAGCCCGCGCGTCATCTACGGTCTACTCCGCTTCAAGGTCAAGGACATGTTCGGGCGGCACAAGATCCCGTTCGGATTCGACCCTCAGCTTGATCCGCCCGGCCGGGACTGGTCTGTTGAGGCCGGCACCGCCGAACCGGAGCTGGAGGTGTCCCGATGAGCAGCCTGATCTCGTCCGCACTGAGCTCTTCTGCAACCTGTGACGAGGCCGCCGAGGCCGTCACGCAGAAGCTCGGCTTCGACTGTCACGACGTCAGCCCGGTGGTGTCGGTACGCAGCCCGTTCGACCTCGACAACTGGACCATGCCGGTCCTCGAGCTGCTGATCATCGTCGGCGCGATCTTCGCGTTCGTACACGCGATCCGCCGGTTCCGTCAGGGCGACCCGATCAACCTGGCCCTGTGGTTCGCACCGCTCGTCTACCTGTTCGTCACCGAGCCGCCGCTGTACTTCCCGGAGTGGTTCGGCCTCGACGAGCAGTACGGGTTCATCTTCGCCCACAACCTGTTCACGGTTCAGTTCATGTGGGACCGGCTGCCGCTCTACATCATTGCGATCTATCCGGCCCTCGCCCAACTCGCGTACGAGTCGGTGCGGGTGATGGGCGTCTTCAAGCGTGGTGCACTAGTCGGGTCAATCGCGGTGGCGTTCGTGTGTCATGTGTTCTACGAGATCTTCGACATGCTCGGCCCGCAGCTGAAGTGGTGGGGATGGAACGACGACAACGACATCGTCAACCATCCCGCGCTCGCCTCGGTGCCGATGAGCAGCATGCTGCTCTTCGCTGCCGTCTCCTTCGGCGTGATGACGTTCCTCGTCGTGAAGCTCGTCGGTTCCAAGGCTGCTGACGGCGGACCGCGCCGCGGCTGGTCGCTGACCTGGCGCATCGCGCTGGCGGGCGTGCTTGCGCCTCCGGCGATGGCGCTGTTCGGCATTCCGTCGAGCATCTTCGGCGGTAACACCCCGAATGTCACGGCTCAGGCTTGGGCGATCGGCATCGAGCTCGCGATCGTATGGATCGCCGGCGCGTGGGTGCTCTTCACCCAGTTCCGCAGCGGCGAGCGCGAGCCGATGACCCCGTTTGCTCGCATCTACCCGGCAGCGTGGATCCTGGTGTTCGCCGGGCTATGGCTCGCGTCGCTTCCGGCGTTCCTCGACGCTGAGGACGGCGTCACCAGCGACGGCACCCCGATCGGCAGCGGGCTCTATACGATCGCCTGCTTCGTCGCCGCGGCCGCCATCCTCGCCGTCCTCCACACCGGCCGAAAGGCCCGGGTCGAGACCCTGACAGGCTGACCCCGTGGGACATCACGGGTGGCAGGGCAATCCGCCGCACACGGAGGACGACGCGCGGCTTCGGATCATCGCCGCGACGCGCTCGTGCGTGGAGAAGTTCGGTGCCGCCAAGACGACGGTCTCGGTCGTCGCCACCGAGCTGGGAGTCACCCGCCAGACGGTCTATCGCTACTACCCGAGTCATTCCGAGCTCTTGGAGGCAGTGGCACAGGCCGGACTGGCCGACTTCGTCCGGCGGATGACCGCTCACCTGGCGACGTTCGACTCAGCCGCCGACGTGGCCATCGAGTCGATCGTGTGGTCCATCGAGGAGATCCCGCGCGAGCCGAGCATCGGCCTCCTCCTTCAGGCCGGCGAGACGGAGGTGTTCAGCCGCGATGTGACGACCTCGATGTCGTTCTCGATCGGCGCCGACATCCTCCGCGACATCCCGGTCGATTGGAGTGAGATCGGCGTCAAGGACGATGAGCTCGAAGGTCTGGCCGAGATGCTGATGCGGCTGTTCGTCTCGTTCCTCCAGTACCCGGCAGATCCGCCCTACTCGGCCGACGACATCCGGGCGCTCGTACGCCGCTGGCTCGGCCCAGCACTGCACTCTTGACCTAATGTCTGCTTGAGGTTCTAGGGTCGTCACATGACGATTGATCACATCGCCGTACGCCCCGGCGACCCTGACTATGACACCGCTCGGACCACCAAAAGCGGATCCGCCAATCCCTCAGTAGTTCTCCGCCCGACCTCTCCAGAAGAGGTGGCCGAATCGCTTCGCTACGCCAAGGCTGAGGGACTTCCCGTTGCAATCCGCAATGGCGGACACAACGCGCTCTCTTACGGCACCATCGATGACGGTGCGGTCATCGACCTGTCGCACTTCGACCGGGTCGAGGCACTCGGCGAAGGCCGCGTACGTGTCGGTGGCGGTGCCCTGTGGGGTCCGGCTGCAGCTGAGCTGGGGAAGCACGGCCTTGCCATCAGCTCGGGCGACACGATCTCGGTCGGAGTCGGAGGTCTGACACAGTCCGGCGGCTTCGGCTGGATGGTGCGCAAGCACGGTCTCGCCCTCGACAACCTGCTCGGTGCAGAGGTCGTCACCGCCGCGGGCGACGTCGTGCGCGCGTCATCCACCGAGAACGCAGACCTGTTCTGGGCACTGCGCGGAGGTGCCGGCAACTTCGGCGTGGTCACGGCGTTCGAGTTCCAGGCGCAGCCCGTCACCACCGTGCACCACGGGGTGATCGAATACGCCCTCGAGAACCTGGACCAGCTGGTCAACGGATGGGCGACGGCGATGAGAGCTGCTCCGGATGAGCTGACCACGACACTGGCTCTCCGGCCCGCGTTCGGGCCATTCCCCGCCGCGGCGATTGTCTTTGTCTGCCTGGCCGGGGATGACACCGCGGCTCTCGAGCCCCTGCGCGCGATCGGCACAGTTGTTGCTGAAGACATCAAGGAGGTTGCGTACGCAGAGGTCCTCGAGGAGGGCCCGCCGCCGCAGCCGGTCCTGCCCATCATCGGCAACACCTTCGTCGAGTCGGTCAACGAGCCGCTGATCGACGCGATCGTCTCGGCCTACTCGGCGGGCGGCCGCGTGGTTTTCATGCGATACCTCGGTGGCGAATTCGGCCGGGTCGATCCCGCCTCCACGGCATTCGCGCATCGCGGCGCCGAGGCGATGGTCATCTCGGCCGCGTTCATGTCACCCGAGTCGACAGATGCAGACGCCGAGCAGGCTCGGGCTGTGTGGCGCACGATCGGTGACCAGGGATTCGGGTCCTACTCCGGGTTCCTCGGATCGGACACGCCTGAGGACATCGCAGCGCTGTGGCCGAAGGCCACGCTGGATCGGTTGCGCGAGGTGAAGCGTGCCTGGGATCCGGACAACGTGTTCCGGCGCAACTTCAACATAGCTCCGTAGGGAACGTCCTCAATTGCGGTCGTGAGACGCCCTGGGGCGCGAGCGGAAGCTCGTTTTTCGAACGCGTAGCGTGCCACGATGACGTCATGATCAGTGCTGCAGATGCGGACGCTCAAACGGCCCCTCCTGACCTCTTGCTACGCGTGGCGGAACGGCATGCCAGCACTCGCGTACCTGTTACGTCGCGGAGTGAGGGGGTTTCGGCACTGCTGGCCCGGCTCAGGGGACACGACTATGACAGCGCTTCGGTTGCCGCAGTCTGTGACGGCGAGCTCTTGGTGGGTGTCGTGGCGATAGAGCGGCTTCTGAGCGCTGCGCCCGATGCCACCGTTGAGATGGTCATGGACAGCGACCCCCCGACTGTTGCTCCGGATACCCATCAGGAGCACGTCGCGTGGGCGGCCGTCCAGCACGGCGAGCCGGGCATCGCTGTAGTCGACGCTCGTGGCAGCTTCCGCGGACTCATCTCGGCCCAGTCACTGCTTGCCGTCCTGCTCGAGGAGCACGACGAGGACATGGCGCGGCTGGGTGGCTTCCTCGGGAGCGCCTCCGCCGCGCGGTCGGCGAGCACAGAACGCGTGGGTCGACGCTTGTTGCACAGGCTGCCCTGGCTGTTGATCGGGCTGATCGGTGCCCTGCTCGCCGCTGTGGTCGTCGGCGCGTTTGGCGAGCAGCTCGAGGAGCAAGTCCTCATCGCGTACTTCCTACCAGGAGTCGTCTACATCGCTGCGGCGGTCGGCATGCAGACCGAGACGCTCGCGATCCGCGGGTTGTCCCTTGGTGTCGGGATTCGGCGGGTGGCTGTTCGCGAGGTTGTCACGGGGGGACTCCTGGGACTCACGCTCGGGGGCCTCGCGTTCCCGCTTGTCTGGGCGGGGTGGGGAGACATCCAAATAGCAGCCTCAGTTGCCGTGGCAATGTTTGCAGCCTCTGTGATCGCAACGTGCGTCGCTCTGCTCCTGCCGTGGATCCTCCATCGCCTCGGAAAGGACCCGGCCTTCGGCTCCGGACCAATCGCAACAGTGATCCAGGACCTGCTCACCGTTTCGGTCTACTTCCTCACTGCGGTGGCCATCGCCGCGTGACCAAGGAGCACCAGCTCGGGCGTTCGAAGGTCTCGGCTGAACCGACCCTGCACCGTACGATCTCCGCATGATTGAGTTCGCGGTCGCCCTCGCGCCGACCCCGCACGGTGATGCGCGGGTGCACGTTGCTCACCCAGCTGCGGATCCGGTTGGCCTGCTGATGCTCGGCCATGGTGCGGGCGGCGGAGTCGGCGCTCATGACCTAGTGCTTGCGACCGAGGAGGCGTTGCGGGCAGGGCTGATGGCCGTGCTCGTCGAGCAGCCGTATCGAGTCGCCGGCCGCAAGGCGCCCGCACCTCCCGCCCAGGTCGACGCCGCATGGATCTCGGTCGCGTCGCAAGTTCACACCGATGACCTGCCGTTGATCGTCGGCGGACGGTCGTTCGGTGGCCGTGTTGCCTGTCGCACTTCGGCCGAGGTGGGGGCAGCCGGAGTTCTGTGCCTGGCCTTCCCGCTGCATCCTCCGGGTCGCCCCGAGAAGTCCAGGCTCCCAGAGCTCACCGCCGTCACGGTGCCAACGCTCGTCGTGCAGGGCGATCGCGACCCCTTCGGCGTACCCGACCCGAAGACCTTGCAGGACGGAGTCACGCTGGTCGTGGTGCCCGGCGATCACTCGCTGAAGAAGGAATCGCCAGCAATCCGCTCCGCCATCTCCACCTGGCTGGCCGATCTGATTCTTGGTACCTAGGTTTGTCGTATTGGCGTGACCCCGTTCGTGGTGGGAGTAGAGGCGGTCATCAGGGCCGCTGTGACTGAGGAGAGATCCATGACGCACTACATGATGTCCGTGTACGGCCCCGCTGAACTGGGCGAGCTCGGCGGCTACGCCTCGAAGGAAGAGATGGAGCAGTCGTTCGCCGACACGGGTGCCTTCAACGAGAAGCTGCAAGCCGAGGGCTACTGGGTTTTCGCCGGTGGCCTCGCCGCCGTATCGTCTGCGGCCGTCATCGACGGTCAGGGTGAGAAGACCATGACGACCGACGGCCCCTACCTGGAGACCAAGGAGCACCTCGGCGGGTTCTGGATCATCGATGCGCCTGATGAGGAGACGGCTCGTCGTCTGGCTGCTGAGGGTTCCAAGGCCTGCCGTGGCGAGGTCGAAGTTCGGGCGTTCGAAGGTCTCGGCTGACCAAGCTCCACCCAGCGCGCGACGTTCAGATGAGCGTTGCGCGCTGTTGGTGGGTGACGTGGATCGAGTCCGCCCGTACGAACTCCGTCGGCTAGTTGGATCCGTCAAAGATCCAGAGCCGTGTGATCATGGGGCGATGCGATGGCCGTTCAAGCCGAAAAGCGGTTCCCGGGGCCCCGCGCGAGCGGCCGATCGACCCGATGCTGAAGTCGTACGTGAACTCGCCGAGAAGCACCTGACCAATCCCGATCTTGATCGGTGGCTCGGTCTTCTCAGGCCCGCTATTCAGCTCTTTCCTCACACCGGCGCAGGTTCCTCGGTTGCAAGACTTGGTGGCCTCCCACTGCTTCCTCATGACGCAGAATGGCCGATGTGGCAGGGTCACGGACCGTTGGCGTACATCGGCGAGATCGATTGTGAGCAGATCGGCACCTTTCCGCTCGACATCAAGCTTCCCTCGAGCGGGCACCTGCTCTTCTTCTACTTTGACGGGTCGTTCGACAACTTCGCGGCGACGGTCGGCACGTGGGATGCAGCGACCCTCCAGGGTGCCCGCGTGGTGCATGTTGCTGGCGATGCGAGTCTGGAAAAGCGACCGACACCGACGGGGCTCAAGACCTATCCGGAACGACAGTTTCGAGGCCGCCCAATTTTGACGGCTCCCGGGTGGGAACACCCCGACCTCAGCACTGCATTCCGGACACCGGGTCAGGATCATCGGGGGTTCATGGATCACCCAGTCAACGACGATGCGTTTGTCGAGGCCCTACACGAGCGTCATACGGGTCCGCTGCACCAAATCGGCGGATACGCCGACGCAGTGCAGGGTCCGGTGGAACACGAGGTTGCTCTTTCAGCCTTGGGAAACGAGGTGCCTTATGACGACTCTCGCCTGGACGACGAAGCGCGCCGCTGGGAGCTGGTGCTCCAGGTCGACACCGATGAGGACCTGAACATGGAGTGGGGCGACGCGGGGGTGCTCTACTGGATGGGTCGCGTTGGAGAGTCAGAAGTCGCTGAGGCGATCGACGAGTTCTCTTTCACATGGCAGTGCGGCTAGCCCGACGGGTTCAGATCAGTGACGCGCGCTGTTGGTGGGGGAGGCCGAACAGCTGGTTGAGGGCTTGCGCGCGCTTGAGGATCAGGTGCGCATCGTGCTCCCAGGTGATGGCGATTCCGCCGTGCAGCTGCACGGTCTCGCCGGCGACCTCGACTGCTGCGTCGCTGCAGTACGAGCCGGCGGCGGCAGCCAGGCGGTCGGCGTTGGGTGCGTCGTTGACGTGCGCCTGCACGGCGGCCCATGCTCCGGCGCGAGACATCTGCACGCGTACGAGCAGGTCCGCCATCCGGTGCTTGAGAGCCTGGAAAGAACCGATCGGGCGGCCGAACTGCTCGCGCTGCTTGGTGTACTCGACCGTCATGTCGAGCCCGCGCTGCGCGCAGCCGACCTGGAGCGCAGCCGCGGCAAGGGTGCCGACGCGGTGAGCCGTCGCCAGGGCTGATGCGGCGTCGAGAGAGATCGTCTCTGCCGCGACACCGTCGAGCTCGAGTGTGGCGAAGCTGAGAGTCGGGTCGAGTCCGGCGACCTTCGTGCGTGTGACCGCCGACGGGTCGACGCTGAAGAGTCCGACACCGCCGTCGTGCTCGGCCGCAACGAGGATGAACTCGGCGACATCGGCGTACAAGACGGGCGACACAGAACCGGTGAGCTTGCCGTCCTTGAACGTGACGCCGACTGGCGCATCTGCCGGGCCAGTGACGCCGGACCAAGCGAGCGTCGCGACGCTGCCCGCGGCGATCTCTTCGAGCAATGGGCTGTCGGTCAGAGCCGCTGCTGCCGTGACCGAGGCGAGCAGCGGAGAAGGAGTCAGCGCGCGGCCGAGCTCCTCCAGCACGACGTACGTCTCGGCGAGGGTGAACCCGGCTCCGCCGGACTCCTCAGGGATGGCGAGGGCGGCGACGCCCATCTGCTTGCACAGCGTGGACCAGAGCTCGGTGTCGAAACCGTTGAACGCATTGCGGACAGCCTGGCTGTCGGAGCGCTTGTCGAGCATCTTGCGCACCGAGCGCGCTAGCTCGATGTGATCCTGCGACGGGACGAGGTCCGTCATCGCTCCGCCAACAGTGATGTGAGCACTCGCTCGCGGTGGAAGGCCGGAGTACCCCACACCGTCTGCAGCGCACGGATACGAAGCAGCCAGCGGCTCAGGTCGTACTCAGCGGTGTAGCCGATCGCGCCGTGGACCTGAAGGCCGATGCGCGCTGCAAGGTTGGCGGCTTCGGCGCTCTGGATCTTGGCCGCCGAGACCGCTCGCGGTGTCGGGTTCATGGCAGCGCCGTGGATCAGCGGTCGGGCGAAGTCGAGAGCGATGCGTACGTCGGCAAGCTGGTGCTTGATCGCCTGGTACGAGCCGATCGTGCGACCGAACTGGGTGCGCTGCTTCACGTATGTCACGGCGTCGTCGAGCACGCGCTCGCCGGCACCGAGCAGCTCAGCCGATGCGGCCAGCACAGCGAGGTCGAACGCGGCATCCAGGTCGCCGTGCTCGACTGCGGCTCCGGAGGTGACGCCGAACAGGCGGCGAGTGGGGTCGACGGAGGCGACTGAGTCGCCGACGTCAGCTTGCTTCAAGGCTCCATCCGCCACGACGTAACGCTCGCCCGCGACATCAGCATCGAGTGCGTATGGCGTGTGCGGAGGCACGGCCACCGTGGCGACGGCACCGTCGGCGATCGCCGTACGTTCCGGACCGGTGAGTGCTGTGGCGAGGTAGGCGGCCGACTCGATCCACGGGCCGGGCACGGCGTGACGCCCCAGCACCTCGAAGGCGCAGACCAGCTCGATCGGCGTCGCACCGAGGCCGCCATCCTCTTCGGCCACGAGAAGCCCGGACACGCCGACTTCGGCGATCCGCTCCCAGAGCGCTTCGCCCGGCTTGGTGTCTCCGTCGCCCCAGGCGCGGTTTGCTGCCACCGGATCGGCGGCGGCGATCTGTCCGTCGAGCGCCGACATGAAGTCGCGCTGGTCGGAGGTCAGTTCGAACTTCATCCCCTGGCCTCTCTCGGGAGTCCGAGAATGCGCTCGGCGACAATATTGCGTTGGATCTCGTTGGTGCC
The DNA here is from genome assembly GCF_036675695.1 of Aeromicrobium sp. Classification (GTDB taxonomy): domain Bacteria; phylum Actinomycetota; class Actinomycetes; order Propionibacteriales; family Nocardioidaceae; genus Aeromicrobium. The sequence goes on from NZ_JAKFEL010000163.1 coordinate 17,943, forward strand.
CGCGTAGATCGGGCCCGACAGGGAGAACAGGTAGCCGTCGGTCCAGGCGGACTCGACCTCGGCTTCGGCGCCGCGCAGGTCGAGGGCACTCTCGTGCAGGGCGACGTCGAGCTCGCTCCACCAGACCTTGTTGACCGAGCCGGCAGCACCGATGTCGCCGCCGTCGGCAAGCTTGGTGACCGTGCCCCAGGTGTAGAGGCGGTATGCCTCAGCGCGCACCCACGCATCAACGACCGCGCTCGAGAGTGCCGGGTTGGGACTGTCGGCGTACACCTCGACCAATCGGTCGGCAGCTGCGCAGAACCGGCCCGGCGAACGCAGCGAGAGGCCGCGCTCATTGCCGGCGGTGCTCATCGCCACGCGCCAGCCGTCTCCGGCATCACCGAGCACGTCAGCGTCCGGTACGAAGACGTCGTCGAGGAAAAGCTCAGCGAAGCCGGCCTCACCGTCGAGCTGGGCGATCGGACGTACGGTCACGCCTTCGGCATCGAGCGGGAAGCAGAAGTAGGTGAGACCGCGGTGGCGCTCGGCCTCCGGGTCGGAACGGAACAGACCGAAGCCCATGTGCCCGTACGTTGCTCGCGACGACCAGGTCTTCTGACCGTTCAGCAACCAGCCACCGTCGACGCGCTTGGCGGTCGAACGCAGCGAGGCGAGGTCGGACCCGGCCTCGGGCTCGGACCAGGCCTGCGCCCAGATCGTCTCGCCGGTCGCCATCGACGGCAGCCAACGCTTCTGCTGCTCGGGAGTTCCGTGGTCGAAGATGATCGGCGCGAGCAGGAAGATGCCGTTCTGGGAGACGCGGCCGGGTGCGCCAGCGCGGTAGTACTCCTCCTCGAAGATGACCCATTTGATCAGCGAGGCCCCACGGCCGCCGAACTCCTCGGGCCACGAGACGACGGACCACTTCGCGTCCGACAGCTTCTTCTCCCACGCCTGGTGCGCGGAAAATCCGTCGGCGGTGTCCATCGACGGCAGGGTCTCCGTCGGTACGTTGGCGGCGAGCCAGGCGCGGGCTTCGTCCCGGAAGGCCAGCTCGTCGGGGGTGAAATCGAGATTCACTCTTTGCCCTGTTCCTTGTTCTTGGCCGCCATCGACTTGGCGTCGAGTCCGCCGAGCGAGTCGGCTCCGACCTCGGCGTTGTGGGCGTGTGCGAAATGGTGCAGGCCGAACACCGAGTCCATACCGGCACGCATGCCTTGCAGGTCCTCGGCCTGGTTGACGGCCTTCTTGGTGAGGGCGAGTCCGAAGCGAGGCATCTGCGAGATGCGACCAGCGAGCGCCAGCACAGTGCTCTCCAGCTCTTCGGCGGGCACGACCTGGTTGACCATGCCGAGCTCGTGGGCGCGCTGGGCGCTGAAGCGATCACCGGAGTAGAGGAACTCCTTGGCCGCGCGGGGGTTCATCACCCACGGGTGGGCGAAGTACTCGACACCGGGGATGCCCATGCGTACGACGGGATCGGAGAAGAACGCATCGTCCGAGGCGATGATGAAGTCAGCCGACCACGCGAGCATCAGCCCGCCCGCGATGCAGGCACCGTGCACCATCGCGATGACGGGTTTTGGGATCTCTCGCCAGCGGCGGCACATCCCGAGGTAGACCTCCGACTCACGGGCGTAGCGAAGGTCGCCGCCCTCCTTGCCGACGTGGGTCCAGTGGATGACGGCCTTGCGATCGAACTCGACATCGACATCGCGACCCGGCGTGCCGATGTCGTGACCTGCACAGAAGTGCTTGCCGTTGCCGGCGAGCACGATGACCTTGACGTCGTCGTCATCCGTCGCGCGCACGAACGCGGCATCGAGCGCGTAGGTCATGGCGGAGTTCTGCGCGTTGCGGTACTCCGGGCGGTTGAGCGTGATCCGGGCGACCTGGTCGACGACCTCGTATGTGACTACTTCCTCGGTCATGCGTTGCTCCTCAGATCGTTCTTCAGGACTTTGCCGGACAGGTTGCGGGGCAACGCGTCAACGAACGCGACCTCACGGGGTGCTTTGAAGTTGGCGAGCCGCTCCCGAGCGAACGCGATCACCGCGTCGGCGTCAAGGTCGCTGTCGGGTCGGCGTACGACGAAGGCCTTGCCGACTTCGCCGAGACGTTCGTCGGGGATGCCGATGACGGCCGCGTCGACCACGCCGTCGAGACGAGCGAGAGCCTGCTCGACCTCAGCGGGATAGACGTTGAATCCGCCGCAGATGTACATGTCCTTGAGCCGGTCGGTGATGCGCAGGTAGCCGCGCTCATCGAGCACACCGACATCGCCGGTATGCAGCCAGCCGTCTGCGTCGATCGCCTCGGCTGTGGCGGCGGGATCGTCGAGGTAGCCCAGCATGACCTGCGGGCCGCGCAGGAGGAGCTCGCCTTCTTCGCCAGCTGGAAGGTGCTCACCGGTCTCGGGGTTGGCGATGGCGGTCTCCATGCCGTCGATCGCCTTGCCGCAGGTGGTGGCAATGGTCTCGTCGGCGTCACCGCGACGGCACATCGTGGCGACGACGCACTCGGTCATACCGAATGCCGTGATGACGAGGTCGAAGCTGAGCTCGGTCTGCAAACGCTCGACCAGGGCAACGGGTACGTTCGCCGCTCCCGTGTTGGCGAAGCGCAAGGAAGAGGTGTCGGTCGTGGGGAACTTCGGCGACTCGAGCAAGCCCAGGAAGATCGCGGGAGCACCGGGGACCATCGTGATTCGCTCGGCGGCGATCAGGTCGAGTGCTGCATCGGCGTCGAAGGTCGCCATCGGGTAGATCGTGCAGCCCCGGATCAGGCCGACGATGGCGCCGATCTTGTAGCCATAAGAGTGGAAGAACGGGCTGATGACGAGGTAGCGGTCATCGCTGGTGACTTCGCCGACGGCGCTCCAGCTGGCACCGGACGCGACGCTCTGCTGGTGCGAGCTGAGCACACCCTTGGGGCGGCCGGTCGTGCCCGAAGAGAACAGGATGTCTGCAATGTCGTCGGGGGAGACGGCGTCGGCGGCCGCTTCGACGGCTGCGAGGTCGGCGTCGCTGGCCTCGAGCGAGCCGAGTTTGGCGAGGTCGAGGATCTTTGCGCCTGGTGCGACGGCGGTGAGGTCGGCAATCTGCGTCTTGCCGAGGAATCCGTCGGCGACGATCACCAGCGAGGCGTTGGTGCGCTGGACCAGGCCGCTGACTTCGTGTGCTGTGTAGCGCGAGTTGGCGGGCACGAGCGTGCCACCCGCGTACGTGACGGCGAATCCCGCGACGACCCACTCAATGCTGTTGGGCGCCCAGAGCACGACACATCCGCCGGGCTCCAGGCCCTGGGCGCGGAAGGCGGCCGCCGTACGGCGCACCTGCTCGTGCAGCTCAGTGAACGTGAGGCTGCGGCCATCCATGACGTACGCCGGAGCGTCGCCAAAATCCTTGGCGGCGCGGCGTACGAGACCAGGGACGGTGTTGCCCACTGCACATCCTCTCAACAAACCAAACACTTGCTTGGTAGGCT
>NZ_JAKFEL010000061.1:0-3406 GCF_036675695.1 Aeromicrobium sp.
AGTCGCCCTTGTCCTGCGCAGTCAGGAACTCCTCGATCAGGTCGGCCAATATCTCCGGCTGCTCAACCGTGCTGGAATGCCCGCAATCCTTGACCTTCTTGAGCACGGAACCCTTGATGCCGGACGCGATTGACTCGGACCGGGACACAGGTGTGGCCACATCGTCCTCGCCCACGACGATCAGCGTCGGAGTCGAGATCGCGTCGAGCTCAGCTGACACGGGGAGACGGTCGACGACGCCCAGGATCGCCTTCACCATTCCGGGTCGTTCGACCGCGGAGACTCCGGCCTTCCAGCGTTCGATGACCGGCTTCGACGCCGGATCGGCGAGGAAGGTGGGTCCGAACATGAGCTTTCCAACCTTGCCTGCGAGCGGCCTGATGCCGACCACCCGATAGACCTTGGCCAGCAATCGATCCTGCTTCGCCATTGCCGGATCCTCCGGGTCAGCGCTGGTGTCGAGAAGAGTCAACGATCGAAGGAGTTCCGGCCGGCGGGCGGCAAGCCGCATACCGACGAACCCACCCATTGAAAGACCGACGTAGTGAACGGGGCCCACGCCCAGACCTTCGATGACCGCGGCCGCATCGAGCGACAGCGTGTCCATGTCGTACCCGTCCTCGGTGGCGGGTGTCTTGCCCTGACCGCGCCAGTCGATCGTCACGCAGCGATAGGTCGATCGCAGGCGCTCGATCTGCGCCTCGAACATGTGACCGCTGAAGAGCAGCCCGTGGCCGAACACGACGGTCGGAGCAGGAGGGTTCCCTGCGGGAGCGCCCGTGTCAGTGATGTTGACTTGTACGCCGTTCGCATCAATCAGAGTCATTCCCCGAGCATGGCACGTCACTATGCTGGATGCGGATCGGAGGCGACATGAAGAGCTGGACGTTCTTGCAGAAGATGAACCTCGTGCTCGGGGTGGTCTTCCTCGCACACTCAGTCGGCGGGCTGATCGTCAATCCCGACTTCGCGGTTGGCGACAGTGCCACTGCTGAGGACTTCCTCTGGATGGACTGGAACGGGTGGCACGCCCTGTCCGGCATCTTCCTCTGGGCGACGGCACTCGCAGTCGCACCCCGAGCGGACCTGTCGCGGCTATTTGCGTGGCTGATCATCGGCACCAACCTGCCCGTGGTGATCTGGATGTTGTTCGACACTGTCCCGTTCGGCCTGTTCAACCTGCCGACCACACGGGACCTGATCTTCCACGCGGCCATCGTGGCGGCGTACGCGTTGGCGCTCCTCGCGAGCCGCACGAAGGCTGCGGTTCAGATTTCGTAGCGCCCGCGCAGGTGGATCAGCGCATCTGCCTCTCCGAGCTCGACGTGCTCGACAATCCCTTCGACGAGCAGACCCCAACCGACTTCACGCGTCTGTTCGACGAGCCGTACGCCCAGCCATCCCGCGCTCTCAGTGAGCACCGGGCCCCATTCGCTGTCAGTCCAGCTGCCCAAGGTGAACGGTCCGCCTGGCGCGGGAGCTGTCCCGGCAAACGCGTCGGCCAGGAAGCGGTGATCCTGGGCCAGTACGTTGACCGACGCTGTCTCCGGTTCTGAGCTCCACCAGTTCGAGTCGGCGTCGATCACAGCCAGCACACGGGCGGGTTCGCCGTTCGCGACGATGACTGACGAGACCGTGAGTCCTGTACGACCCGCGTCGACGCCGCTCGCCCAGACCGTGACGGGCGCAGGCATACGTCCGCGCAGCTGCCGCAAAGGGTCACGATCGCCGCTCGGTGGCAGAAATGGGTGGTCGGAATGAATCGTCACGTTGTCAGCGTACGGTCTGTCGCCCTTGACTTAATTCAAGACTCATACTAAACCTGAGTCATGGCTTCTGTGATCGGCGTCGACTCATCGACGCAGTCGACGAAGGCGCTGCTGGTGGACGCCGATTCTGGCACCGTCCTGGAGAGCCAGCATTCGCCTCATCCGGCCGGCACCTCGGTGGACCCGAGGAGCTGGCTGGATGCCTTCGACAAGGCGTCAGCGGGACTGCTCGATCGTGCGGAAGCCATCGCTGTCGGTGGTCAGCAGCACGGCATGGTGGCGCTCGACGCCACTGACTCCCCCGTTCACGACGCGATCCTGTGGAACGACACGCGTTCCAGCCAGGAAGCGGTCGACCTGATCGAGGAGATGGGCGGCCCGGCCGCCTGCGCGGAGGCTGTTGGCAGCGTTCTCGTCGCATCGTTCACCTCAACCAAGCTGCGGTGGCTTCGCGATCACGAACCTGATGCGGCCGCCCGTACGAAGCGAGTCCTGCTCCCCCACGACTACGTCTCCCGTCATGTCGTCGGCGGTGGTGAGCCGTTCACGGATCGCGGCGACGCCTCAGGCACCGGCTACTTCTCGACCCGCGTCGGCGCCTGGCGGCATGACCTGGCAGAAGCGGCCATCGGCCAAACCGTCGAGCTCCCCCGCATCGTTGCCTCGTCAGACGTGGCAGCCACGACGTCGTCCGGGCTCAAAGTCGCCGCCGGCACGGGCGACAACATGGCGGCAGCCCTCGCGCTCGACCTGAAGCCAGGCGATGTCGTCGTGTCGATCGGTACGTCCGGCGTGGCGTCGGCCATCACCAACGAACCGGTCTCCGACCCGACTGGATCCGTGACCGGATTCGCGGACGCGACGTCGCGCTTTCTGCCGCTCGTTGCCACGATCAACGCCGCCCGCATTCTCGAGCTGCAGTCGACCCTGCTCGGTGTCGATCACGACGAGCTGGCTCGCCTGGCCCTTGCCGCGCCGTCCGGAGCCAACGGACTCACGATCCTCCCCTTTTACGACGGCGAACGCACGCCGAGTCGCCCAGACGCCACCGGCACCTGGGCAGGCCTCACGACGTCGACCACTCGAGAAGACCTGGCCCGGGCGGCCGTCGAGGCGTTGTTGTGCTCCCTCGCAGATGCGATCGACCACCTCAGCGCGACGACTGGAACAACGCCCCAGCGGATCCTCATGGTCGGCGGCGCAGCAAGCAATCCGGCCGTACGTGTGCTCGCTCCGGCGATCTTCGGCCGCCCCGTGACCGTCCCCGCTCCTGGCGAGTACGTCGCCCTTGGTGCTGCGCGCCAGGCAGCCTGGGCATTTGCCGGCACACCAGAACCCCCAGCTTGGGCGTCTGTCGCGTCCGAGACGTATGAAGCAGAGCCGACCCCTCTGGTGCGTGAGGCCTACGCACTCCTTCGCGACCGCGAAACCATCTAAGAAAGTGCTGCCATGAGCATCCCCACCCCATCACCGTCCGACAAATTCTCCTTCGGGCTGTGGACTGTTGCCTACCCCGGACGCGATCCGTTCGGTGAGCCGACACGTGAACCGATGGACCCGATCTACGCCCTCGAGAAGCTCAAGGAGATCGGCTCGTACGGCGTCAACTTCCACGACGACGACCTGATCCCGTTCGG
>NZ_JAKFEL010000167.1:0-3400 GCF_036675695.1 Aeromicrobium sp.
GGTCGCCGAGCTGTGTCCGGCGTAGGTGCGCATCACCCAGGGCTTGTCAGGCATAACGTTCAGGTTACCGCGCGGTATCTACGCTGGTCACGGCTTCGTCAGGGCGTTCTGCCTCACACTCCCGGCAGGCCTAGACTCAGATCCATGGTCAATCTGACACGGATCTATACGCGTACGGGCGACGACGGCACGACCAACCTCGGCGACATGAGCAAGACCTCAAAGCTCGACCTGAGGCTCGCCGCGTACGCCGACGTCGACGAGGCCAACAGCCAGATCGGTATGGCGATTGCGCTCGGCGGCCTCGAGGAAGAGGTCGTGAAGGTCCTGACCCACGTGCAGAACGACATGTTCGACGTTGGCGCCGACCTGTCGTGTCCCGTCGTGGAGAACCCGGAATATCCGCCCTTGCGGGTCGAGCCCGACTACATCGATCGCCTCGAAGGCTGGTGCGACCACTACAACGAGAAGCTACCCAAGCTGCGTTCGTTCATCCTGCGCGGCGGCACCCCGTCAGCAGCAGCCGTTCACGTCGCATGCACCGTCGTTCGGCGAGCCGAGCGTTCGGCCTGGGCTGCCCTCGAAGAGCACGGAGACACCATGAACGTGCTCACGGCGAAGTACCTCAACCGGCTCAGCGATCTGCTGTTCATCCTCGGCCGCTACGCGAACCGAGAGGACGGCGACGTCCTCTGGGTGCCGGGTGGCGAAAGGGGCTGATCAGTCCCAGTCGATGGCGTTGGCGATTGGGCCGCCCGGAGCGGTCGGCCTGGGTGCATCCCAGTCGATCGCCTTGACGACCTTGGGGGCCTGCGGACGGTTGGCGGCGGAGGCAGCCGGAGCGACACCCACCACCAGCAGGATCGACGCACATACGGCGGCAAGAGAACGCTTCAACACGGGAAACACCAACTTCGACAGGGGATGTGAGCTCCCCTCGATTCTCACGTGGGGCGAGCATGCAGTCAACAGGTCAGACCACGTTGTTGACGCGCTGACCAGGAGGAGCCGACTCCAACCACGACAGCAGCCCGGTCAAGGCATTGGCACTCATCGCGAACTGTCGTACGCCAGCGGCGTTCTCGGTACCCACGATCAGGTGACCGTCGTGCAACGCGTGCACCTCATCACTGTCGGGTTCGCGACGTCCCTCGATCTGCACGTCACCGCGCTCAAATCGGTAGCGCGGACGCAGCGACAACGAGAACGTACGAAACCACTCAAGGTGGTTCTCGCGGTAGACGGCAAGACCCAGGGTCCAACCCTTGGAGATGCCGGCGACGTTGCGGTTGATGCTCATGTCGAACGTGCCTCCCGAACGGGCGAGCACCCTGCGTCGAACCATCAACCCGACAATCGGTACCAGGAACAGCAGGACGATGAGCACGAGGGAGTCGACGAGCCACAACCAAAATGGCATCGCGAACTCCCTCCTGACGTCAGGACGTCTTGTCGACCAGGCTCAACTTCGCCTCGGCTCGCAGGATAGCGGTCGCGTCTTCGTCTGCTTCGGCCGCTTCGAGCTCTGCACGTGCAGCCGCGACGTCGATCTCGTCGGCGAGGAACGCATCCTCGCTGAGAATCGACACCCGGTTGTTGGCGACGGAGATGAATCCCTCTGCCACAGCAGCCTTGATCGGGTCCTCACCTTCGAGGGGTGTGATCACGACAACGCCGGGCACGAGAAGTGACAGAAGCGGGGCATGGTCAGCCAGCACGCCGAGGTCACCCTCGACGGTGCGGGCCAACACCTCACTGGCCTGGCCGGACCACACAACGCGGTCGGCCGAGACCAGCTCGATCTGCAAAGGATCTGCCATCAGAGGCTCTTCTGGATTTCTTCCCACTTCTTGTCGACGTCTTCGAGACCGCCGCACATGAAGAAGGCCTGCTCAGCAACGTGGTCGTAGTCGCCGTCGCAGATCTTGGTGAAGCCGTCGATCGTCTCGTCGATGGAGACGGTCGAACCTTCGATACCGGTGAACTGCTTGGCCACGTACGTGTTCTGCGACAGGAAGCGCTGGATACGACGGGCGCGACCCACGAGGGTCTTGTCCTCTTCGCTGAGCTCGTCCACACCGAGAATCGCGATGATGTCCTGGAGCTCCTTGTTGCGCTGCAGGATGCTCTTGACGCGGTTGGCGGTGTTGTAGTGATCAGCGCTGATGTAGCGCGGGTCGAGGATTCGTGACGTCGACGTCAGCGGGTTCACGGCCGGGTAGATGCCCATCGAGGCAATCTCTCGGTCGAGCTCCGTGGTGGCGTCGAGGTGCGCGAAGGTCGTTGCCGGAGCCGGGTCGGTGTAGTCATCGGCCGGAACGTAGATCGCCTGGAGCGACGTGATCGAGTGACCACGCGTCGAGGTGATGCGCTCCTGGAGCACGCCCATCTCGTCAGCCAGCGTCGGCTGGTAACCCACGGCCGACGGCATACGGCCGAGCAGCGTGGACACCTCCGAACCTGCCTGGGTGAAACGGAAGATGTTGTCGATGAACAGCAGCACGTCCTGGTTCTGGACATCGCGGAAGTACTCCGCCATGGTCAGCGCCGACAGTGCGACACGAAGACGCGCTCCCGGCGGCTCATCCATCTGACCGAAGACGAGTGCGGTCTGTCCGAGGACGCCGGCCTCTTCCATCTCGGCAATGAGGTCGTTGCCCTCACGCGTACGCTCACCGACACCGGCGAACACCGACACACCGCCGTGGTCGCGAGCGACTCGGGCGATCATTTCCTGGATCAGAACGGTCTTGCCGACACCGGCACCACCGAAGAGGCCGATCTTTCCGCCCAGCACGTACGGCGTCAGCAGGTCGATGACCTTGATACCGGTCTGGAACATCTCGGTCTTGGACTCGAGCTGGTCGAACGCAGGTGCCTTGCCGTGGATGCCGCGGCGTTCCTTGACTTCCCACTTCTCGCCCTCAGCGAGGTTCATGACGTCACCCGTGGTGTTGAACACCTTGCCGAGCGTCTGGTCGCCAACGGGGACCGTGATGGGTCCACCGGTGTTGGTGACCGTGGCGCCACGGACGATGCCGTCAGTCGGACGGAGGCTAATGGCTCGCACCATGCCGTCACCAATGTGGAGTGCGACCTCGAGGGTCAGCGTCTCCTTGATGCCGGCGACCTCAGTGTCGACCTTGAGCGCGTTGTACATCTCGGGGATGGCATCGCTGGGGAACTCGATGTCGAGCACCGGGCCGATGACGCGAGCAACACGGCCGGTGGCCAGGTTGGATGCCGCGTCGTCTGTCTTCTTGGCGGGAGCCTTCTTGGCTGCGGTCTTCTTGGCGGTTGGCATATCTCTCACTCACTCCCAGCGGTGGCGTCGGCAAGCGCGTTGGCGCCACCTACGATCTCGCTGATCTCCTGGGTAATCCCGGCCTGTCGGGCCTGG
>NZ_JAKFEL010000048.1:0-3392 GCF_036675695.1 Aeromicrobium sp.
GGGCACGTCGAGCAGGTCGGTGTCGATCTGCAGCAGCACCAGCGGCTCGGTCACGTCGCCGTAGAACCGGTCTCGCACGGCCGTCCACTGATCGGCCCGGCTGGCGTGGATGAAGCCCTCCTCTGCCAGCGTCCGACCGAGCGTGGAGGTCGTGTACGCACCGGACTCCTGGGCAGCTGCCCAGTCCGAGGCGAGCGCGAGGTGGAAGATCGTGGCCATCGTCGTACTCCCGAGGTCAATGGGCGGACGTAGCGCGGCAGATCGTCAACGCTGTCAACAATCGCGCACAGGTGCGGTTGTGACGTCAGATCCTGCCAGTTCGGCGTCAAGAACCGCGCACAGGTGCGATCTTGCGTAGATCGTGGGCGGTTTCAGGATGCGCGCCGATCGCGGTCGACGGCGTCGAGGACCTCTCCGACACGCTCCGAGACCAACAGGAACCGATCGAGGTCTCGTTGACCTCGAGTGCGTCGGTCGCCCGGAACGTCTCGCTCTGCTCGCGTCATCGCTCGCGAGAACGCATCTGCTTCGCTGGCTGGCCAGGTAGCGGACATCTCCGCCATGCCGTCGTCGCGCTCGGGTCCGAACTCAACCCGCAACAGCGCACTGAACAGTACGGCCGCCGGTTCCCCGAGGACCGTGATGCCTTCGAGCGACGCGAGATCGCAGTCGAACCTGTGTGGCGTTGGGGCGGCCTTCTTCCGAGACGACATCGGGCTTCCTTCCGTTGGGTGTGGTCGATGCAGCCACGGTTGCAGTTGGGACCGACAAGGGTGGCCGTACAAGGCACATGGCGGGGAGAGGTGTGGAAAACCATCACGGGATCGACGTGGGGTGAGGGCAAACTGTCGTCATGACGCAATCGGCACGTGCCCGCTGGGCGGTACTCCGGGGAGTCGTGAGCAAAGAGAGCTTCGCTGACTCGGACCTCACCTCGGTGGTAGCGGGAGCCATGGTGTTCGAGTACGTCGACCTCAGCAGAGCCGACTTGCGACTGGCAACCATGCGCGCGTTCTTCAAGATGTGCTCGTTCGCGGGCGCCAATCTGCGGGGCGCCAATCTGCGTGGAGCGACCTTTGCTGGCTGCGACCTGAGCGGTGCCGACCTCCGTGATGCCGATCTGCGGGGCGCGCAGTTCTCGTACGTCAACACGGGAGCTGACAACGGTCGTACGAACCTCACTGGCGTCAGGTTCGAGGGCGCGGACCTGACGGGTGCGTCCTTCGATCGAGTGATCGGCTACGAGGCGCTGGGAGCTGACGGCGCCTAGCGCGACCGGTAGGGCGCCACGGGAGCAGTGGTCGTCGGTAGGCGACGCGGCATGATGCCCGCATGTGGATCGAGATGATTCGGGACCTTGAGCCTCGAGCTAAGTTTCGGGCTCCTGCGACAGAGGCGGCCATTCGCTCGTGCGAAAGGTCTCTGGGCGCGCGCCTCGACGAGGACCTCGTCGCCCTGCTGCTGGAGACAAACGGTGTCGTGGGTGAGTTTGGCTTGGGTCTGATCTGGCCGATAGAGCGAATTGCGGCCGACAACATCACGTTCCGCACGACGCCGGACTTCGCGGACCTCTACATGCCGTTCGACCCGCTGGTCTTCTTTGCTGACGACGGCGGTGGTGACCAGTTCGCATTCGTGCAGCGAGATCGGAGGAAGGACGTCTTCGTCTGGGATCACGAGAACGACAGCAGGACTTGGGTCGCTCCACATCTCGACAGGTACCTCACATGGTGGCTGGACGGCACGATCACCCTCTGAGGGTCTCGGCCGCTCAGAAGAGTCGGTCGGAAGGGTCGTCCAGACCGCGGAGTGCGTCGTAGTCGACCACGGCGCAACTGATCCCGCGGTCCTCGGCTAGCAGTTGAGGCGTTCGAGGTAGCGACTGAGCTGCTCGACGCCACAGATGAGTCGCTACCCGCCGTTCGCGATGCCTACGTGTCGACCACTTCGCTCTCAAGCCCCCAACTGTCGACGACTCGCTTTAGTACCGCCCAGACCTCGTTCTTGTGCTCGGGATCTGAACTGGCAAGTTGCAATGAGATCGACATCGGGTCCGACAACTTCCTCAAGAAGTGGACGGCGTCGGCAGGCATCCGGGCGTCAACGCCAGGAATGCGGCTCAACGCTGAAATCAATTGGCCCGAAAGAACTGCGGCGACAAGGGTCGCGAGCGATGACGGATCGAGTTCGTCGAATGGGTCGGCTTCGTGAAAGTAGGCGCGCGCGCTGAGTACGTCGACGTGAACAAACTGACACGCTGTCTGATAGAAGAGGTCGAAAAGGTCGCGGTCGGTTGCAGTGGCGTGCTTGAGCAATGCTCGATTGGTCACCCAGATCGATTGCTCCGCGCCGGTGGCCTGATGTATCACTCGGTTGTAGTCAATGCGACCGTCTTTGACGGCAAAGGCGAAATTTGCGCGGTCTGCTCTGGGGGCCACCTTCTGTTCGAAGAAGGTCGGGTCGTTGGCAATCGTGTTGAGGTACAGGTAGTTCTCCAGCAGCCCTCGAGTCAATGCATAGATCGCTTCAGGCATCGAGTGTTCGCACAACTTCTCTATCGTGCGGATGGTTTTCATGGACTTGTGTGCTGAGAAATTGGCGTAGTCGACTGGAGTCTTGATCTGGAAGTCAACGAAATCCCCCTGCTCACTGTGGCGCGCAAGGAAATCGCTTAGGACCATTCGTACCGCCGGTAGAACCTCTTGTATGACCTGGCCGATGTAGCCGTTGCCGTTGGTCACGAACCAGACCGCGGTTGGATGGCTGCCGTCGTCGGGTGTCTCGGCTAGTTCGTCGTACTCGTTGCGAAGGTCTGTGAACTCCGCCAAGTCGCCATCAGAAATCACGTCAAGGTTGCCCTCCACGGGCATCAACCCGTCAGATCTGCAGTACGCGTAGATGATGTCGGGAGGTAGTACGTCATGCTTCAGAAGGTCGCGTGCGAGTGAGTAGATGCTGTCAGCTGGGTTGAGCGAGAAGGCGAAGAGCAGATCTTCCTTAGACGGCGGACGGCCGTAGTAGGCGGTGTAGCGATCGCGCTCTGCGCGGATGATCTCCGCTGCTTCCGGGACTAGCTTGGTCTGCTTTACGAGTTCACCTGCGGCGTTGCGTCCGAAGCTAAAGGCTTTCTGGCCACAGCACCGCCCGTACTTCCGACCCGACCTGCACGGACAGCGCTCATCTCGGCTTAGTTCAACGAACTCCGCGGTCATGGTGACAGTCTGGCGGTCGCCCCAACCGATTTTCAGAACAGCCGGTCGGACGGGTCGTCCAGACCGCGCAGCGCGTCGTAGTCGACCACCGCGCAACTGATGCCGCGGTCCTCGGCCAGCACGCGCGCCTGCGGCTTGATCTCCTGGGCGGCGAAGATGCCGCGGACGGCGCCCTTGCCG
>NZ_JAKFEL010000255.1:0-21230 GCF_036675695.1 Aeromicrobium sp.
CCGGGTTCCCATGCGATCCGCCGCACCTGCGGCCCTCCTCGGTCGGTGACGAGGGTGTACGAACCGGCTGGGTGCTCGTTTGTCTCGAGCTGCACGATGCCGCCGGTGGTGAGGCGGACCTGCCCGTCGAGCCAGTCGAGGTGGCCGCGACTTCGCAGGCCGAGCGACGGCAGGTCCCAATGCCAGACTTCCAGCCATTCCATCGGTCGCAGGTCCGAAGCGGGGTGTCGTACGACGGCAGAGAGCTTGCCCGGCCCGCGGGCTAGGTCAACGACAGCGGCCTCGTCGGTCACCTCGCGCCACAGGCTCCGGACCGAGGTCGCCCGGACGTCGAGGAAGTGGATGGTCCCTGCCTCATCGACGACCGTCAGCGTCGCGCCGTCGTACGACGAAGCGAGGCGGGTTGCCCGGATCGGCAGCCAGGCGCGCACCTGCCGGGTGGTCAGGTCCAGTGTGTGCAGATCCCAACCGCCGTCGCCGATGTCGTTGGCCAGGAGAGCCGTGCCGCCGTGGTCCGCCATGACGATGCGCTCGGTGGGGCGATCCCACTGTGCCCGCGTACGACCATCCGGCGTGAGGAGCCGGACCCCGTGGCTGCCCAGAGCCACCAGCAGCGTGCCGCCCGGCAGCGGTACGGCGTCATGGACAGCGAGCTGCCCGACACCTTCGACGGCGTTGATCTCGAACGGCGTGCCGGCTGTCCGCGACGCGCGGCGATGCCAGGCGAAGCTGGGTAGGTCGGCTCGAAGAACGGGGTCGGCCCGGTGAATGAGCGCGTTGACGATGCGACGCGTCGACGTCTCGTCACCGGGGGACTGGGCAGTCGGGTCCAGCAGTTGCCGCAGTGCGACGCTCGCGAGCTCGCGATCGGCGGCAGGGTCGGCGCTGGGGAGCTCGGAAAAGGCTCGGAGGAACCGTGAACGTCCAGCGGCAAGAGCCGGATCCGTCGTACTCATCAGTGCTCGCGCGGCTGCACGCGCAGTGTCGTTGGTCGCCAGCGCCAGTTGGAAAGCGAAGAGGTGCGCGGCTGTCGGACCGCCCAGGGACATGCCCTTGGCGATGTTGGTGATCGATGTGGCGCGCCGGTCTGCGTCGGGCCAGATGGCTTCGACGGCGCCGAGGTAGTCGCCGGACCGGGCCAGGTCATCGCTCCAGGCCACGCGCAGCTCGCCAGCGGCCTCGGGGTCGACGTTCTCGAGATGCTTGATCGCCATGGCGTAGGCGCCCCGGGCGCGCGCGACCTCGAGTGCCCGGTCACGACGCCCGGCTCGCCACCACAGTCGTACGACGAGGTCGGCCTGGAGCTTGCGTCCTTCGGCCAACTCGGCGGCGAGCGAGTACTTCTGATGGCGCTCCAACATCGCCACCGCGCCGATCAGGTTGTTCATCAGGTCGACCAGGACGAACGCGGCCTCTTCGAAGCGCCCCTGCTTCTCCAGCTCGTCGGCAGCCTGGCGGTAGACGGTCTGCAAGTGTTGGTGGACCGTCGGACCCCACGGAATGCTCCCTCCGCCCCCAGACATCTGGTTGCTCGGACCGCGCACGGCATCGCGCCGCTTGGGAAGCCGCAGAGAGAGGAAGCCGGCCTGGCTACCGCCGAGTGCGATGGCGTCGCGCAACGCCTCATCGAACCTCTTGCGTTCGAAGGCCTTGGTCAGCGATTGCAGGTACCGCTCGTGCTTGCGTCGGATCATCGGTGCTGCCGGGCTGCGCATCAGGCTGCGAGCCAGCAGGCCGCTCCGCTGCCGCGCTGCTCCGCTGCCCGATCCACCACGTCGTCGCCGGGCACCGTCGCGGGTGAGTTCTCCGATCACGGCCTCGGCCTTGCTGCTGCGCGCACCGAGCTTGGCGACCGATCGGAGGTCGACTGCCGGTGGCGGCGACGTGCGCGGCACGGTGCGAGGAGCGGGGGTTGGTGCCTGTACCGGAGCCAGGACGTGGAAGGTCAGCTGGCTGAGGTCTACCCAGCCGGACGGCTCGACGACGCGGAGATCCTTGAGGTCGTGGATCACGGGCCGGCCGCCCTCGAGGACGCAGAGCTTGCCGGTCGACGGGATGTCGACGTCGGCCGACGCGTACCCGCCCTCGCGCGCGACCACCGGCAACCCGGGCGCGAGCTCGCACCTGAGCTCGACAACGTTCGGGAGCGACAAGAACATGCGGTCAGGACCGAGCTCCCGCACCACCGCACCGGATTGCCACCAGGCGAGGACGCGCTTCTGTGCTTCAGCAGTCCCGATGAGCGCAACGTCGATCACGAATCCGGCCGCCGTGACGGTGCCGCGGTACGGCGGCCCGAGGCGGTTCACGCTTCGCTCCGGATGACCTGGTGCAGCTCGCCAGTGAGCAGGTTCCCGATCTCGACCAGGTCATCGGCCCGTTGCACCGCCACCATCGGCAGCGACGGATGGATGGTCGGCTTGCCGGTTCCCCCCGACCACCGGGTCGACGTCCTCACTCCCTGTGCACCGACCAGACGAACGATCAACCCGGCGGGGGAGAGCGTGACCAGTTTGGGCTGCCCTTCGTCCACCACCAGTGCCAGGACCTCGCACCCCTGCTCGACCACGATCACGTCGGAAGGTCGCCGGTGGATGAAGGTGCGCCAGTGCACGCGGTCCTCCGAGACCGCCACACTTCGCTCGCCTCCGAGTACGACGACGGTCGACGCGCTCGTATCGGGGATCAGGTTCCAGTCCGCTCGGACGCCTCCTCCGATGACGGTGGCCATCCTTGGTTGGTCGATGTTGGTGCCCGGCGCGATGGCGACGGCGTCGACGGGCTCGCAGGAGTGTTGCGACAACCGCCACCACGCGTCCTTGAACCCGAAGATCAGGTCGCTGCCGGCGAAGTGGACTGGCGGAAGCCCGATCTCGGATTCGGCCTCGATCTCGGCTGCGCTGACGCCGAGGAGCGCCACGGGGTGAACGAACTCGGTCACGCGGCCGAGAGGCTTGCCGATCACTCGCACGCGAAGCTCGCCGTCCTCCAGCACGACCACGACCAGGCGCTTGCCGAGTGCCGACCCGGCCAGGACAGTCCCGGAGAAGCTGTGGCGTCGTACCCGCGGCGAACGGCCGGCGTGCTCCGAGACGACGGCCGTGACCACTTCTCTGCCGCCCCTGCCGCGCAGGAGCAGGCGACGCGCGTGGCTGTTGAAGCTCGGCCCCCGGAGGTCGATGAGTCCCTCGACGCGCGATGCGTCGGGAGCGGTCCGCAGCGCTGAACCGCGGAGCGCTCGGACCGCGACCTCGGCTGCCGGCAGCGCGAGCTCCATCCGGTCACCGTCGAGGTTGATGCTGAGCTCCTGCACCCCGGTGGGCCCCCACGCACCTTCGGCGATCGTCAACACCCGCCGCTGGTCCTTGAGGTCAGCGGCCAGCCCGTCGCTTGCGAGCACCCAGGCCTCATCAGCGGCCTCGACGTCCTCGAGACGCTGATCGAGAGCCGCCCGCTCAACGGGCGCGGTGGATCGCTGCGTCAGCCATGCGGCCAGCAGTTGGGCCAGGTCGCCCTCGATCCATTGGTCCGCAGGTTCGCCGAGCACGCCGATCCGAAGTTCTGCACCCCGAGCTCGGGCTCGCCGATGCAGCACGATCAGGGCTGCGAGCTGCGCCAACCGGGGCGCGCCGAGCTGGTCGGGTCCGTTGTCCACCAGGACCACGGCACGTCCCCGTGGTTGCGGCCGGATGTAGGCCGGCGCGAGGTACATCAGCTCGTTCTCCGAGGCCCGTCGCAGGAACTCGAGGGGTAGCTCTGCGGCGAGCATCCATTCGGAGATCAGGATGCGCTCCGGGGTGCCCCTGTTGGAGATCCCCGCATAGCCGTCGAGCGGACCGCTGTCACCCTGTCCCGCATCGCGACGATGGATCAGGTCATCGAGACCGTGCAACAACGGAAGCAGGCCGAAGAGGAACTCGGGATGCAGTGCGTTGAAGGCATCCGCCCAGGGCTCGAGGCCGGGCGGCAACTGGGTCTGGGACGTCATTGCAGTTCGACCAGCATCTGCAGGTCGGCGACTCGTGCTGGTGCGGGGCCGACGAGAACGTCGTGGCCGATCAGCACGATCACCTCGCGGATCGGTCCGGGCTCCGGCCGTACGGCGCGCCGTACGACTCCTGCTGGCGGACTGCATCGCAGCGTCGTCGGCAGGTGCAGCCCGTCCTCCAGACCGACGTAGACGACTCCGTCGACCCACGGCAGGCAGTTGCTGTCGCCGAGCACGACGAGCCAGCCGTCACCGTGGCAGACCTTCAGGTCGTTCCCGGCACTGACGTAGCGTGCAGCGGCAGCAGCCAACAACGGCACCACCTCGCCCCGCGCGACCACGCCGCAAGGCGACAGCGGTGGCTCCCTGACATGCCAGTCCAGCCCGAGCGGCTCTGCGCTCATGAGTCAGCTGGGGCGGCGTGGGCCTGGCTTGCCGTGACCAGCTGGCTGCGTACTTCCGTCAGGCCGGACGGCAGGTCCTCAGCGGTGAAAGCTGCGTCGACCTCACGGAGGGTGGCTTCGATCCGCAAGAGCGCGTCAGGATCCGGGGACTCGTCCAGCCCGTCGAGGAGCTGCCGGCCGGCTTCGGCGAGGCGTTCGGCACGGGCCGCCGGGCCGCGCGAGAACTCCTCGGCAGCGTGCAGCAAGGTCGCGTTCTTCGAGGTCGCGAGCAGGTCGACCAGCGTCTCGCGGGCGAGCACCTGGGTGTCGGCCGTCGGCGCCACCAGGGGAAGGACCCACAGGTCATCAGCGGTCGCGAAGGAACGGCCATCCAGGATCGCCGCGGCCGCGACGAGTCGCTGCGCCCGGACGACACGTCGGTCGCTCAGCATCACGCCCGCAGACCGGAGTCGACGTACGGCGATGCCCAGGAGGGACCGGACTTGCGTGTGGTCGCACGCACGAGCGGCGACGGACAACCGTTCGAGCGCAGGGATCAGCGATTCACCCACGAGAGGAGCGGGCGATTCTGCCTGCCAGCCGGACTCAAGCAGTTCCTCCAACCGGGCATCTGCGACGGGCTCGACGAAGACGCGGGCCAGGAACCGGTCGGCAAACGCGTCCAGAGCCGGATCGTCGGGCAACCGGTTGGTCGCTCCGACACAGAGGCGCAGAGGACACGCCACAAGCGTGTTGCCGCGCCGGTAGACGCGCTCGTTCAGGATGCCCAACAACGTGTTGAGGATCGCGGTCGAGCCGAGGAAGACCTCGTCGAGAAAGGCGATGTCGGCTTCCGGCACCATGCCGGCCGTCTCGACCTCGACCACGCCCTCGCGGAGCCGCTGGAGATTGATCGGGCCGAACAGCTCGTTGGGCTCGGTGAAACGCCCGAGCAGGTACTCGAAGTACTGCCCGCCGAGCTGCTGCGAGACCCGTCGAACCGCGTCGGACTTGGCGGTGCCGGGAGGCCCGACGACGAGCAGGTGCTCACCGGAGACGGCGCACAGTGCGACGACCTCGGTGAGTACGTCGCGATCGACCAGTCCCACGCGGGCCCGTCGTACGGCGTTCTGAACTGCGCGAGCATCCGCCTCGACACCGATCGGCGCCACTCCCTCATCCATCGGGCGAGTGTAGGTGCAGCACTTCGGTCACCGGGCGGTCTTTTCGTTTCGCAACATTCGACACTGCGAGACCATGGATGCGTGCCCGCCTTCCTACCTGATCGCGCGACGGTGCGAGAGATCGCGGCCACCGCTGCCCTCCGCAACACTCATCCGAGCGCGCGAGCGTGGCTCGAGGAGAAGCTCGACGAGCCGCCTGGGGACTGGGACGCACGAACTGTCCTGACCGTCCCGGGCCTGGTCTGGTCGGTGTCCGGCGACACCTGCATGACCGGTCGACTCAGTGCACCGGACAACATCGCCTACGACCACTACGGACGAGAGTTCGTGTTCCGGCAACCACGTAACGAAACTGAACTCGCGGCCGTGATGAGCGCAGACTCCGAAGAAGTGATGGCGTGTTACCGCTTCGACGGCCTGTCGCGATGGACATCTCGGAGTGTCATGGCGTGGATGGAGGACATGGAGGTAGTCCTGGGTTACGTCCGGCATGTGCTTTCCACTGAAGTGGACGCCGACATTCTTGATGGGTTGCGTCAGTACGAGGAGTACCTCACAGGTACGGATATTCGGGACGACCTCGGAGCGTTGCGGGAACTCCTTGACGACCAGGAACCGGCGCCGGTCATCATGCGGCGGGTTGACCAGAGTCGACCTCCAGCACGGCGACTGCGACTGCGCAGGTCGTGATCGATTCGAGTGCCTTGCTTGCCGTCAGCACGGCGGCGAGGTCGTTTCGGCGTGGAGTCATCAGGGCAAGCGCCGAAGCTCGGTGAAGGCAGCGGCCGGAGGGGCAGGGGTCCGAGGACCGCCCAGTTCTGCGTATCCAGCACCCGACTCTCCGGAATCGGGCTGCATACGCGGCTACTAGATAACTAGACGATTCCCGCAGGACCTGCGCGGGCTGCTGCGTAGGGCCAGCGCCGAGACAAGGCCGCGGTGCGCCGTGGCGGTACGGCGATCGCTTCGAGAACTTGCCGGATCTCGTTGACACTGGGCCAATTCGCTAGAGGATCAGACCTCGTTGGCGGCGCTGTTCCTCAAGCCGCTCGACGGCGGCGTCGAACGCCCATTCAGCGATCACCATCGACCCTGCTTCCCAAAGGCCATCGTGGTGATCGGAGTTGGGATCGGAGGTGACGATGTACCTCGCCAACTGAACGTTCGGGGTAGGAGTCAGGCCTGCGGCAGCTGCACGTTCACTCCACCTTGTGGTGTCGGTGCCGAGCGGATCTGCGAACGCGATGCGATCGCGCGGGGTCAGGCCGAGCCCGGAGACGAGCAGCGGGGGTTCGATGTCACGGGCTGTCATGACGAGCTCGATCGCTTCGGGGATGGGGATCGAGAGCGCGACCGCGACCATCGTCAACTGTGCCTCTTCGTCGAACGTGATTTCCTTGTCGGCCCAGGCGGTCACCGCCAGCGCGATGAAGTACCCACGATGGATGTGGTCGAGACGGTCGGGAGACAGCCCAAGGTTGGTTGCTACGGCGGCGAGTTTGTTGCGCTCGAAGGACGCGAGGAACCCGTCGACCAGGGCCGCGTCGAGATTGTCGACGTAGGCCGCCACGCGCTTGCTTGGTGTCATGGACGGCATGGTGGCACGCCGGGCAGACTTGAGAACGGATATCCACTCGCGTGCAAATGGCGGCACACGAACTTCAGCAAGTGGGTCGTGCCGGTCGTGCCGGTCGTGCCGGCCGGGACAATGGTGCGGCCCAATATGAAGCGCGAGTCGGTCGCGGTGGAATGGGCTGGGTCGATGCTGACGCCAGAAGGTGCAGCAGATCCATCCTTGCCTCCGTGCGACGCGGCTGGCCTAGAGTCGCTTCGTGACTGATGTGGCATGGGCGGCTGCGGCTGCAGCCTTGATGCGAGCCAGCAACTCAGCGCGTCTGAGTTCTGGCGCTTATGAGTTCGAACGCCTCGTGGCTGAACAGCTCGGCGGCGAGGTTTTACGCACTTCGTCGGCCAGGCTGGGCGCGCAGCCCGACATCGTTGTCGCGCGCGGAAAGCGCGATCCTCTCGTCGTCGAGGTGAAGACACTTTCACAAGCGAACGCCTCCAAGAACCTTCGCAATCGGGTAGTCGAACTGACTTCAGCCGCCGTCACGGCTCGCAGGTTGTTCCCGGGGGACGTGGCAGTTGGGGCAGTACTAGGACTAGTTGGTTCACCCCAAAGAACCTGGGCGGACGGCCTCCATGACGCCGAGGATCCAGTGCCTTCTCGCTTACGAGACGCGGCCCGGGACCTTCTGCGCAATTCCACGGACCGCGTCGGATTCGACTCAGTCCTTGTCGGGCTTCTGGGGGACTCTCCACGGTGGCTCAGGGTCACTGCGCACGGGGAAGAGGAAGTCGACCTGAGCACCGAGGCGGCGTTTGCCCGCCTAAAGGCCGCATTGGCGATAGCGCCCGCCGTGGAGTCTTCATCCGAGGCAACCCTTGGTAAGAGGTTCCTGTTCGTCGCAGATGAATGGCGCTCGAGTAGGGGCGGTCTCTCAACCATCAATCGGGAGCTTGCGATCGCGCTCGCCGACTGCGGTTGCGATGTCGCGGTTATGGTTCCAGCTGCTGATCCAAAGGATCGGGACGATGCGTCGACTTTCGGCGTCACCCTGGTGTCTCCAGATCCGGTGCCGGGATTGGCCGGCAAGGATCTACTGACGTTGCCGCCGCGGTTCCCCGACTCCGGCTTCTCTCCGGACTACATCGTCGGACACGGTCGCGTCCTCGGCTCCTATGCCTTCGCAATGCAGACCCACTTTCCCGAGGCCAAAAGGGTGCATATCGTCCACACCGCATCCGACCTCCTGGAGGCTGCGAAGGAGTTGCCAGGTGGACCATCTTTGATGGAGTCGGGCGACGAGAGGCGAAATCTCGAAGCAACATTGGCGAGGTCAGCCCACTTAGTGCTGGGTGTGGGACCTTACTTGACCCGATGGATCACGAATGCGCTGCGAGGTCACGAGGCACCTCCGCCGGTCGCGCAACTCGACCCCGGGCTTCGAGACTGGAAGGGCCACGTTGATCCTGTCGATCCTCCGCCCATGAACCAGGTGCTGGTTGTCGCCCGCGCTGAGGATCTGCATTCGAAGGGACTGGACATTGCTGCGGCAGCGGTTGTTCAGGCTGCTGTGCAACTGGGATCTTCACCTGCAAACAGACCAACGCTCATCGTTCGTGGAGTTCCCACTGATCGTGCCGATGAAGTCAAGAATGAGCTTGAGTCTCGGTTGCACCCATATGTGGACTTGATCCTGCGGCCGTACAGCGAAAGCGAGGGTGACTTGAGGGCAGACCTGTGGCAATCGCGCGTCGTGCTGATGCCGTCACGGCATGAGGGCTTCGGCTTGTCGGCCTACGAGGCGATAGCGGCAGGGGTTCCTACCCTAATAAGTGAGGAGTCTGGGCTGGCAGATTACCTGAGGTCGGTCCTTGGCGACGGGGTACCCGAAGTGCTGCCGGTGCGTGGCGATCCCGACGACATCGCCCGCAGCTGGGGCGAAGCAGTTCGAGATCGACTCACCGATCCAGGTGAGTCGTTTGCTCGAGCTGCAGGGCTCCGAGAGTCGATCGGTGCTGTTGTCTCATGGAAGAGTTCTGCCGAACATGTTCTCGCGGTCCTTGCATCCAACGGACATGAAGGCGCGTGCGGCGCGCAGAAGGCAACATCGGACTAGCCCGTACGAGAGTCGCATCAGCTGACGATTCAAGGCCCCGGCCGACGGGCCGAAAGCAGTGGTTCTCGGGTTTGCCGTATGGCCTGATCGCTCCGTGAGCCCGCCTCGCGGCGGAATGGGCCAGGTCCCCTGGCACTGATTCGTGCAGCAGACCCGATCTCTATTCACTTGTGAACGGCGCGGGCTAAAGCGTTTCCCCAAGATCGGGCGGCTTGAACTGCTTGTCTTGGCACGGATGGTTCGCAACGACCAGGAGACGGCATGGCCAAGATTCGCGTAGCCGACCTTGCTCGGCGCTATGGCATGCCGAGCAAGGTGATGCTCGAGCTTCTGTCGGCGCGCGGCGAGTTCGTGAAGTCTGCATCGTCTTCAGTCGAGTCGCCGGTGGTCGCGATGCTCGAGCAAGAACTTGGGCCGCTGCCAGACCACAAACCGCGTGAGCGACCGACCCTCACTGACGCCGACCTTCGAAAGCGCCACGCGTCCCGGTTGCCGGGGCCGCCAAGGTCCTTTGGTGCATTGCGACCGGTGGGCATCCCGCCCTCCCCGCGGCCCACAGCGCAGTTGCCAGTTGCTCCGGTCGTAACGTTCGACGACCTAGAGAAGGGCTTGCGCGGCTCGCCGTACTCGTTGCCGGGGCAACAGCGTGAGTACATCCAGGAAACGTTCCTACCGCTGGTCGGGAAGTTGCACGTGAGTGCAGAGGTCGCTCGGAGGAAGATCTCGATCACCGGGCGGCGCACGCTCGGGCGGATCAACCGAACGACCGAGATCTACCAGTCCAACCGCATCG
This sequence comes from Aeromicrobium sp., assembly GCF_036675695.1. Classification (GTDB taxonomy): domain Bacteria; phylum Actinomycetota; class Actinomycetes; order Propionibacteriales; family Nocardioidaceae; genus Aeromicrobium. The sequence goes on from NZ_JAKFEL010000255.1 coordinate 10,032, forward strand.
AGGGTCTCGGCCCGGACATGGCCACGACCGACCGTTTGCTCAACCAGTTCGCACTCGATGACCAGGCGAAGACGGTCGTTGCCGAGGAAGCCATCCAACGATGCATTAACGCTGAGGCAAAGGTTCGCGACGTGGTCGGTCTCGGTGCGGCGAAGATGCTCGCGGAGCACTTCTGCTTGGACACCGAACGCGCCATCAGCGAGGCCGATATCCGCCAACTTCACCTACTGATCATGGTCGGGCAACACGACGGCGGCCAATACAAGGTCAACCTCAACTGGATCGACGGCTCGGAACACACCCCTCCGAACCCGACGGATTCGCGAGAGCAAATGCACTCGCTCGTCGAGTGGCTCCGTGCCAGTGATCTGTCACCCCTGTGGCGTGCGGCCGTCGTGCATGCGTGGCTCACGTACATTCACCCGTTCCGAGACGGCAACGGGCGAATCGCACGCCTCCTAGCCAACCTGATCTTGATCCGGGAGGGGCTCCCGCCACTGATCGTCCGCTTCGATGCCGACCGCGGCCGCTACATAGAGGCTCTCGGAGCTTCCGATGTGGGCGGGGACATCCTTCCCCTGAGCCGCGTGTTTCGAAAGATCCTGCTCCGAGCTGTCCGTGATCTGGAGGACCCCGACTTCGCGAGAAGCCTTTTCGAGGCAGAGGTCGAGCGTCGATATGCGCCGATGTACGACCGCTGGCTCGCATCCGCCAACGAGTTCGTGCGCGAACTCGCATCACGACTCGTCTTGCACCAGATGCGACTGGAGCAGATCGGCGGCGTTGGAAATGACGAGTTCACTCGCTTCCGCAACGGCGCCCGGCTCAACGTGTGGGTGGCAAAGATTCACGTCGCGGGCAAGTCGCAGGACATCCTGCTGCACGTCGCGCAGCCGACCACAGCCAGCCGACGATTTCTGGAGAGCGACGAAGTCTTCCCGTCGATTTTCGTATCGATTCGGAACCCGCGGGCTCTCGATGCGCGGCAATACCTGCCGGTCGGAAGGGACCAATTCGCCTACGAGTTCACACCGATTCCTGATACCGGCCTCGTCCTGGTCCGAGCCCACACGGACAGCCAGCGTCTTTCCACCTCCGAGGCCGCGATGACGGTGGCGAACCATGTCGATCGTGTCGCGCGTCAGTTGCTCACCCGCTGATTCAAATCGCTCCGGCTGGCGGCGACTGGCTTGACGGTCAATGTGGGCGCCGGGTCGCGGCGCTATGACTCGCCGTCCCTGAGAATCTGACAGGATCCCGCTAGCCGACGCAGTGCGATGAACGGGGAAGAAGATGTCAGAGTCCTGGACGCCGAATTGTGCCGTCTGTGAAGTCCTAAACAGTATTAGCCCGGTGGTACCGGCCACCTCAGCGATGAGAGGTGTACCCGTCTGCAAAAGTCACCTCCGCGAAGCGTTCCAGAGCGAAATGAGTGCCGCAGCCAAGGCCGTGCGTCGACTCTCCCTCGAAGTGGAGGGCCCATGGTCTTGAACGCTAGGAAGCCAGTTTCGCCGGCCTCTTCGCAGCGTTAGTCCCTGCGCGAACCGGGCTGGTGGCGGCGATTGGGCCCGCGTAGACCGGGACGGCACGCGGCGGATTGGGCTACTTGGGATTCGAGCGGATTGCGTTAGTTGCGAGGTATTCGGACAGGTAGGAGGTCTTGTCGACGCAGGCAGTCACGGCGCGACCTGGCTGTGTCGGAGTGACGGCGTACGGTCACCCACAGTGAGCCGCAGCAGGCTGCTCAGACGAAGGGGATTCACACCATGTCGACGTACGCACACAGCAGCTCGCAGGCCGCCCTCTATGCCGAGATCGAGCGGCAGACCAAGGCGATCGCTGAGGAGCGGAACCTCAACGCGTTGACCTCGGCCAGCACCCTGAAGGACCTCGCGATCGCCTACAGGCTGGTCCACGGTGGCGCCCAGCCGGGCAGCGCGGTCGTTAACAAGTAGGGCCGAGTCGTACCGTGGACGATCTGCTTCGGACCGCCGCGACCGCCTTCGTAACGCTGGTGTTCGGCTACCTCGGCTGGCAGCTCCAGTTGGGGGGTCGACGCCGACGGCTACGCCGCGACATCGTCGAGGAGCTGGACCTACTGAAGCGACTGGAGCCCTCGGACGAACGGACCCGGCTTGAGCAACGCGTTCAGGGGTTGCTGGCTGCCTACGAACCGGACCCTGCGACCAAGCCCGTGATCGTGTTCAAGCGCACCTTGAAGACCACCGTCGCCGATATCGGAATCGGAATCGGAACGATCGTCCTTGCGGCCGACATGGCGATCCGCTCGGATTCGGTCGGAACCAGCATCGCCATCGGTGCTGGCGCTGGCACTGTGCTCATGATGCTCGGGACCGTTCGCGGGAGAACCCCGGTGAAGGTGTACCCGGAAGGTTGAAGAATTGCGCGAGCATCAACGGACCATCCTGGTGCTCGATGCCGAGCATCGTGCGGATTTGTGACCGGTTCATCTGGTCGAGGACAGCTCCCTCGGGAGCGCTGTGCTGCGTGCGTGCGTAGGGCGCCAGTCCTCGACGTCGGCGTCCTGAGCAGGCACCGCGCTCGCGCCGTTGTGCGGGAGCTGCGCCGCCGGCTCGTCAGGATCAAGGCCGCCGCGGACAACGGGGAAACGACACTGACTCCAGCGCAACCGGGCTCACATCCCCACACCGGCTCTTCGGATCAGTGACTTCTCGGACCCGCCACCGCGCAGCCTAAGACGACCCCGGGCAGCTTCTTGACACAGGCGGGAGCCAGACCCGGGCGTCCGAAAGCGGCGGAAAGACACTCCCGAAACAATGCCAAGCAGCAGCAAGTTCGTCTACAGGCGCTTGCCGTTCCGCTGCGGCACTAGGTAGGAGATCCAGTCGAGCGACACGGCGGAGTCGGGCGATCGCCAGAGGAGCCGATAGTTTCAGCGTATGCCGATTCGCCTAAGTGAGATTCGGTCTCATGAGGGAAGCCAGGCCCGAGCGTGGGAGGAGCTGGCGTATCAGTTGCGTCCACCCGTCGCACCTGGGCACGTGGAGACTCGCAAGACGCGTGCCCCCGACGCCGGAGTCGAGTGGTACGAGGTCTATGCGGACGGGCACACCGAAGGGTTCCAGGCCAAGTTTCACGCCTCGCTTGCCGACGCTCTGAGCGGGATGAAGGAATCCGTTGTTGCAGTCTGTGCGAAGCGGCCCGAACTGACGCAACTGACCTTCGTGGTTCCCTACGACTTCACCGACAGCGGAGCGGGCCAGACCAAGTCAGACCAAGACCGATGGGACGACGCCGTATCAGGCTGGCAGCAGACCGTTGACGGTGCTGACCGAATCGCGTTCCGAACGATCCGTGCCGGCGATGTCTTGGCGCAATTGGCAACCTCCAGGCACGCCGGGCGGCGGGCCTTCTGGTTCGGAGACTTCGAGTTATCGCCAGAGTGGTTCGAGAAGCAGATAGCCGAGACCATCGCTGTTGTGGGGGATAGGTATACCCCGACTGCCGACACAGACGTATCTGTAAACGGCGCAGTCGAGGCTGCTGCTGCCGGGGACCGATTTCTCCGCTCACTGCGTTCACATCTTGATGCTGCAGTCTCCGCCGGTCGCAGGGACTCCGGTATGTGGGGGTCAACATCGGAGCAAGCGATTCAGCTTCTTAACCGGCTCGCCGAGCTTCGCGCTGGCGTGACCGAACCCGCGGCAGAACCGGATTCACTCGTGTCGACCGGTCACTTCGACGTGGAGTCAGGTCGTCAGGCCGTCGACGACCTGCTCGTATGTGCTGCGGAAGCCGCCGATCAACTCGATGAGTTCAATGACCGTCGGATGCGGAGCGCAACCGAGAAGCTTCATGAGCTGCGTGATCTGCTTGCTTCCCGGACGGCCGCCGCGTATGCCTCGCGCACGCTTGCGCTGGTCGGTAGGGCCGGTATCGGCAAGACCCACGCCTTGGTGCGGGCAGCGGTCGAGCTTCAATTGGAGGGTTCCCCAGTCGTCGCGGTCGTTGGACAGAGGCTCGGCGACGCCGCATGGTGGCCAGAGCTGAAGGCGGTGCTCGGTGTTGCAGCGGACACTGCTGACGTGTTCCTGCAAGAACTCGACTCGCTCGCGGAGGCAAGGGGGCGGCGCGCTCTTATTCTCATTGACGCGTTGAACGAATCTCAGGATCCACGACGATGGCGAACCGAGCTTAAGGCGCTGCTGGCTCAGACGACGGCGTACCCAAACGTGGCTGTGATCGTCTCGTATCGCAGCGACTACTCATCGGTTATTGAACCGCCCGACTCCCTGCCTGTGATCTCACACAGAGGTTTCGTGGGCAAGGAGGGGCAGGCGCTCTCGGCATACTGCCGAGTGTTTGGGGTTCCGGTGCCGGCGAGGTCCTCGTTCGACCCAGCGTTCTCCAGCCCCCTGTTCCTGCGAATGTTCTGCGAGGTACTTGCCTCGGATGGCCCGAGCACCGCGGGTAGTCTCACGCGATCGACTTTGTTCGCTCGGTTCGCCACTATCCGTGCCGCGCGTGTGATCGACGCGCTGCGCCTTGCCCCATCCAGCCACGAGGTCACTGATGCGCTGGACCTACTTGCCGACAAGCTCCTGGCAGCAGGTGGGCGACCCATCCCGAGAGCGGATGTCGAAAGAGCTGTCGATGCCCTGCTCCCAAACCGAAGCTGGCCCGACACGCTGTTCGGTCGTATGCACAGTGAGGGCTTGATCGAGGTTCGCCCGTCATTCTCCGCCGGCGAGTCTGTGACCCTACCGTTCCAGGCGTATTCGGAGCACGTTCTTGCCAACCGCCTTCTCGACTCTCTGGGTGGTCCCAATGAACTTGCCGCCGGCGTGAACGACGCGCCCTGGCTTTGGCGGGCGCTAGCTGTTCTCTTGCCCGAACGCGATTCTGTTGAGCTTCCTGATCTTCTCCCTGAGCACCATGCGAACCGCCGCTTGAAGGAGGCGGTTCGCGACAGCCTCTTGGATCGAACGGCTGATGCGTTCGGAGAACGTGCCTTCGAGCTTCTCGAGCATCAGATCGCTGGCGAGTTCGATGAGCGGGTCGATGGCGTCGACGCCATCATCGCGCTGGGGCCCCGCCTCGGACACCCAGCGAATGCACGATGGCTCCACGAGAAACTCAAGACCCAGACCCTCCCCGAACGCGACGCGTCGTGGTCGATCGCGGCCTACACCGCCGACGAATACTCGCCGTCATTGACGCGCTTGCAAAGTTGGGTTCAAGGCCTCGGTCAGGAGGTGGAGACCGATGAAGCCGAACTTGCTGCCATCACGCTGATGTGGTTGCTCACTTCGCCAAACCGGTTCCTGCGCGACAAGGTCACCAGGACACTCACTGGCCTGTTGACGAAGCGGCTGTCGGTGGCAGGCACGTTGATCACGTTGGCAAGTGAGATTGACGACCCGTACGTTCAAGAGCGAGTGCTGCTCTCGTGCTACGGCGCACTAATGATCGCTGGAGACTCCGACGCTGACGGAAGCAGGGAAACGATCGGTGCCATGTCGAAATGGTTCCTCGCAGGCCTTCCCGTGCACGTCCTTGCACGTGACAGTGCCCGCGGCATGGCCGCATGGGCCGAGGCGCGCAAGATTCTCACGGAGGAACAGAAAGTCGCGTTCGACCCGCCTTACGGCTCTGCGCCGCCCGAGGAACCGCCGACTGCCGAGGAGCTGGAAGCTGCTTACGGATGCGTCAAGGATGCGGATGGCAACTACAAGGATTGGCGCGCCAACACGATCCTGATGTCCTGCCTTACATGGATGGGCGACTTCAACAAATACGTGGTGAGAAGTGACGTCGGATCATTCAGTCGATACCCGCTCGCGGGACCTCGGCCCTCCCGCAAGCGCGGTGACCCGCTCGGTACCGTCGAGGCGGACTGGGCGGGGCGGTGGATCGCCAACCGTGCGATCGCCCACGGTTGGACCGCAGAGCGTTTCGAGGAGTTCGAACGCAAGTACCGGGCCGACAGAGGACGGGAAGGCCACAAGCCTGAGCGCTTTGGGAAGAAGTACCAATGGCTTGCGCTTCACGAACTGCTTGCGCGCCTGGCAGACAACTACCACCTTGCCCGAGAACCCTGGTCATCTGATCACGACCGATATGAAGGGCCGTGGCCCTGGTATGGACGAGACCTAGATCCGAGTATTCCGGCCCGCCGGGCGTCTGATCCGCCGCAGCATCTTGTGTTGACACACGCACCAGATGCAGCCTGGGCTCTCCTCCCGAGCCCAGCCCTCGACGTTGCCGCGACGCCCGACAGTTGGGTCGCCGAAGTGGCAGACCTCGCTTCGGCGACGCAGGTGTTCATGCCAATAGACGGAGCCGGACGCCCCTGGATCGCATTGCAGCGGTACTCGACATGGGACCGCGACAACGCTCAACGGACCGGAATGACCAAGCGCGAGCGTGACGTCTTCTACCTACAGTTCTCCTGGCTCGTGCCCAGAGGTGGCGGTCAACATCTCCTCGATCTCTTCCGAGAACACGGTTTGTCAGGTCGATGGATGGACGACCGTAGTCGTACCCACGGGCGCTACCTAGGAGAACTCGCCTGGTCGCCTGTTGCCAAGGCGGAGGCCGCAACCGAGGTAGATGACCACTACCACCAGCGACTAATCGAAGCCGGGCTGGCGCCACGACCCGCGATCGAGAAGTACCTGTGGGAAGGGAGTGTGCTCGACTGTTCGATTGACGAGAGCATCGACTTCTATGTGCCGACCGACGAACTTCTCGGATCGGCTGCCTGGGACGGAGTACGTGCGCGGTGGACGATGGGTGGGGTGACAGCCGCCTGTGCTCTCGAAATTCCTGACACCGAGAACGGCCAGGATGCGCTCTTGGTCGCCCCAGGGTGGCTGCGCCAGCGACTCGCGGAGCTCGACTGCGACCTCGTTATTGGCGTTCTGGGCGAGAGGCACGCACTCCCGATAGACGATGACGACTACCGAAAGATGGCTTATTCAGATTTCTGGTACGGGGCAGTCATCGGCCCCGAGCCTCACTCAGACGAGATGGTCGGCCCGATACTGGAGGTCCGCCGATCGGTGGATGACCCGCGATAGCTGCAGATGCCCGACCGCGTTTTCCTGGGCAGCTCGATTCATGAACCCGAGACCCCTCCACTTCGCGCGCTGCGCACCTGCGTCAATGTGGGCGGTATGCCGCGGGAAACCTGGCGACGACGGGCGTTGCACTGCGTGCTGGTGACGACTACCCAGCTGAGGACTCGGCACTGATGCCCAGCGCCGCCTCAAGCTCCTCGAGCGCCTCGCCGGAGTACACCGCGATCCGCTGGAGGTGGGGGAGGTTGTCACGGCAGCCGGTGTAGCCGATGTTGAACTGGCCGGCGTAGCTGATGGCGGTGACGTTCAGGGCCTGGCCGTGGAAGAGCAGGCTGAGGGGGTAGTACTCCTCGAGGCGGGAACCGTCGACGTACCGCGGCTCGGCGGGGCCGGGGACGTTCGAGAGGACCAGGTTGGATGCGGGTCGGCCGCGGCCGCCGAGGTGGGTGATGGCCTGGCCGAGGAATGGCGCCATCAGGCCGGCGGTGTAGGCGTCCATGGCGGCGCCGGAGACCTCGGGGAGGCGTTCCTTGCCGAGCTGCGTGGACGCCTTGATCCGGGCGATCCGGTCGAGCGGGTCCGCCACGTCGGTGCCGAGCTGTGTGTAGAGGAAGGTGATCGCGTTGCCGACAGAAGCGCCTTCGCCGGTGCGGACCGAGACGGGGACGTTGGCGATCAGGCTCTGGGCGGGCAGGGCGTCGACGTCCTGCAGGTAGCGGCGGATCGCGCCACCGCAGATCGCGAGGAAGACGTCGTTCAAGCTGCCGCCGGCCGCCGTACCGACCGCGCGGAGGCGGTCGATCGGGTACTGCTGCGTCGCGAACCGGCGGGGCGTGCTGATCTTGCCGTTGAAGATCGACTTCGGTGCGCGGTAGGGGGCGGCCCGCAGCTCGTCCTTGGTGCCGAAGAACGACTCGCTGTAGGTGCGGGTCAGGGAGCCCGCGACGGCGGCTGCGTTCCTGACGACCTTCCGGCTCGGCTTCACCGGTGTCTTCGGGCGCGGGACTGCCGGTACGCCCGACTGGTCCGGGCCGCGGACGCCGATCGCCCACGGCGGCAGCATGTCGCGCTGGTCGCCGTCGACCGAGAACGTACGACGCAGCAGGCGGACGCCGCCGACACCGTCGATCTGGCTGTGGTGCACCTTCATGTAGATCGACCAGCGGTCGCCCTCGAGGCCCTCGATGACGTGGCACTCCCAGAGCGGGTAGCGGCGATCCATCCGCGCCGAGTGCAGGCGCGAGACGAGGATGCCGAGCTCGCGCTCGCCACCGGGAGCGGGGAGCGCGGAGTGCCGGAAGTGGTAGTCGATGTCGATCGCCTCGTCGGGCAGCGGCTCCCAGCGGGGGATCGCCGATCCGTGCAGGACGTAGTTGAAGGGCGGCTGGAACTCGCGGTGGGCCCGCCACCGGTCGACCAGGTCGGAGAGGTACGACGGTCCGGCGTCCTCCGGCTTCGAGAACGTCGCCAGCATGCCCACCTGCATCGGTGTCGCCACGGTCTCCATGCGGAGCCAGCCCGAGTCGTTCAGGCTGATCGCTTGCCTCTTCATCGGGTCAAACTAGCCCACCGGATCCGGGCGCGAGGCGGTCTTGTCCGGACGCCGGTCGGGCGAGATGCCCGGGACCTTGGTCCCGGGTGGTCCTCGTTCACCTGAACAAGGGGTGCCGGCGCCACAGACTGGGGCCATGGTGCGTGGGGTCCTCGGGATGATGGTCGTCCTGGCGACCGCGCTGACGGGGTCGTTGACGCTCGCCGTTCCCGCCGCGGAAGCGGCCGTGCGCCCGACCCTGGCCGTGTCGCCCGCGCCGCCGATGGTCGGTGAGACCGTCACCGCACGCACCCGGTTCGCCACGCGGGTCGCACGCCCCGTGCGGCTCCAGCGGCTGGCCGGGACGCGATGGATCACCGTCACCCGCGGGCTGAGCACCCGTCGCGGGGACGTGTCCCTCGCCTACCGCGCCACCGGAACCCGGACCGTGCTGCGAGTGCTCGCGCCCGCCGCCCGGGTCCACGGTCGGCGCTACGCGACACGCGTCTCCCGGACGGCCGTCGTACACGGGACGCCGCAGGCGGTCGGTGTCGTGTTCGCGCGGGACGCAGCCGGCCGGGTCGACGCGCGCGTCACCGTGTCGCACGCCCGCTCCGGGCGGGTGATCGAGGTGCAGGCGCAGGGGAGCGACGGCACGTGGAAGACCGTCGCCACTCGACGCCTCGGCACGACGCGCATCCTGCAGGTCGACGACGCGACGTCAGCGGCCGCGGTGGCCGGCAAGCGGTTGCGGGTCCGGCTCGCTGCCCACCGCGGTGCCGCCGCAACGGTGTCCACGACGCTCGTACCTCCCACGGTCGGCGTACCCGTCGTCGCCGACGGTGATCCGGCACAGCTCACGGTGAGCACGACGGGTGCGGTGCGATCGGTGCGTTTCTACCTCGACGGCAAGCTGATCGGCGAGGACACCACCGCTCCCTGGGGACTCGCGGCCGAGCCCGCCGCCGGCACGCATGACGTCGTCGCCCGGGCGATCGGCCCGGTCGAGAGCGTGATCAGCCCGGTGACGGCGTTCGAGCGGGCGACCTCCCCGCTCGGGGTGGATTCGGGCATCGCCGAGAACTTCGCGCTCGACACCATCCAGAGCGGCTTCGAGCTGCCGACCAGCGCCGGGAGCACGCCCGACGGCCTGGTCTTCGTCGCCGAGAAGGGTGGACGCGTCAAGGTCGTCGAGCCCACGGGCGACGACGGATGGTCGCTTCCGCGCGAGGTGCTCGATCTGCAGGGCGACGTGCTCGACCAGGGTGACGCCGGGATGACCGGACTGGCCGTGGACCCCGATTTCGCCGACAACGGCTTCGTCTACCTCAGCTACGTGATGGACGACGGCGGCGACAACCGCCACGCGCAGCAGGTGCTCCGGTTCACCTGGGACGGCACCGACCTGCAACCTGACTCGCGCCACGTGGTGCTCGGATCGGTCACCGGGCCGGAGTGCTACGACGACGACAACGTCGGTACGGCGGACTGCGTGCCCATGGTCGGCGAGGCGCACACGATCGGCGACCTCGGCTTCGACGACGAGGGCCGGTTGCTGGTCGGCATCGGCGACGGCGCGCTGTACCTCACCGGCAACGGACTGGCGGGGCGCCTGCTGACCCTGCGCGCGCAGGACCCGGAGGTGCTGGCCGGCAAGGTGCTGCGCATCGACCCGGTCACCGGGCATGGCGTGCCCGCCAACCCGTTGTACGTCGGCGACGGGTCGAGCAACGCATCGCGGGTCCTGGCCTTGGGACTGCGCAATCCCTTCCGCTTCACCGTCCACGGCGACCAGCTCGTGATCGGCGACGTGGGGGAGATGACGTGGGAGGAGGTCAACGTCCTCGACGTCGAGGAGTCGGACGAGGTGGCCAACTTCGGGTGGCCGTGCCTGGAGGGCGACGGCGCGACCGACCTCGGTGACGTCTCCGCCCTCGACAGCCCGTGGAGCAGTTGCGGCGCGGTGCGCGGCGAGGGCGGGGCCAGCGCGCCGTCGTACTCCTATCCACACAACGGGAACGGCGGGTCGATCAGCGGCGGCGTCTTCCTCGACTCGACCGCCTATCCACCATCGATGCGTGGACGCTACGTCTTCGGCGACTACGCCCAGGCGTTCATCCGTACGGCGGCAGTGGGCCACGAGGGCGAGGTGTCCGGTGTTGCCGGGCTGGCCGACGCGACCGCCGCAGAGGGACCGGTCAAGTTCTTCACCGGACCGGACGGCCTCGTCTGGTCGGTGTCGATCACGACCGGGTCGCTGCGCCGGATCCGGTGGACCGGTGAGGCACTCGCCGACCGCTGCCAGGTCGGCACCTTCCGGCGCACGTTCCACGACCTCGACGGTCCGGACTCGGCGTTCGACCAGGTGTACGACGACCCCACGTGGGGCTGGCTCTTCCCGTACGCGGCCGTCCAGGTGCCCACTGCGGCCATGGGTGAACCCACGTGCGAGCCGACAGTGCATCTTCCCGACACGGAAGGGAAGCGGTTCGCCACGTCGTGGCGGGGACGCATCGATGTGGCGGCCGGGACCTGGCGGTTCCAGGTGGACGGCACCGAGTGGATCCGGCTGTGGGTCGACAACCAGCCCGTGCACGACTTCTA
>NZ_JAKFEL010000117.1:0-3361 GCF_036675695.1 Aeromicrobium sp.
CGGCGGCCATAGCGAATGGGAAACACCCGGTAACATTCCGAACCCGGAAGTTAAGCCATTCAGCGCCGATGGTACTGCACGGGTGACTGTGTGGGAGAGTAGGACGCCGCCGGACAATCATTAGCGCGAGGCCGCTCCCTAGGGAGCGGCCTCGCTGCATTTTCCAAGCATTTCGATGAGAGGATCGACTCATGGCAGAGTCGAGAAACCCCCGCCGAGACGGTGGGAAGCCCGCGGGCCGCGGGGGGCCTCGCGGAGGCAAACCCGCAGGTCAGGGCCGAGATCGACGTGGTGCCGGCGATCCGCCGCGCCGCGATGGCAAGCCTGCCGGACAGGGTCGCGACAGCCGACCCGAGCGCCGCGATGGCAAGCCGCAGACCCCTCGCAGGGACGGCAAGCCCTACGAAGCGCGCCGCGATCGTCGCCAGGAAGAGGGCGACCGGACCGCAGCGCAGAAGATCTATGACGGTCCTCCGATCCCTGACGACGTCAGCGCGAAGGACCTCGACAAGTACGCCCGCCAGGCTCTTCAGGCACTTCCCGAGAAGCTCGCCGACAAGGTCGCGCGGCATCTCGTGATGGCCGGTTTGCTGATCCACGAAGACCCTGAGCAGGCGCACCTGCATGCACTTGCAGCTCGAGCACGTGCGACGCGTACCGGTCTGGTTCGCGAGGCCTGTGGCGAGACCGCTTACGCATGCGGCAAGTTCGCCGAGGCGCTCTCAGAGTTCCGGGCAGCCAAGCGTATGAACGGCAGCCATCTCTACGCACCGATGATGGCCGACTGCGAGCGCGCGTTGAAGCGTCCGCAGAAGGCGATCGAGTACGACACGCCTTCCGTGCGTGCGCATCTTGACGACGCCGGCCAGATCGAGCTGTCGATCGTGGTTGCTGGCGCCCGTCGTGATCAGGGCCAGTACGACGCCGCGATCCGTCTCCTCGAGACCGAGCCGCTACACACCAAGGGGCGCGGCGAATGGGTTCCGAGGCTTCGCTACGCGTATGCCGACGCATTGCTGGATGCCGGTCGCAAGGAAGAGGCAGTCGAGTGGTTCCACCGCACGGTTGCTGTCGACGGCAACCAGGCCACCGACGCTCATGAGCGGCTCGCTGAGCTGGGCGAATAGTCCACAAGTTCTCGACGCGGCGTGAGCGTCCACAGCGCGAAATCAACACTCTGCCCCTCACCAAAAGTGAGGGGCAGAGTCGTTTCATGACCCAAACACACAACCAGGTGACCTTGGCGGGCCGCGTGTCCGCCAGTCCAGAAGCCCACATCCTGCCCAGCGGAGACGAGGTCGTCTCATTTCGGCTGATCGTGCAGCGCAGCCCTGCTGCACGTCGCCGGTCCAAACAACCTGTCGACACGATCGACTGTGCTGCCTGGACGACTGCCATGCGGCGTGTCGCTCGGCGACTGGAGGCCGGAACCGAGGTGGTCGTGACAGGGGAGCTTCGCCGTCGGTTCTCTCGGGGTTCGGCCGGGCCGATCAGTCGGGTGACGGTTGAGCTCGATTCGTGTCAGAGGGCCGATCGAGGGTCGGACAAGGCGGCGGTAGCCTCGTCGTCATGACCTTGGGCTCGAGCGACCGTCCGTTGAGCGAGGTTTACGATCTCGCGATGCTCGACCTCGACGGTGTCGTCTACGTAGGCCCGGATGCCGTACCTGGTGCGGTCGAGTCGCTCGATGCTGCTCGGTCTGCGGGTACGTCACTGGCCTACATCACGAACAACGCATCTCGCACTGCCTCCGAGGTTGCGGCACACCTGCGAGAGATTGGTCTGTCGGACGTTGACGATGCTGACGTTGTCACATCGGCGCAGGCCGTGGCACATCTCGTCGCTGACGCATTGCCCGCAGGCTCGGCGGTGTTGTTGGTTGGTGGAGAGGGACTGCGTCGACCGTTGGAGGAGCGCGGTCTTCGCTGCGTGGCGACGTTGGACGAGGGCCCACTGGCGGTGGTCCAGGGCTTTCATCCCGACGTCAGCTGGGTGCAGCTGGCCGAGGCTTCGTACGCCATCGGGGCCGGCATCCCATGGTTTGCGAGCAATACCGATCTCACGATTCCGACGGCTCGTGGAGTCGCGCCGGGCAACGGTTCGCTCGTCCAGGCAATCCGCAACGCAACAGGAGCGAACCCGACGGTTGCTGGCAAACCCGAGGCTGCCCTGTTCCGAGAGACGTTGGAACGGTTCGGGGGTGAGCGCCCACTGATGGTCGGCGATCGTCTGGACACCGACATAGATGGAGCGATCGGCGTCGACATCGACACCCTGTTCGTGCTGACCGGGGTCAATGACCTGCAGGACGTCATGGATGCCGGCGCGGGTCATCGCCCGACTTACATCTCCTACGGCCTTGGCGGACTTAACGAAGCTCACTCGCCCGTGGAAGTCGAGGGAATGACGGCGCACTGCGAGAGCTCATCGGCGCAGGTCAGCGACGGAGTACTGACCTTCGAAACGAGCGACCAGAGCACCGCGGGATTTCGAGCGGTCGTGGGACTCGCGTGGCATCTTGCCGATCACTCCGGCCTACGCGTGCGCCTCGATGGGACAATGAAGTCATGACCGAGACGCCTGCCGAAGATGTGACGACCCCTGAGCCCGAGTCGACAGGGATTGAGTCGACAGGCAACGAACGCATCGACGAGGCACTCACGCGCCTGGAGGCGTTGGACGAGCTCGACATCAACGACCACCCGGAGCAGTTCGACGCCATCCACCAGGCTCTTCGCGAGTCGCTGGCAAGCGCAGGTCGTGACGGGGACGCACCGGAGTCACCATGACTCGGAGGTTGCGACTCGACGCTGAGCTCGTACGTCGTGGGCTCGCGAAGTCGCGCGATCACGCGGCGACGCTGATCGGCGAAGGATCGGTGTCGGTTGCGGGCTCCGTGGCGACCAAGGCGGCCACTGGTGTCACCACCGACCAGGCGATCGTGGTGCGTACGAGCTCGGGCCCGACCTACGCGTCTCGTGGAGCGCACAAGCTTCTGGGAGCACTCGAGGTGTTCGAACCGCTGGGCCTCGACGTCGAGGGTCGTCGAGCGCTCGACGCAGGTGCCTCAACGGGTGGGTTCACCGATGTCCTCCTGCGCAAGGGTGTGCGCGAAGTCGCCGCAGTCGACGTTGGATATGGGCAGCTGGTCTGGGCGCTGCAGTCCGACGAACGCGTTCACGTCTTCGATCGCACCAACATCCGCAACATCGAGGCAGACGACATCGGGGGAGAGGTGGGGCTCGTCGTGTCCGATCTGTCGTTCATCTCCCTTACGGTGGTCATGCCGGCATTGACGCGGGTGTGCGAGGACGGAGGCGACATCGTGCTGATGATCAAGCCGCAGTTCGAGGTCGGCAAG
>NZ_JAKFEL010000043.1:0-3304 GCF_036675695.1 Aeromicrobium sp.
CTGTGGCGCCTGAAAGCCATTCCGCGCCGACTCGCTTCGCGTAGAACTGAAAGTAGTCCGGCTCGACGACCCCGCTCCACCTCATGCCAGAAGTGTTCCAAACGCCAAGGCACTCCCGCACGATTCGCGGCAGGTGAGTGCGAGCAGGGCTCAGTGCCAGCGTGTGAAGACGAGGGCCACGATGTTGGAACCCCGGTAACGACGAACTCCGACCGGTCGGCCCGACTCGTCGACCCCGTCGAGGAGTTTTTGGATTCTGAGCGAATCTTCCGAGATGTTCGTCGACGAGAGCCCATCAGACTCCACAACCAGATTCGCAACCGATGCCGCGCTTTGCGCATCAAGCTGACTGAGCCACATGTGGTCCAGGTCCAACTTGGTCCCGTCCGGAAGCGCAAGCCGACCATCGTTCAGTACGCGAATCGCTGTCACTCGACCGAGTTTAAGTCGTTCGCTCACCGGCACGACCGAGCCAATCGCGGCATGAGCGCTCACCTCAGGGGGCGTGCAAGCATCACCATGTGCGCGATGATCGAATGACGATTCGGCTCATGACCGACGACGTAAGCGGCGTGGCTCTTTGGCTCGATTCGGGTCAGGACTACGCAGGCTCCAAGTTCGAATACCTCTTCCTGTCGGCGCGCGAGCCGGAGGATCTCCTTCCGATCACGCCTGCACTGCGCGACCGCATCCGCGCCTGGGTAGACGAGTACACGGCGTCGATCGGTGATGGGATGGGTTTCAATCATCTGGATCACGATCGGCGCGGATACGCGCTCAGCCAGGAACTGCAGACCGAACTCGGCCTCGTCGAGTTCAAGGTCAAGTACGTCTTCAACACCGACGAGGTTCGTCGAGAAGTGAAGGCCGCTCACGCGCTCCGCTGAGATAGGGGGTTGCGACCGCTGATCGGCGCGACCGAGCGGATCGCGGCATGGTTGGGCGCATCAGCTCGATGGAAACCGCGGGACCGGATCACGTCGCTGCGTCGCCGCCACGCACTCAAGCCAGTCCCGGAAGGACGCTGGGTCGGAGGACCTCGCTGAGTCAGCCGTCGGCTCCATGGCGATGAGCATCTCCTGAAGCGACACTCGATCCGGATCCGGTTCGCGATCCATGTACTGCCAGACGTAGCGATAGGCAGCTTCGAATGCCTGCGCTTGCGTCAGCGGCTCCGAGTGGGTCACGCTCCCATGGTAACGATGAACCGGCGGGGTCGGACCTGATCGCGACGGGGTGGGGCGGTACCTAGGATTCGGTGTGTGACCGAGATTGACCTATCAGTCGATGGCGAACCAGTCGCCCTGATCGACACCATCCGTCTCCGTCAGTCGGAGCCCCATCCTGGCGGCCACCGATATCTGCTGAATCTCAGCGGCCAGGCGCTGTCGATCTTCAACCGCTTCGGCAGCGCCGCCTCCACGACGCAACAACGGCCCGATCAGGCTGCCGTGTTCTTCGCCATCGAGAGCATCGCTGCAGGAATGCCGGGAGAAGGCCAGGTTCCCGCCCGATTCATCTTGAACACGGTCGAACAGGTCGTTCGTGAAGATCACCGGGTGGCTGTCATAGGGGTGTGCTCCGTCCCGATCCAGTGACCGCTCATCGGCATGTGCGTGCACCTCAGTGGCGCGCTCAGCGACTCACCCTGAGCGCGCCACTGACCCCGCTGGTGGGCGGGGTGCGGTGCGTGAGAGCTATTCGTCGGGGTCGGGTGCGCGGGGTGGGTCGAGGGCGCGGGTGCCGTCGGGTCCGACGAGGAAGTGGTGGCCTTGGGGGCTGGCCCACAGGTAGTAGCCGGGCAGGATCACGGTGTAGCGCCAGTTGCTGAAGGTCTTGGCACGGTGATGTCGCCTGCATCCCGGGGCGAGGTTGCAGGGGCAGGTCGGGCCGCCCTTGTTGTGCGGGACCACATGGTCCAGGTCGCACTTCGATGCCGGGCGCCCACACCAGGGGAAGCGACAGGCGTGGTCCCTTTGTTCGACCCGGCGGCGGATCCGGTCGGGGATCTCGTAGGAATCGACGGGGACGCAATCGGCCAGGTCGATCACCGGGCGCACGGTCACGGTCGTGTTGGGGGCTTGGAGCCATTCCTTGATCTGTGCCGCGTTCACCGGGGCACGGCCCTGGTCCCACCGGCCGACGGGGTTCGCGAACGGGTTCCCGGACTCGTCTGCGTTGAGGGTGGTGTCGGTGATGTGGACGCTCATCTCGACCTTGCGCCCCGGGGATTCGGCGATCACTTCACCGGTCTCCCCATCGGCAAACAGGAGGTCCAGGGCGAGGTCCTGGCGGGCGATGTCGCCGACGGACTTGGACCGACGCACATCGAAGGAGTCGGTGTCGCCCAGCTTCCCGCGGAGCTTGGCTCGGCGGGACAACGCGAGGTCGAAGTCATGGGCGTCAGCGGCGTCCAGGACGCTGTGGGACTCGACCTGCCCGTTCGCGTCGACCTCACCGAAGTCGACCCGGCGTCGCTCGGCGGCGGCCTGGCGCTCTTGCTCGGCGCGTTCGGGGTCGAACCGGATGACTGCCTCGGTGACGAGGCGTTCGAGTTGCGCCCACCCGACCCCGCCGACGGCAGCCAACTGGCGATCCACAAAGGCCGCGGCGTCAGCGTTCAACGGGCGGGTGAGGTCAGCGATCCGTTCGGCACGCCACGGCTCCAGGCAACCCTCGACCACAGCGGCGTAGATGCCGGGCAGGCGCCAGGCGCACTCGATGATCCGCCCGACGTACGCACGCCCACCATCGGGACTCCTCCCCAGGACGGCGATGAACTCCATCAGGTTGAACTCCGAGACCAACGGCGCACCGTCGCCGGCGATCGGAACCCCGGTGTCGATCACACCGTCCATGATCGTCGCCGCACGCTCGACAGACGTCACGATGGTGCGGTTCGCCCACGCCACAGCATCAATCCATTCACCGACCACCAGCTCCCGGCGGTCACGGACCTTGGTCTGGACGTCGGTGAGGATCTCGGCCGTCGACCGGGCATCACTAATGCCGGTCAGCTGGGGCTGGGTTCCGAGATCCATACATGTATTGGATCATCGAGGTCCGACACTACGAAGCGACGCAAACCTGCCTGTGGACAGGCGAAAGCCCTGATGGTGGTTGTGGAGAGTTGGTGGTCTCGAGATGGTTGCTGCGCAACCTCCTCGACCAACGGGCGACGGTTGCTGCGCAACCTCCTCGACCAACGGGCGGGTGCGTCTCGATACGCGACTCGCTGGCGCTCGCCGCTACTCGACGAGCTTGGGTGGTCTCGAGACGGTTGCTGCGCAACCTCCTCGACCAA
>NZ_JAKFEL010000252.1:0-20742 GCF_036675695.1 Aeromicrobium sp.
TGGCGGCAGGATCTGCCTTGATGGAGGACACATCCGCCATACTAGAACCTGTTACAGTTTTGCGGTAGTTCACCCCGACGGAGGTCCCATGGAAGAGACGTATGACGTCGTCGTCGTAGGAGCTGGAGGCGCCGGTATGACGGCCGCTCTCGCCGCTGCCGACCATGGCCTCGACACCGTCCTGATCGAGAAGACCGCCTACTTCGGCGGCACCACCGCACGCTCCGGCGGCGGCGTCTGGGTCCCCGGCAACCGCGCTCTCAAAGCCGCCGGCCAGGTCAGCGCGACTGATCGCCAGGACGCGAGCGACTACCTGCAGGCAATTGTCGGCGACGAGGTCCCCGCGATCCGCCGGGAGACGTTCCTCGACCGTGGACCAGAGGTCATCGACTTCCTCCTCGACAAGACGCCGCTCAAGCTCAAGTGGGTCCCGGGCTACTCCGACTACCTCCCCGAGCAGCCGGGTGGTCGCTCGCAGGGACGCAGCGTCGAGCCGATCCCGATGGACGGCCGCATCCTCGGCGACGAGCTCGAGCGTCTCCACCCGCCGTACGCCAAGGCGCCCGCCAACCTGATCGTCACCCAGGCCGACTTCCGCAAGATCAGCCTCGGCCTGCGCTCCATCCGCGGCCCACTCACGATGATGCGCGTCGTCTTCATGCGCGTGTTCAACTCGCTGCTCCGACGCAAGATGTTCGCGATGGGCAATGCCCTGACGATCAGCCTCCGTAAGGCACTCGTCGACGCCAAAGTGCCCGTCCTCTACGAGACTGCGCTCACGGGTCTGGTGATCGAGAACGGTCGAGTCGTCGGCGTACGTGCTCAGCGTGACGGCAAGGAAGTCGTCATCCGTGCCCGCCGCGGCGTGATCCTCGGCTCTGGCGGCTTCGAGAAGAGCGAGGGCCTGCGCGAGAAGTACCTCCCCAGCCCGACCAGCGTTGACTGGAGTACCGCCGCCGCCAGCAACACCGGCGAGGGCATCGAAGCCGGCATCGCCATCGGCGCAGCGACCGACATGATGGACGACGCCTGGTGGGGACCGACGATCCCGCTGCCCAACGGTCCGTGGTTCTGCCTGTCGGAGCGCAACCTGCCCGGCTCGATCATCGTCAACGCCGCCGGCAAGCGGTTCATGAACGAAGCGCTGCCGTACGTCGAGGCAACCCACGAGATCTACAAGGGCGAGGCCACCGGCGTCTCCCACGTGCCGGCCTGGCTGATCATCGACCAGCGCTACCGCAACCGCTACCTCTTCGCCGGACTCTCACCACGCCAGCCGTTCCCAGGGCGTTGGCTCAAGAGCGGCGCCGTGGTCAAGGCATCGTCGCTCGACAAGCTCGCCGAGGCGATCAACGTTCCCACCGACGCGCTCGCGTCGACCATCGAACGATTCAACGGCTTCGCCAAGACCGGCAACGACGAGGACTTCCACCGCGGCGACAGTGCGTACGACCGCTACTACGCCGACCCTCGCGTGAAGCCCAACCCGTCACTGCACAGCATCGACCAGGGTCCGTTCTACGCCGTCAAGATCGTCCCCGGCGACCTCGGCACCAAGGGCGGCATCGTCACCGACGAGCGTGCCCGCGCACTTCGCGCTGACGGCTCGGTCATCGAAGGCCTGTATGCCGCCGGCAACGTCTCGTCGGCCGTCATGGGTCATACGTACGCCGGCCCCGGCGCCACGATCGGTCCGGCCTTCACGTTCGGCTACCTCGCCGCCGAAGACATTGCGAAGGGCAAAGCCTGATGCCAATCGATCCCGATGTAGCCATCGGTGCCACCGTCGGCACCCAGGAGTTCTCCTGGACCAGCAGCGATGTACTGCTCTATCAGCTTGCCGTGGGTGCCGGATCACATCCGGGCGACAACATGTCGGCCGATGCGCTGCGTTGGACGCTCGATTCCGACGACCTTCAGGTTCTGCCGAGCTTCGCCGTGGTGGCGCCCTCGTTCCACGAGACCAACCCACCGTCTCTCGATCTGCCAGGTTGCGACATCAACCTGACCCAGGTCGTCCACGGCGCCCAGGAAGTCCACCTCACCTCGCCGCTGCCCACGTCGGGCTCGGCCACTTTGACGACGACCATCACGGACGTCTGGGACAAGGGCAAGGCCGCCGTCATCTGGCAAGAAGGTGTCGCCGTCGATCCGAGCGGTGCCGAGCTGTGGCGCGTACGCTCCTCGATATTCGTCAAGGGCGAGGGTGGCTGGGGCGGCAACCGCGGCGAGAGCAATGCCGTCGCCGTGCCCGACCGCGCGCCCGATTGCACCGCGACCTTCACCGTCACCCCGCAGCAGGCACTGCTCTACCGCCTCTGCGGTGACCGCAACCCGCTGCACGCAGATCCGGCATTCGCGAAGGCGGCCGGATTCCCGGCACCGATCCTGCACGGACTGGCGACGTACGGAATCGTGCTGCGCGAAGTGATCGACCTGCTGCTCGACGGTGACGCCAGCAAGGTGGGTGGCTTCGGCGCTCGTTTCGCCGGCGTCGTGTTCCCGGGCGAGACACTCTCGATCAACGCCTGGGACGAGCCCGAGGGCATCGCAGTGACCGTCACGGTCGGCGATGACAATCGCCCCGCCCTGGCCGACTGCTTCGTCAGACTGAGGAAGTAGCCGACTTCCGCTCCAGCGGACGGGTGCTCATCTCGATCGGGATCAGGTCGCTGGACCGTGCGGGTACGCAACACGACAGGTCCGGACTGCACGTGTCGGGTGGCTGCGAAGACGCGATCATGGTCCGCACGTCGTCAAGCTGAGCTGAGAAGTCCTTAAGCTCCGCAATGCGTGCGGCAACTTCGGCCTGCTTGCTATCGATAAGATTCGCGACCCTCTCGGCGGCGGCCCCACAATTGGCGCCGTCCCACACCGGAAGCAGCTCCGTGATCTGATCACAGCTCAGACCGAGCCGGCGAGCCCTCGTCACAAACAACAAGCGGTTCGCCGACTGCTCGTCGTAGGACCGATATCCCGACCCGGTTCGATCCGGCGCACTCAGCAACCCGATGCGCTCGTAGTAGCGCACCGTCGAGGTGGGCACTCCCACCTGATTGGCAAGTTCGGAGATTCGCACGCTTTCACGGTAAACCCAAAACTTGGGTTCAAGGTCAAGACTTGACCTTGAACCTGAGTTCAAGGTCTACGTTCTCGACATCTGGATCGAACAGCGGTCCACATGCCCGAAGGAGACCCCATGATCGAGAACAGCATCACCCTGACTCTGGACCAACCACCTGATCGAGTGTTCGACTTCCTCACCGATCTCCCCAACGAGCCGACTTGGAACCCCGATTGCAGCTCGGTCGAGAAGCTCTCCGCAGAACCCACTCAGGAGGGTTCGACTTTCCGCGGCCGCTTCCGTGGCATGGGACAAGTGATGGTCGAGCTCACGGCGTACCGACCTCACCATCGATTCGCCACCCGCGAGCGGTCACGGATCGCCACCGGCGACTTCGACTTTGCACTGACCCCACACGGCAAGGGAACCCAAGTCGACCTGCAGATGACGCTGCGACCGAACGGGCCAATGCGGCTGCTCCAGCCCATCATGCGACGAAAGATCAGCCAGTTCCTCGCCGACCTCCCACATCACATACAGGCGGGCCTGGACTCGGCTGACACACATGCGGGACACGCACCCGCCAGGGATCCCTCCTGAGGACGGGATCCGCCCACTTCGTGACTCGCCGCTGATCCCGACCTAGGGTCGAAGGTATGGAGCCTTCGCCCAATGCTCGGACCGTCGAGTCGTACGAACAGATAGCTGACGAGTACGCCCGCGAGACCCAGGGTGGCCACGTCCTGAGCGGCGGCCTCACTCTTCTGGCAGAGACGATGCCCGGAGCTCGCGTTCTGGAGATCGGGTCTGGACCGGGTTGGGATGCCGACCAACTTGAGGAAGCCGGACTGACAGTCCGACGTACGGACATCACCCAGGCGTTCATCGACTTCCAGCGTTCTCGCGGCAAGGACGTCGCCCGGCTCAACGCCATCGACGACGACCTCGGCGGCCCCTACGACGCCGTCGTCACACTTCACGTCCTCCAGCACATGGAGGACGACGACCTCGAGGTAGTGCTGTCCAAGATCGCGGGTGCTCTGCGCCCGGGTGGCCGATTCCTCGTCTCCATCCCTCTCGGCGAAGACGCGGGTTGGAGGGACGGCGAGTCCGGCAATCCCTACTACCGGGTGCTGCGCACTGAGGCTGACTTCACCTCTACGCTCGAACGAGCAGGACTGACCCCCGAGTGGACCGAACGCTCCAACGAGGACGAAGAGTCAGGCTGGCTCTGCCTCCTGGCCGGCCTAGCGACCGAGGACCAGGCCTGAGGTTGGTACGCCCGTACCTGCTGTGACCAGTACGTTCTCCACGTCTGGCACCGGATTGACCGAGGTGCCGCGGATCTGACGTACGCCTTCGGCGATGCCGTTCATGCCGTGGATGTACGCCTCGCCGAGCTGACCGCCGTGCGTGTTGAGCGGCAGCTTGCCGCCGATCTCGATCGCACCGTCGGCAATGAAGTCCTTGGCCTCGCCGCGTCCGCAGAAGCCCAGCTCCTCCAGCTGCATCAGGACGTACGGGGTGAAGTGGTCATAGAGAACCGCGGTCTGGATGTCAGCCGGTGTCAGACCGGACTGGCGCCACAGCTCGCGACCGACGACGCCGATCTCGGGGATGCCGATGTTGTCGCGGTAGTAAGAGGTCATGACGAACTGATCCGCAGCGCTGCCCTGGGCTGCTGCGAGGATCGGTACGGCTCCGGCCTTGAGATCGCGAGCCCGCTCAGTCGAGGTGACGACGATCGCAACCGCGCCATCGCTCTCCTGACAGCAGTCGAGCAGCCGGAGCGGATCGGCGATCATCCGCGAGTTCTGGTGATCCTCGATCGTGATCGGCTTCTCGTAGAAGAACGCGTTGGGGTTGTTGGCCGCGTGCTTGCGGTCAGCAACGGCAACTGCACCGAAGTCGGCCGAGGTTGCGCCGTACTCGTACATGTAGCGACGTGCCTGCATCGCGACGGTGGCAGCGGGCGTCGAGAGGCCGTGCGGGTAGGACCAGGCGTTGTCGAGGCCGTTGGTGTTGACCTGCTCGGCGGCCCACTTCTGGACCTGGCCGAAGCGCTGCCCTGAGCGCTCGTTGAAGCCGCGATAGGCGACGACCACATCGGCAACGCCGGTCGCAACAGCCATGGCAGCCTGCTGCACCGTGCCGCAGGCGGCACCGCCGCCGTAGTTGATGCGGCTGAAGAAGCGCAGGTCTCCCATACCGAGCTCACGCGCCAGCGCGATCTCGGACGTTGAGTCCATCGTGAACGTGACGAGTCCGTCGACGTCAGACGTCGAGAGCCCGGCGTCCTCGAGAGCAGCCAGGGTCGCCTCGGCCGAGAGCTGGAGCTCCGAGCGACCCGACTCCTTGGAGAACTCCGTTGCACCAATACCGGCGATGGCCGCCGCTCCGGAGAAGTTCATTTGCGGATCTCCAGTCGTGCGTTGGCATGGGTGCCGATCGAAACACCGACCGCGACGTCGATCGTTGTCACGCCGTCTTCCTCGGACACGATGTTGCCGGTGAAGCGCAGCGTGTCGTACGGGTAGGCCGGCGCTCCGAGCCGGAGGGCGCACGAGACGATCTGCGTCTGCGGACCGGACCAGTCGGTGATGTAGCGCTGCACCAGCCCAGTCGTGCTGAGGATGTTGATGAAGATGTCTTTGCTGCCGTGACCGATCGAGCGGTCGCGGTCATGGTGGACGTCCTGGAAGTCACGAGTCGCGAGCGCGGTCGACACCACGAGAGTCGGCGTGATCGGCAGCTCCCATACGGGGAGGTCCGACGTCGGTTCGGGCTCGGGCTCCGGCGCGGGGGTGCCCGCTGGCTGCCACTTCGCGAGAGTCACCTCGTCGTCGATCGGGTCGAACCAGACCTCGACCGCGTCGCCGATCGTGACCTCTCCCTTGACCTCGCCGATCATCCGGACGCCCTCTTCGAGGTCGACCAGAGCCAGCGTCAGCGGGAGCTGCTTGCCGGGCACGACAGGTGCGTGGTGCACGAGGAACGAACGAACCCTGCCCTTGCCCGACGCGACAACAAAGCCGCGATCCATCGCGTGACACTTCGGGCATACGGGACCGGGCGGGTGCCGGAGCTCGCCGCAGGCGTTGCACTTCTGGATGCGCAGCTCACCGGCCTGAGTGCCCTCCCAGAAGAAGGAGGTGTCCTTGTTGACCATCGGCCGCGACGACTTCGACTTGTCGACCGCAACGCGGCCCGTGCCGGGCTTGAACTTGAGGACCCGGAACGTCATCGTGGCGACCTCTTCGTCGCCGACGCTCCAGATGCTCTTGGTCGTGATGAAGTAGCCCTCGCCGACGCCGGTCTTCTTGGGACCCATGACGTCCGCGAGGTGCGTGCTGATGGTCGGCACCTCACCGGGACGCAGGGTGCGCGCATAGGTCTGGTCGCAGTTGGTGCCGAGCACCGAGGTGAAGCCAGCGTCGTCGAGCACCTGCATCGTGTCCGGCAGCGGGTCGTTGGGCATGCGCTCAGGGTTGAGCCCGTACATCGTCCACACCTGCGCCATGGCGGGAGGCGCCTCCGTGTCGGGTCCCGGTGCCCAGCGCGGGTTGGTGTCGCCGATCGCCTCGGCCCAGTGCCGGATCATCGGCGTGTTGACCGGGTCCGGCGCCTGACGGGCCGGACTGTTGCCGCGCGCCTTGATCTTGTCGGTCAGCTCGATGATCGGATCAGTGGTCATCGCGGAACCCTCGGCAGCTCGAGTCCGAACATGGCAATCAGCTCACGCTGCACCTCGTTGACGCCGCCGCCGAAGCTCAGCACGAGGTTGCGCTTGGCGGTCTTGTCGAGATAGTCGGCGAGGCGGCCGGTCTCCGGATCGGAGGGATCGCCGAACGCGTCGACGACGTCGGTCAGCGCGAGTCCGAGCTTCTGCACCTCGTCGCTGGCGAACACCTTGGACGTGGAGGCATCGGCGACGGTCGTCTTGTCAGACGCCGGCGCCTTCGCGACAGCCCAGTTGAGCAGCTCGTTGACGCGGAACGATGCGGTGGCGCGGGCCAGGGTGTCGCGCACCCATGGCACCTCGAGCACGGGCGTGCCATCCGAAGCCGTACGGCCCTCGGCCCACTCGCGTACGAGGTCGCGCAGACCTTCGATGCGACCGGCCGGGCCGAGCATGACGCGCTCATGGTTGAGCTGCGTCGTGATGAGGCTCCAGCCGCGGTTCTCCTCGCCGACCAGCATGTCGACGGGAACGCGTACGTCGTTGAAGTAGGTCGCGTTGGTGTGGTGCGAGCCGTCACTGGTGACGATGGGCGTCCACGAGTATCCCGGGTCCTTGGTGTCGACGATCAGCACCGAGATGCCACGGTGTGGAGGCGCGTCGGGGTCGGTACGTACGGCCAGCCATACCCAGTCGGCTGCGTGACCGCCGGTGGTCCACATCTTCTGGCCGTTGACGATGTAGTGGTCGCCGTCGCGCTTGGCGCTGGTGCGCATCGACGCGAGGTCGGTGCCGGCGTCGGGCTCGCTGTAGCCGATCGCGAAGTGCACGTCGCCGGTGATGATGTCGGCGAGGAACATGTCCTTCTGCTTCTCGGTGCCGTACGCCTGCAGCGTCGGTCCAACGGTCTGCAGCGTGACCGACGGAAGGTGGACATCGGCGTGCGAGGCCTCGTTGACGAAGACCTGCTGCTCGATGACGCCGCGACCCTGGCCGCCGTACTCCTTGGGCCAGCCGACACCCATCCAGCCGTCAGCACCCATCTGCTTGATGATGCGGTGATACGCAGGACCGTGACGGTTGTTGCGCATCTCGTCTCGGTCGGCGTCACTGACCAGGCTCATCAGGTAGTCGCGGGCCTCGTCTTTGAACGCGCGCTCCTCTTCGGTGAGCTCGGCGTTCTTGCCGGCCGTCTCGACGACAGGCACGGCGGCGAGGGCGGCCGGTCCGCCGAGGTGGCGAGCAACATCGCGCACGGCGGCGAAGTAGCGGGGCATGTCGTACGTCTCGTCGACGCCCATACCGCCGTGGAGGTGCTGGCAGATCTGCATCAGCGCCGGTGCGCGGTTGGCGAACCAGTACGCAGCGATCGCGAGATCATCGGCGGCGGGGTCACCGGCGTCGAGGCGACGTACGACCTCGGTTGCCGTCAGCGTGAACGTGCGCGAGCCGATGTAGACGTCGGCAATCTGCTGAGCGACGGCCTGGAACTCGGCGAGCGAGCGGCCGAACTGCTTGCGGTCCTTGATGTAGCCGGCGGTCAGGTCGCGCGCACCTTCGACGACTCCAGCGCCAAGAGTGGCGAGACCGGCGATCGCGTGATTGCGTACGACTTCGGCGTCGAGCTCACCCAGTGAGGGGGCAGCGTCGAACGTGTAGGTCGCCTCGGTCGTGCCACGGGACGTAAGCGTGTCGACCTTGCTCACTCCTGCGCCATCAGCGTCGACGAGCGCGACCACTGAGCCCGCCGAGACAAGCAGGATCGTTGCACCTTCGAGAACGGGGACGCCGACCTTCGTGCCGGTGACGGACTTGCCGTCGTACGTGGTCGCGGGGCTGGTCGGCAGCGCATCGCCGGGCTCGCCCAGCGCCGGAGCGAACTTCAGCTCGCCGGCGAGAACCTTGGGGACCAGATCAGCCTGCAGGTCTTCGGAGCCAGAACGTACGAGGGGCAGCAAGCCGCAGGCGACCGTCTCCCATACCGGCAGATCGGCAGCGCGGCGTCCGACCTCGTGAAGCAGCACCGAGATCTCGGTCAAGCCGAGTCCCTCGCCGCCGAGCTTCTCGGGAGCAGCGAGCGCGAGAAGTCCGGACTCCTGGAGAGCGCGCCATGAGCCATCGCCGCGGTCGAGCACGTCGCCAATGACGGAGCGCACCTCATCAAGTACCGAGTCCACGCAGATCGTCTCCTTTGCAGGCATTGGGCAATTCGCCCGCTCCGAAACTATAACGTGTTCTATTCTTGAGCGAGTCGAGTAAGGGAGTGCCTCGTGACCATCCCGGTCAAGAAGATGTTTGGCGCCGTGCGCCCTCTCCTCCCCGACCCCTCGACCTGGGACCTGTTCGACGTCCCTGACGTCGACCTTCCCGAGGGACGCTGGCTCAAGCTGCGCCGCCGCGGCACGACCTGGCTCACTGACGTACCCGGACCGACTCCGGACGCTCCCACCATCATCCTTCTGCATGCCGTCGGATGCACCGGTCAGCTGACCTGGTTCCCCACGATCCCCGAGCTTGCCAAGCACTTCCGGGTCATCACGTTCGACCAGCGGTGGCACGGCCGCGGCATCATGTCCGACAAGTTCCTGATCTCCGATTGCGCGGACGACGTCGGCGCGGTGATCGATGCCCTGAAGCTGGACAAGCCGATCGTCGCTGGCTACTCAATGGGATCCATCGTCGCGCAGCGAGTCTGGCGTCAAAGCCCCGATCTGATAGGCGGGATCGTCCTCGCAGCGAGCACGGCGCACTTCCGTACGAATGGCCGCGAGCGCGTCTTCCATGCGGGTATGGAGGTCAGCATGCGCTTGAGCACGACGCTGTCACGCTCGGCGACCATCAACCGGGCTACCGCTGCTGCCGTCGACGCCATTGACGAGGAGAGCGCCGACACCGCTCGATGGGCCATGAAGCAGTTCCGCTCCACGAGCGCCTGGGCTGTTGGTCAAGCCGTGGCCTCGCTCGGGCGACACCACTCGGCGCCCTGGTTGTCCATGGTGGACGTGCCCACCGCCATCGTCGTGACCGCCAAGGACCACGTCATTCCACCGGAACGCCAGCTCGAGCTGGCGGAGCTCATTCCTGATGCCACGGTCCACCAGGCCGAGTGCGGCCACGCCGGCTGCGTGCTCGAGTACAAGGAATTCGTACCCGTGTTCGTTGAAGCGGCCCTCGACGTCTCGGCACGCATCCGCGAGACGTCTATAGTCGGCACGAACACGCACTGACGTCTCCAGAGCAGTCCCACATCTGAGGATGGCCCAATGACCGCACGCAATGGTGGCGATTCCACAGCCATCGACATCGCTGCCACTCCAGATCGGGTGTACGACCTGATCTCGGACATCACGCGCATGGGCGAATGGAGCCCCGAGTGCATTCACTGTGAATGGTCGAACGGGGCAGACGGGCCAGCCGTGGGCGCTCGCTTCAAGGCTCGCAACAAGGGCAAACGGGGCCCAGCCTGGTTCAACAAGCCTGAAGTGATCGTCGCCGACCGGGGGCGAGAGTTTGCGTTCAACCGCAGCGGCCCGGGGATCGGCTCCTACACGTGGCGCTATCGGCTCGAACCGACGGACAACGGCACCACAGTGACCGAGTCGTACGAGACGGTGCGACCGCTGCCGAAGGCGATGAACTGGATCACCGAGAAATGGACTGGCAGTCCTGATCGCGACGCGGACTTGCGTTACGGGATGAAGACCACACTCGAACGGTTGCAGAAGGCCGCCGAAGCTACCAGCTAGTCGCCGAGGACCGCCTTGCGCATGGCCTCGAGCTCGACCGGGAACTTATCAATCAGGTCCCACGGCTGAGGCACCAGCTCCTTGCACGCGATGGCACCGATGTGCATCTGCCCGTTGTTGCTCATGACAGTGATGTTGAGTCCGGCGCCGTGGAACACCGGGCCGAGCGGATAGAGCGCGTCGATCCGTGAGCCGACGAAGTAGAGCGGCACCGGCGGACCGGGAACGTTGGAGATGACCAGGTTGTGAATGACGGGTGCTCGCTCGGCGAGGCGCAGATCGGACACCATGCGTACGGCAAGGCCGAACGTTCGAGGCGCGGCGAACTCTGCCCACTCCTGCAAGGTGTCAGCCGGAACGGCTTTGTGGTGGTCCTTGGCGTTGACGTTCGCCTGAGCCATGCCGGTGATCCGATCGAGCGGATCCTCGATGTCAGTGCCGAGCCGACAGAACATCGACGACACCTGGTTGCGCCCAGCCCGCTTCGACTCGGACCGGACGGACACCGGAACGCTCGCGAGCAGCGAGGTCTCAGGCAGTTCACCGCGTTCCAGCAGGTAGCGGCGCAGCGCTCCACCACTGAGTGCGAGTACGACATCGTTGACCGTCGCACCGGGGACTGCCTTCTTGATGTCCTTGATCGTGTCGAGCGAGACGTCTGTGTATGCGATCGACCGGTGGCCGGTGATCGTGCCGTTGAACGACGTACGTGGAGCAGTCAGCGGAGCAGCCATCGCCGTACCCCTCCGCGCACGACGGCCGGTCTCGACCAGCGTGCGGGTCGTCGGCGCTGCGAGCCTAACGATCTGCCACGGCTTCGTCACCGTCGCCAACACTCCGCGGCCGACCAGCTCCATGTCGGAGGGGGCGCGTTGGTGCTCCGCGGAGCTGCTGTCCAGCGGCGGCGCGTCGGGCTCAAGACTGCACAGGTACGAGATCATGTTTGACCCGGAGACGCCGTCGACCGACGCGTGATGCATCTTGGAGAAGATCGCGATCTTGCCGTTGGCCAGACCCTCGATCACGTGCATCTCCCACAGCGGGCGCGAACGGTCGAGCGGAATGCCAGCCAGGTGGCCCGCAACCTCGGACAGCTCGCGGTCGCTGCCAGGCGACGGGACAGCCATCCGGTGAACGTGCCGGTCGATGTCGAACTCGTCGTCAGTGACCCAGATAGGGAAGTCGATGCCTCCGGGCACGAACTTGAGCTTGCGGTTGAACATCGCAATGCCCTCGACCCGATTCGAGAGCTCCTTCTTGAACGTCTGGAAGTCGTAGCCGCCCGGAATCGTCGCGGGATCGACAACGATCACACCGCATACGTGCATGAGCTGCGCGCCGCTCTCGAGGTACAGGAAGCTGGCGTCAAGTCCGCTGAGTCGATCCATGGCCGTAGCCTAGACCGCCAGAACCTGTTCTACCTTCGAACGAGGAGCCACATTTATGTCTGCCGGGTATGCCCGTCGCCAGCTCGCGCTCGCTGCTCTCGCCGTCAACGCAATCCGCCCGATGTCGCGCGGATGGTCTGCCATCCCCGGCTTCGCGCTCGGCTGGCCGACCAGCGAGCTGGCTCCTCACCTGCTCGGCGCTTCTGCCGTTGACACCATCGCCGAGCTGACGGTGCGAGGTGGCAAGCCGTCCCGCATTGGGCTCGTCGCAGCAGCCGCCGCCGCGGGACTGCTGGGCTACACGATCGCCGGCGCGCGTCGTACAGGCACTGAGCTCGATGCGGCACTCCGCGAGAGCATCGGCGACGGCTACCTCGACGAGCTGGAAGTCCCGGGCCCGGTCGACCTCCGACTGCCGCGCGGCTCGGTGGCTCGCCCGTTCAGCCTTCGCCAGCGCGATGTCGAAGTACTCCGCAACGTTCCGTACACCGAGGGCGGCCGCAAGGCTCATCTCGACATCTACAAGCCCAAGGACCGCGAACTCAGCGGAGCGCCGGTCCTGATCCAGGTCCACGGCGGTGGCTGGACGATCGGCAACAAGGAGCAGCAGGGCTTGCTCCTCATGAACCGAATGGCCCAGCAGGGTTGGGTCTGCGTCTCGGTCAACTACCGGCTCGCGCCGAAGTACAAGTTCCCGACCCAGATCGTTGACGTGAAGCGCGCGATCGCCTGGGTGCACGAGAACATCAAGGAGTACGGCGGCGACCCGTCGTACGTCGCCATCACCGGCGGCTCAGCAGGCGGTCACCTCGCCGCTCTCGCTGCACTCACCCCAGGTCTTGCCGACTACCAGCCCGGATTCGAAGAGGCTGACACGTCGATCTCGGCCTGCGTTCCGTTCTATGGCGTCTACGACCTTGCCGGCATCACCGAGGAGCGAGCGGCCGTCGAGATGCGTGACTCGTTCCTCGGCCCGCGGGTGTTCGGCAAGGACCCGAAGACCCACCTCGAGGACTTCGTCCAGGCCTCGCCGCTCTCCCACGTCACCTCGCACACCCCGGACTTCTTCATCATCCACGGCGCCAACGACACCGTCGTGTCGGTGACACAGGCGCGCGCCTTCGTGAAGGCGCTCAAGGACAAGACGGACGCGTCAATCACATACGCCGAGCTGCCCGGCACCCAGCACGCGTTCGAGGTGTTCTCCTCCATACGCAGCCAGCACACCATCGCTGCAGTGTCGCGCTGGCTCCAGTGGCACCGCGCCAAGACGCAGAAATCGCTTGCATAGCAGTGGTTAGAGGGGCACTCTGAGGCTCATGAAGTCGATCGAGCTCGACCTTGAGCGCGTCATTCAGGCGCCCATCGACCAGGTCTTCGCACGACTCGTTGACGTCGAGGGTCACAACGACTGGATGCCCAAGAAGGGCACCATGCTGAAGCACACGAAACAGACCTCTCCTGGTCAGCCTCAGGTCGGCACGACGTACATCGACGAGACGTCCAAGGGGCCACTTCCGGGTGAGATCCTCGAGCTGGAGGCGCCACACAAGATCGTCCACCACTGGTGGGAGAAGTCGAAGTCGGGCAAGCTCAAGTACGAGGGCTGGCCGAGCTACACGCTGGAGCCTGCGGGCGACAACAGCACCCTCGTCCGCCATCACGCCAAGCTCACGATTTACGGCATGTACGTCGTGATGGCACCGATCTTCCGCCGGTTCGCGATCAAGGAACGCACCGTCACGATCGACGCCCTCAAGGCATCGTTCGAAAAGAGCGGCCCGTCAGCTGCGCGGTAGGCCCAAGACGCGTTCGGCGACGACGTTTCGCAGGATCTGCGTCGTGCCACCGGCGATCGAGAGGCAGCGGTTCAGCAGCATCTCGTGCACGTCCTTGGTGATCTGCGGATCTTCGTGGGTGAAGAGCGCAGCGGGGCCGAGCAGGTCGACGACGAGCTCCGCGGCCTCCTGACGATTCTTGACGCCGAGCAGCTTCGCGACGCTCGACTCGGGTCCGGGGCCCTGGCCACCGATCGAGCGAAGCGTCGTCCGCACGCCGAGCAGCTGGCACAGCGTCGCAAGCGCGACCTGGTGGCCGACGAGGGCGGCATCGGTGTCGGACTCGCGATCGGCGATCAGGTCGACGGCTCGCTCCGTGCTCACGCCGAGCTTTGAGCTGCCCATCGCGACGCGCTCGTTGGCCAACGTCGTACGAGCGAGCTTCCACCCGCCGTTGACCTCGCCGACGACACAGTCATCCGGGACGAACACATCGTCGAGGAACACCTCGTTGAACATCGCGTCGCCGGTCAGCTCGCGCAGCGGGCGGATGTCGATGCCCTTGGAAGCCATGTCGACGAGGAAGTACGTGATGCCCTTGTGTCCGGCGTCCTTGTCGGTACGGGCCAGGCAGATGCCCCACTGCGCATCCTTGGCTCGCGAGGTCCACACCTTCTGACCCGTCAGCTGCCAACCACCCTCAACCCGCACCGCCCGAGTGCTCAGCGATGCCAGGTCCGAACCGGCTCCGGGCTCGCTGAACAGCTGGCACCAGAAGATGTCTCCGAGCAGGGTCTGCTTCACAAACCGGGCGTGCTGATCGGGCGTGCCGTGCTCGACGATCGTCGGGACAGCCCAGGCGCCAATCACCAGATCGGGGCGAACGAGTCCGGCGCGGGCGAGCTCCTCGTCAACGACGAGCTGCTCGACCGGTCCGGCGTCGAGCCCGTAGGGCTTCGGCCAGTGCGGTGTGAGGTAGCCGGCCTCGGCAAGAGCAGCACGCTGCTCGCCAGCCGGCAATGCAGCGATCGCTTCCACCCCGTTGCGGGTGACTCCGCGGAACTCGGCGTCAGCACCTTCGAAGTCGATCTCGAACGAGCGGCGCTGGCCGCCGATCGCGCGACGGGCCAGGCGGGTCGCCGACTGCTCAGTGCCTCCCGTCAGTGCAGCAACCGTGAGGTCGAGCGCCACCGCGCGACGGAGGTAGAGGTGTGCATCGTGCTCGAACGTGAAGCCGATCCCACCGAGCACCTGGATGCAGTCACGGGCGACCGCCACGGCACCGTGAAGAGCGACCGTTGCGGCTACATCGGCTGCGAAGTCGGCTTCGCCCGTTGGCGCATCGGAGCTGAGCGCAGTGCCGGCATCCCACGTCACGGCGTTGATGGACTCGGTGGTCTCGAGCATCTGGGAGCAGAGGTGCTTGATGGCCTGGAACGACCCGATCGGCTTGCCGAACTGCTCGCGCACCTTGGCGTAGTCGACGGCGGTGTCCAGGCACCACTGCGCAATGCCGGCGGCTTCGGCCGAAGCCAGAGCGACGAGGACGCGGCGTACGGCGTCGCCGTCGATGCCGTCGAGCGGTATGGCTTGATCGGCTGCGACGCGTACGCGACCGCCACGACGCGAGAGGTCGACACCTATCTCGGGCTCGGCGGTCCACCCGTCGGCTGCAACCAGGACCCATGAGCCGTCGCTCGTCGGGACGAGGAGCCAGCTGGCGTCGATCACATCGATCGCGACACTGATGTCGCCCGTTGCTCCAGAGCCGTCCACCGTGATCGTTCCGTCGATGGCAATGGCGGCCGAAGCGCCTTCGGCGATGGCTGCGACCACGTCGACCGCGCCCGCCTGGGCGGCGATCTGGGCAACCACGGTCGTGCTCAGCAGTGGACCCGGAATCATCGCGTACGCGGCCGACTCGAGTGCGACCATCTGGTCGAGCAGGTCTCCGCCGCCACCGCCCTGGGACTCGGCGATGCTGATTCCGCTGAGGCCCGCCTCGACGACGGACTGCCAGGTCTTGGCAAAGCCCGCAGATGCTTCGTTCTCGACGTCTCGCAGAGCGGAGGGACCGTCGAGGCCAGCGGCCCAAGACCGTAGGCTGGTGCTCAATTCGAGATGGTCCCGCGTGACGCCGACCGGCATTGAGGGTCGCCTCCAAATCTAGAACGTGTTTCAATAATCATACCGAGGTTCGGCGTGGCTAGTTCCAGCAGCAGCCGTGGACAGGAGACGATGTCGCATGACCAGCGTGACGGAGGCAACTCCCGGCTCCAACGCTCAGCGTGAACGCCGCCGCCGCATCCTCGATGCCACGATCGCCCTTGCCGACTCTGGCGGGTTTGACGCGGTCCAGATGCGGGCCGTCGCTGACAACGCTGATGTCGCACTCGGCACGCTCTACCGCTACTTCCCGTCCAAGATCCATCTCCTGGTCACCGCCCTCGGTCGCCAGTTCGAGCGGGCCGAGGAACAGTCGCGCAACCGCCAAGTTCCCGGCGACACCGCGCACGAGCGCGTCATGTACATCCTGGGCCACACCACGACGGCTCTTCAGCAGCAGCCCGAGCTGACTGAGGCGCTCACCCGCGCGTTCATGTTCGCCGACGCTTCGGTTGCGGACGAGATCCACTTCGTCGGTATGAAGCTGACCGCCATGATCACCCGCGCGATCGACGGCACCGACGAGAACCGTGAACCGACCGACGAGGACACCGCGATCGTTCGCGTCATCAGCGACGTCTGGTTCACCGCACTCATGGGCTGGGTCACCGGCCGCACCCAGGCAGAAGACGTGACCAAGTCGGTCGACGTCGCCGTTCGCCTGCTGCTGCGCTGACATGGGTCACATCGACCCGACCAAAGAGGTCTTCGCGCAGTTTGTTGCCGACGACCGTCCCGGGCCGGTCCAGATGCTCAACCTCGTACGACTGCGCGATCACGCGGTCTACGAGGATGGCCGCGAGTCCACGGGCGCCGAGGCGTACGAGGCGTACGGCCGAGAGAGCGGCCCGATCTTCCGGCGTCTCGGCGGCAAGATCATCTGGCAGGGACGATTCGAGCTGATGGTCATCGGTCCGTCCGAGGAGCGCTGGGATCATTGCTTCATCGCCGAGTACCCCAGCGTCGCGGCGTTCGTCGAGATGGTTCGCGATCCGGACTACCGCGAAGCGGTGAAGCACCGACAGGCGGCGGTCGAGGACTCGCGCCTGATCCGCCATGCCGTCCTGCCTGCCGGCGACCTGTTCGGCCAGATCCCGGACTGACTACGCCAGGTCGCTGTACGTGACCATCGACATGCCGTACCCCCTGAAGTAGCGCGCCACCACAGTGCTGGGCTTTCCGCCGACCACGCAGGATGCCGTCACGATACGACCGGACGCGATCAGTTTCGACACCTCGCCAATCCCTTCCGACTCCAGGATCTCCCGAAGTGAGCGCTTGCGATTCCACCCGATGTAGCGAGACGCGCCGATGAACTGCAGCGACTGTATGACGCCAAGGATCCGGAACATCCGCGCAAACTGGCCGATCGCCGCGCCCAGATGGGCCCGCGACGGCTTCATCAGCTGGCGGTAGGCCGGCCGCGGTTCCCAGTGCGCGGCCATACGTCGAACCTTCAGCACACCGTCCTCGTACGCCGTCTCATAGAGAAGGTGAGCCGGTGTTCGTACGACGACGCCGGGGCGCAGGGTCGTCACGATTGTCACGTCGCGTACGACGTCGAAGCCATCGATCCAGTCGTTGACGACCTCGAACTCGATCTTGTTGGGCGCGATGAAGGTGTCCCAGAACCGTCCGAGTCCGCCGGACTCCGACGATCGGACTGGGCGCGACCCGACAGGGTCCTCCACGACGTGCAGGCTCCCGAAGATGTCGATCCAACCCGCCTTGTCGAGCGCAGCTACATACGCAGGCGACGACCTGACCAGGGCGAGCACCTCTGACCGGTCCGGCAGCATGGCGTCAGCGTATGTTGCCGCGTCCCGCGATCAGCGGCAGGTCCAGCGCAGTGACCCAACCCGGCGGCAGGTCGTTCACGGCCGAGACGGCGTTGAGTGCGCGCATTCCCGTGGCAAGACAGCCGGCCGTCGCGGCATCGCGGCCACTGCCGTCGTCGAAGCGGAATGCGGTCTCCTGGGTGATCGAAGGGGTGCCCTCGAGCTCGACGCGGTAGACGTCGTCGTTGGCTCCCCGCGGCCAGTCCGGCGCGGAGTTCTCACCGACGCGGTTGATGTGGCGCAGCTGGATGCGAGTCTCACCCTTGTAGATGCCGTTGATCGTGAAGTCGACGGCGGCGACGTGGCCCGGCGCGATCGGACCCTTGGCGCTCGGTACCTCGACGTCGGTGACCCACTTGTCGTACGTCGTGGTGATCTCGTCGAGCTCGATGCCCACGGCCTCGGCCATCATCGGGACGGTTGCGCCCCACGCCATGACGAGGATGTCGGTGTGCTCCAGGAGCGCCTTCTCCCCCGGTTCACGACCGATGCCCATCTCGTCCTCGTAGTCGCCGAGGTAGTTGGAGTAGTCGAGGATCTCGAGCGCGCGTACGACGCGCACCTCTGACGTCAGACCCATCAGCGTCATGGGGAACAGGTCGTTGGCGAATCCGGGGTCGATGCCCGTCGTGAAGCAGGACGAGCCGCCCGCCTTGCAGGCTTCGGTGACCGGTTCGATCCACATGTCGGGGTTCTGCTTCATGCCCGGCCAGACCCACGGGGTCATCGCCGTCGAGCAGACGTCGACGCCTGCACGAAGGAAGGCGGTCATGACACGGATGTTCTCGTCCGCGTACTGCGCCGTCGGACCGTAGTGGACCAGCGCGTCAGGCTTCAGTGCGACGAGCGCATCGAGGTCGTCAGTGCAGAGGATGCCGACCGGGTCCCGGCCGCAGAGCGTACCGACGTCGACGCCGACCTTCTCCGGATTGCTGACGCCGACTCCGACGAGCTCGAACTCGGGGTGGTCGAAGACCTCATTGAGTACGAGCTTGCCCACGAAGCCTGTCCCCCACACGACAATCCGCTTGCTCATGTCACTACCAGGCCCTTGCCGGTCACCAGCGGAAGGTCGAGGGCGGTGACGAGTCCCGGCTGAGCTGCGACCACAGCCGGAACAGAGTTGACCAAGCGCATTGCCGTCGCCTTGAGGCCGGCGGTGTTGTGGTCACCGTCGGTGCCGAGCAGCTGGAGGTCGAGCGTGTAGTTGGGCTCGCCCTTGATCTCGACGCGGTAGCAACCAAGACCGGCCGGCTGCGGCCAGTCGGGGCCGATCTCGTCGTGCACGCGGGTGATGTGCTCGAGCACGACGACCTGCTTGCCGTTGACGATGCCGCGGACCTCGAAGTGCAGTCCGGCGACGGTGCCCTCTTCAATCGTTCCGCAATCGATGTCGAACGTCTCGGTCGCCGGGAGGCGCTCGTAGAACTCCTCGACGCTGTCGAGCTCGAGGCCGAGTCCTGCAGCGATCTGGTGGACGACGCTGCCCCATGCCATCGAGAGGATTCCCGGCTGCAGCAGCATCGGGACGTGGTCCATCGGCATACCGAAGCCCATGACGTCGAACACGATCATGCGCTGGTTGTACGTGTTGTAGTTGAGCACCTCAGAGCAGCGGACCTGGTCAATGCGCTCGCTGACGCTGGTCAGCACCAGCGGGAGCACATCGTTGGCGAAGCCCGGGTCGACGCCGTTCACGTACAGCGAGACACCGCCGGCGACGGCAGCCTTCTTCACGCCTTCAGCCATGCCGAGCGCCGGACCAGCGGGGAACTGCAGAAACACCGGGCCACTCGAGACGACGTTTATGCCAGCAGCCAGGAGCAGTTCGAGGTCGGCGATCGCCTCGAAGAGCCGGTCATCGGCCATGGCGCAGTTGACGACGCAGTCGGGCTTGAGCGCCAGGATCTCGTCGACGCTGTTGGTCGCGAGGACACCAAGATCGCGACCGAGGCCGGCGAGCTGGCCGGCATCCTTGCCGACCTTGTCGGGGTTGGACACCCAGAGGCCGACGAGCTCGAGATCGGGGCGGGCGTCGATGCCCGCGATGGCGTGACGACCGACGTTGCCGGTGCTCCACTGGACGACGCGCAACGTCATGCCGACACCTCCGTAGGAAAGGCACGGTACGGAGGGCACGGCATGACCTGATGCTTGTTGTTTCGCTCGCTTCGCTCGCTCATCATTCGGGTGCTCCTAGGTCGGGGAAGCCCATGTCAAGGTTGGGCTGATCAATACCGCCGTCGACCTCCAGCACCTTGCCGGTGAGGTAGCCGCCGGCGGGGCTGGCGAGGAACAGCACGGTGGCTGCAATGTCATCGGGATCGCCAATGCGGCGAAGCGGGGTATTGGACTCCATCTGCGCCGTCAGACCTTCGTCACCGGTGACGAGCTCGAGGGCTGATGTCGCCACCGAGCCGACGGCGATCGCGTTGACGCGGATGCGGGGCGAGAGGTCACGAGCGGCGAGGCGCGTCCAGTGCGCGAGCGCCGCCTTGGCCGTGCCGTACGCGAGGTAGCCGCGTCCGCTGACCCGGCCCATGACGGACGAGATGTTGACGACGGATGCGTCACCGTTCTTGAGCAGGTGAGGCATCGCAGCACGCGTGAGGGCGTGGGCCGTGGAGACGTTGAAGTGGAACGCACCCTCGAGTGCGGCCACATTCGTACGCGCGAACTCCTTCGGCATCGAGCCACCCACGTTGTTGATCACCACGTCGAGGCGACCGAATGTGTCGACAGCGGTCTGCGCGAGGGCGGCGACCTGGTCGAGGTCCTGCAGGTCGGCAGCGACGACGTGCGCCTTGCGACCCAGAGCTTCGATCTTGGCGGCTACCTCCTCGAGCTGGTCAGCCGTACGAGCGGAAAGGACAACATCGGCGCCGGCTTCCGCGAGAGCGAGAGCACTGGCGGCTCCGATCCCACGGCCGGCTCCGGTGACGACGGCAACGCGGTCGTCCAGACGGAATCTTTCAAGCACCATGGCGGGGACATTAGCAGCAAACTAGAACACGTTCTAGTCTTGACGAGGCGGCCCAAAGTCTCTACACCGCGCAATATGCTGCACGGGTGCAGGACTTCTC
>NZ_JAKFEL010000123.1:0-3261 GCF_036675695.1 Aeromicrobium sp.
AGGACACGGTCGTGTTCGCCGACAAGCTGATGTACACCGGCTTCGCGTACGCCACGCGCGCCGGCGTCTCGATCGGCATCGACGACATGATCATCCCGAACGAGAAGAAGGGCATCCTCGACGAGGCCGAAACCGAAGTCCTGGAAATCCAGCAGCAGTACCAGTCGGGCCTGGTCACCGCCGGCGAGCGTTACAACAAGGTCGTCGATATCTGGTCGCGCACCAACGAGCGCGTCGCCAAGGCGATGATGGACGCGATCGGCACCGACACCGTGACCAACGCCAAGGGCGAGAAGGTCGCGCAGAAGTCGATGAACTCGGTCTTCATCATGGCCGACTCCGGTGCGCGTGGTTCGCAGGCGCAGATCCGCCAGCTCGCCGGTATGCGCGGCCTGATGGCGAAGCCGGATGGCTCGATCATCGAGACGCCCATCACCGCGAACTTCCGCGAAGGCCTCAACGTCCTGCAGTACTTCATCTCGACCCACGGTGCTCGTAAGGGCCTCGCGGATACCGCGCTGAAGACCGCGAACTCCGGTTACCTCACCCGTCGCCTGGTCGACGTCGCGCAGGACGTGGTGATTACCGAAACCGACTGCGGCACGCACGAGGGTCTGACCATGACCCCGATCGTCGAGGGCGGCGACGTGGTCGAGCCGCTGCGCGATCGCGTGCTGGGCCGCATCGTGGCCGAGGACGTGTTCCTGCCGGGCAACGACGAGGATCCGTTCGTCACCCGCAACACCCTGCTCGATGAAGTCTGGGTGCAGAAGCTCGAAGACGCCGGCGTGCAGGCGATCAAGGTGCGCTCCACCATCACCTGCGCAAGCTCCTTCGGTGTGTGCGCGCACTGCTACGGTCGTGATCTCGGTCGCGGCCACCTGGTCAACCACGGCGAAGCGGTCGGCGTCGTTGCCGCGCAGTCGATCGGCGAGCCGGGCACGCAGCTGACCATGCGTACCTTCCACATCGGTGGTGCGGCTTCGCGTGCGGCGGCGATCGATAACGTCACGGTCAAGACCACCGGTTCGGTCAAGTTCAACAACCTCAAGCACGTCTCGCACGCCAACGGCCACCTGGTCGCGGTGTCGCGTTCGGGCGAGTTGTCGATCCTCGACGGCCACGGCCGCGAGCGCGAGCGCTACAAGCTGCCGTACGGTGCGACGATCATGGTCAAGGACGGCTCGGCAGTGAAGGCCGGCCAGACCGTGGCCAGCTGGGATCCGCATAACCATCCGATCGTGTCGGAAGTGGCGGGTTTCATGCGCTTCGTCGATTTCGTCGACGGACTCACCGTGATCGAGAAGACCGACGAACTGACCGGCCTCGCCTCGCGCGAGATCACCGATCCCAAGCGTCGCGGCTCGACCGGCAAGGACCTGCGCCCGATCGTCCGCATCGTCGACAAGAACGGCAAGGACCTGAACATCCCGGGTACCGACCTGCCGGCGCAGTACCTGTTGCCGCCGCGCTCGATCGTCAACCTGCAGGACGGCGCCCCCGTGGGCGTGGGCGACGTCGTCGCCAAGATCCCGCAGGAAGCGTCGAAGACCCGCGACATCACCGGCGGTCTGCCGCGCGTCGCCGACCTGTTCGAAGCGCGCAAGCCGAAGGATCCGGCGGTGCTGGCCGAGCGTTCGGGCATCGTCTCGTTCGGTAAGGACACCAAGGGCAAGCAGCGCCTGATCATCAAGGACACCGATGGCAACGAGCACGAAGAGCTGATCCCCAAGTACCGCCAGATCATCGTGTTCGAAGGCGAGCACGTGGAGAAGGGCGAGACCGTGGTGGACGGCGAGCCGACGCCGCAAGACATCCTGCGCCTGCTCGGCGTCGAGCCGCTGGCCGCGTACCTGGTCAAGGAAATCCAGGACGTCTATCGCCTGCAGGGCGTGAAGATCAACGACAAGCACATCGAAGTGATCATTCGCCAGATGCTGCGCAAGGTCGAGATCGTCGACGGTGGCGACACCAAGTTCCTGCACGGCGAACAGGCCGAGCGCCAGCGCGTGATCGAGGAGAACGCCAAGGCACTCGCCAAGAACGAGATCCTGGCCAAGGTCGAGCCGGTCCTGCTGGGCATCACCAAGGCCTCGCTGGCGACCGAGTCGTTCATCTCGGCGGCATCGTTCCAGGAGACCACCCGTGTGCTGACCGAGGCGGCCGTCCGCGGCACCCGCGACAGCCTGCGCGGCCTCAAGGAGAACGTGATCGTCGGTCGTCTGATCCCGGCCGGTACGGGCCTGGCCTATCACAGCCAGCGCCGCCGCAATGCCTCCGGCCTGACTGACTCCGAGATGGAAGCCCTGTCGGGCACCTCGGGCGAGGTCGAGGCCGCCGAGGAATCCAGCGCGTCGTAAGCAGGCAGGGTGGGCACGTTATTCGTGCCCACCGCCTTTCGCGGCTGCCGGGTCACGCCGGCAGCCGAAATACGCTATTATTAATGTGTAACCAGACGGTCCTACGCGGCTGTCCAGATCACGAAAGGAGGCGCACGGAGCGCCTCGTGTTCGGCCCAAGGCAGGGCGGGATCGCAGAAATGTTTCGAGTTGTCCTCGATGACACCCGAAACAACGAATAGCTCGCGTTGACGGAAACGTTGAACGCGGGCTATACTTTTTCGTCTCGGCGGGCCGGATTCATTGGCTTGCCGTTCGTTTTCACGCGAGGCTGCGCCTCGTACCAAGGCTTCGGCCTCACACCAAAGAGTTCCAGATGGCGACGATCAATCAGCTGGTGCGTAAGCCGCGCAACCCGGAAACCTACAAGAGCACTTCGCCCGCATTGGCGAATTGCCCGCAGCGCCGTGGCGTCTGCACCCGTGTGTACACCACCACCCCGAAGAAGCCGAACTCGGCGCTGCGCAAGGTGGCCAAGGTGCGTCTGACCAACGGTTACGAAGTCATTTCGTACATCGGCGGCGAAGGCCACAACCTGCAGGAGCACTCGGTGGTGCTGATCCGCGGCGGTCGCGTCAAGGACCTGCCGGGCGTTCGCTATCACACCGTGCGTGGCTCGCTCGACGCCGCTGGCGTCACCAAGCGTCGCCAGAGCCGTTCCAAGTACGGCGCCAAGCGTCCGAAGTCCTAAGCGGATCGTTCAACGATCTGTCTACCAAGAGATTCTGAGGGTTATCGAACATGTCGCGTAAAGGTTCCACTCCGCAGCGCACCGTCCTGCCCGAC
Organism: Aeromicrobium sp.; assembly: GCF_036675695.1. Taxonomy (GTDB): domain Bacteria; phylum Actinomycetota; class Actinomycetes; order Propionibacteriales; family Nocardioidaceae; genus Aeromicrobium. Next base: position 3,186 of record NZ_JAKFEL010000123.1, read on the forward strand.
CCGAAGCACGGGAGCGAGACGATCGCCCGCTTCATCAACATGGTCATGCAGAGCGGCAAGAAGTCGGTCGCCGAAA
>NZ_JAKFEL010000113.1:0-3249 GCF_036675695.1 Aeromicrobium sp.
CAGGTGTCCTGGCACAGGAAGCACTCGATGCACTTGCGGAACTCCTGCGAGCGCTCGACGTCGACCTGCTGCATGCGGTACTCGCCCGGCTTGAGGCCCTCCGGCGGTACGAATGCGCGGACCTCGCGAGCCTTCTCGTAGTTGAACGAGACGTCGCAGACGAGGTCGCGGATGACGGGAAACGTACGCATCGGCGTGATCGTGACGGTGCTTTCCTGCGGCAGCGTCGACATACGCGTCATGCAGAGCAGTCGCGGGCGACCGTTGATCTCCGCGCTGCACGAGCCACACTTGCCGGCCTTGCAGTTCCAGCGGACGGCCAGGTCGGGCGTCTGCGTCGCCTGCAGGCGATGGATCACATCGAGGACGACTTCGCCCTCGTTGACCTCAACGTCGTAGTTCTCGAAGTCGCCACCTTCAGCATCGCCGCGCCAGACACGAAAGTTCTGCTCGTAGCTCATCAGGAGTTCCTTCCGGCCAGCTCGGCTTCGGTGAAGTACTTCTTCAGCTCACTCATCTCGAACAGGTCGAGCAGGTCTTCGCGGAGCGGTATCTGCTCCTTCTCCTGCACGTCGACCGAACCGTCGTCCTTGATGTTGCAGACGAGCAGCTTGTGACGCCACTCAGCATTCATGACGGGGTGATCCTCACGGGTGTGACCGCCGCGGCTCTCGGTACGAATCAGTGCTGCCTTGGCGACGCACTCGCTGACCAGGAGCATGTTGCGCAGGTCGAGAGCGAGGTGCCAGCCCGGGTTGAACTGGCGGTGTCCCTCCACGACCATGTGCTTGGCCCGCTCGCGGAGCTCGTCGATCTTGCCCTGAGCCTCTTCGACCTCTTCAGCCTTGCGGATGATGCCGACCAGGTCGTTCATCGACTGCTGGAGCTCCTGGTGGATCGTGTACGGGTTCTCGGCGCCTTCCTGACCACCGTCACCGAACGGAGCCACCGAACGATCGCGGGCTTCCTTGACTGCAGCGTCAGACACCTTGGGGCGGTTCTCGCCGAGCTTGTCGACGTACTCCGCAGCACCGGCACCGGCGCGCTTGCCGAAGACCAGGAGGTCCGACAGCGAGTTGCCGCCGAGGCGGTTGGAGCCGTGCATGCCGCCGGAGCACTCGCCTGCGGCGAAGAGACCGGGGACCGAAGCCGCACCACTGTCGGGATCGACCTCGATGCCGCCCATGACGTAGTGACACGTCGGTCCGACTTCCATCGCTTCCTTCGTGATGTCGACGTCGGCGAGCTCCTTGAACTGGTGGTGCATCGACGGCAGCTTCTTGAGGATCGCTTCGGTGGTTAGGCCCACCTCGGTACGTCCGGCGACGGTCAGATACACCCCGCCGTGCGGGGTTCCTCGACCAGCCTTGACCTCGGAGTTGATGGCCCGAGCCACCTCATCGCGCGGCAGCAGCTCGGGGGGACGCCGGTTGTTGTCGGGGTCGGTGTACCAGCGGTCGCCTTCTTCGGGCGTCGTCGCGTAGAGATCCTTGAACACGTCCGCGATGTAGTCGAACATGAAGCGCTTGCCCTCGGAATTGGTCAGGATTCCACCGTCACCACGTACGGACTCGGTGACGAGGATGCCCTTGACCGACGGCGGCCAGACCATGCCCGTGGGGTGGAACTGCAGGAACTCCATGTTGATCAGCGAGGCGCCGGCGCGAAGTGCGAGCGCGTGACCGTCGCCGGTGTACTCCCAGGAGTTGCTGGTGACCTTGTAGGACTTGCCGATGCCGCCGGTCGCCATGACGATCGCGGGCGCCTCGAACAGCAGGTGGCGTCCGGACTCGCGCTGGTAAGCAACGGCGCCGGAGATCTTGTCGCCGTCCTTGAGCAGGTCGACGATCGTGGTCTCGTCATAGACCTTGATGTTGGACTCGTAGTCGCCCGTGTTGCGGAAGTCTTCCTGCTGCAGCGAGACGATCTTCTGCTGAAGGGTACGGATCAACTCCAGGCCTGTGCGGTCGCCGACGTGGGCGAGGCGGGGGTAGCTGTGGCCACCGAAGTTGCGCTGGCTGATGCGGCCATCCGGCGTGCGGTCGAAGAGTGCGCCGTACGTCTCGAGCTCCCAGACACGATCCGGAGCTTCCTTGGCGTGCAGCTCGGCCATACGCCAGTTGTTGAGGAACTTGCCGCCTCGCATGGTGTCACCGAAGTGCACCATCCAGTTGTCGTTGGAGTTGGCGTTGCCCATGGCAGCCGCGCAACCACCCTCGGCCATGACCGTGTGGGCCTTGCCGAACAGCGACTTGGAGATGATCGCGGTCTTCTTGCCCGACACGCGGGCCTCGATCGCAGCGCGCAGACCGGCGCCACCGGCACCGATGATGACGACGTCGTATGTGTGTGTCTCGATATCAGCAGTCATGAAGATTCAGTCCGTCAGTTGATGAAGCGAAGGTCGTCGATCCAGCCGGCAGAGACGGCCATGATGTAGAAGTCGGTCAGCGCGAGGGTGCCGAGCGTCAGCCAGGCGAGTCCCATGTGGCGACCGTTGAGCTTGGATACCCAGCCCCAGAGCTTGTAGCGGATCGGGTGCTTGGAGAAGTGGTTCAGGCGGCCACCGATCAGGCTGCGGCACGAGTGGCACGACACGGTGTAAGCCCACAGTGCGATCACGTTGACGAGCAGGATGATGTTGCCGAGACCGAAGCCGAACTCGTGGTCCGCCGTGCGGAACGCATAGAACGCGTCGTACGTGTTGATCACCGAGATGATCGCTGCGGCGTAAAAGAAGTAGCGGTGCAGGTTCTGACCCAGCAGCGGGAAGCGCGTCTCGCCGGTGTACTTCTGGTGCGGCTCGGCGACGGCGCACGCGGGCGGCGAAAGCCAGAACGCGCGGTAGTAGGCCTTGCGGTAGTAGTAGCACGTCATGCGGAACAGCAGCAGGAACGGCAGCGTCAGTGCGGCGTACGGCAGCCACCACTGATCAGGCAGGAACTGGCCGAAGTGCGAGGACTCCGGGACACAGCCGTTCGAGACGCAGGGCGAGTAGAACGGCGTCAGGTAGTTGTAGGACTCGACGAAATAGTCCTTCTGCATGAACGCACGCACGGTCGCGTAGGCGACCCAGGCACCAAGGCCGAGGGCGGTGGCGAGCGGTGGAAGCCACCACCTGTCATTGCGCAGAGTTCGGGCGGCAATTGCCGCGCGTCCGGCCCCATTGGGCCCCTTCAACGGTGCTCCAGACGAGGGAGCTGGTGAGGTGGTGGTCACGGCCCACACCTTAGGACTGTCCGCTCATTC
>NZ_JAKFEL010000058.1:0-20660 GCF_036675695.1 Aeromicrobium sp.
TTCCTCGGTCCTGCGCATCGAATGCCGGGACCGTACGCGCGAGTGGCGGAATGGTAGACGCGCTGGCTTCAGGTGCCAGTGTCCGCAAGGGCGTGGGGGTTCAAATCCCCCCTCGCGCACAGATGACAAGAACCCCGACAACGCTTTTCCGTCGGGGTTCTCGTCATCTATTGGGCAGAGTGGATTTGGGAGGAACCGGAGTGGAGCGGCGTTGACGTCGGCCAGCACGGTTCAAGGGGCACGTTCGCCGCGGAACGCAGGTGACGGCTCCCCCCTCGCGCACACCCCCTACTTCCAGGCGTTGACCGTTGCTGCGGCGACCCGGCCTTCGCGGACGCGCTGCGGGTGATCGCCGACCGCAATGCGCTTGATGATCTTCTTGGTGGCGTAGTCGATCACCGCAACCTGGTCATTGCCGCTGGTCGACATCCAGCACGTGTTGCCGCCGGGGCCGGTGGTGGCCCAGTAGGGCTTGGGCCCGACGTCGAGGATCGTGTGGCCAAACGTCTTGCGGCTGACGATCGCCGCGTAGTCAGACATCGTGCCGGCGACGCACAACGAGGTGCCGGCCGCATTCATCGCGATGCCGTGATGTGCGGAGTTGAGCACGTACTGCGACTTGGGCGTCGCCTGCGCTGCTGCGCTTTGCGGGAGCACCGCGAGACGGACAACCTTGCCGGCGCCCGCGGTGTCGAACTCGACGAATCCGTGGAAGTACGAGACCTGCAGGTAGACGTACCGCTCATCGGGGGCGACCGCCATCGGCCGGACCGCTGAGCTCATGCCCGGGTAGCCCGCCTCGGCGAGCTTGGCGCCCATGTCCCACTGCTTGAGGATCTTGAACGACGAGTTGTCGACGATCTGGAAGACCTGCTTGCCCTTGACGATCTTGTCGACGCCGAGGAGGGGGTTCAGGGGGTTCAGGTCACCGGGTACGTAGACGCGACCGATGCTGGCGTGGAAGATCTTGGAGCCGTTCTTGGTGTAGTTGCTCTCGTGAGGGGTGTCACCTGAGGGGAACTCGCGGAGCTTGGCGCCGGTACGCATGTTCAGCTCGTGCACCTTGTTTGCCGTCGAGTCGGAGACGAGCAGCTTCGTGCCGTCAGGCGAGACGCCCATGTGATCGGTGCGGTAGCCCTCCATTGGGAAACGCCACACGATCTTGCCGCTCGCGATGTTGATGCCGACGACATCGGCGAGGCTCGGTCGGGAGACGGCGAGGATCTTGCCATCGGGTGTGCTGAACATGTCGTCGTTGAACTGATCGTGCCCCTCACCGACGAGCTGTCCGATCGCGAGATAGAACGCCAGCGCGACCGGATCCTTCTTGATCGCGGCGATCCGCTCGGCGCGGTCGGGTGCGACGTCGATGCGCTTGAGTCGCTTGTAGGTCACCGGGTCGATGACGTCGGTCGTGCCGTCCCAGTTGTTGCCAACGAACATGACGGTCTTGGGCGTCGCAGTTGCAGCGTCTGCGCCCCCTCGGGCGATGATCCATACGGTCATCGGCGCGATCAGAGCAAGAACCAGCGAGAGCTTCAGTGTGCGGCGCATGACGTAAACAACGCGCGGGGACCGCTGTTGGTTATGACGTCGACTGGTTCAGCTCGCGACTGAGCGCTGCCCGACCATCTCGGCACGCTCGGATTCGCTGAGCCCTCCCCATACGCCGTACGGCTCCTGCGCACTGAGCGCATGCTGACGGCAGCTTTCGATCACGGGGCACCGGCGGCACAGAGCCTTGGCGGCATCTTCGCGGCGAATGCGCTTGGCGCCGCGCTCGGCTTCCGGCGAGAAGAAGACCGACGAGTCCATGTCCATGCACAGACCGTCGTACTGCCACTCGTACATATCCATCAGGGGTAGGGGGAGCCTCTTGATGTTGACCATGAACGCTATTTCCCCGAACTCCATACCTCTAAACGTGGGAGATAGCATCTTGGGATGACTGAACCGCGGGTGATCACCGAGATCGACGGCCAGATCGCATACGTGTGGCTCAACCGCCCCGAAAAGCTCAATGGTGTGGACCTCGAGCTGATCGAGGAGCTCATCGCCGCAGCTGAGGCGCTCAAGTCCAATCGCGACGTACGCGCGGTGGTCCTGCAGGGCAAGGGGCGCTCGTTCTGCGCCGGCCTCGACTTCGGCGCAGCGTTCAAGGACAAGAAGAAGGTGGCGCGCTTCTTCCTGGCCGGTCCGCGTGTGGTCAACAAGTTCCAGAAGGTCACCACGATCTGGCGGGATCTGCCGGTGCCGGTCATCGCCGTGGTGCACGGTCATTGCTACGGCGCAGGTGTCCAGCTTGCTGCGGGCGCAGACTTCCGGTTCACGACTCCCGATGCGACCTGGTCGATCCTGGAAGCCAAGTGGGGTCTGGTGCCCGACATGGGTGGCACTGTCCCCTTCAGTGATCAGATGAAGGCCGACGACGTCATGCGACTCTCGATGACGGGCGAGCAGATCACGGGCGCCCGTGCTGCCGAGGTCGGACTCGCCACAGAAGCGGTCGACGAGCCGATCAAAGCCGCGTTGGACCTCATCGAGAAGATCGTCGAACGCTCGCCGGACTCGGTCGCAGCCACCAAGAAGCTCTTGTACGCCAACCGTCGCGGCAGTGTGCGCGCCGCGTGGAAGCTCGAGCGCAAGCTCCAAGCCACGATGTTCAAGTCGGTCAACACCAAGATTGCGCGTGAGGCCGCGACGGCCAAGCAGCCCGCGTCATACACGCCCCGCACGTTCGGCTGATCTCTCGTTCAGGGAGCGTTGCTAGGGTGTCCCGGTGGCCGAGAAGAGCAAGAAAGTAGCCAACCAGTACGAGCGTGGTTACGACTACACGAAGTACTGGGACAACCGCGACTACGAGAACGCCGCCGAGCACATTGCGATCCGGCGCCTCCTCAAGGGTCAGCACTACGGCAGCGCGGCCGACATCGGTGGCGGCTTCGGACGCCTGTGCATCCTGCTGCGTACGTTCGCCGACAAGGTCACTCTGGCCGAGCCCGCCGCGAGCCAGCTTGAAGCTGCCAAGAAGGTGCTCGACGGCACTGACATCGTGCAGGCGCAGATGCAGGCCGACGATCTCAAGTTCGCGGATGGCGAGCTCGATCTGGTGACGATGGTGCGCGTCATGCACCACATCCCGGAGCCGGCTGCCGAGTTCGCCGAGATCGCGCGCGTCCTCGCGCCGGGCGGCACCGCGATCATCGAGGTCGCCAACTACGGACACTTCAAGAACCGTCGGCGTCACAAGCGCGAGGGCATCGAGCTCCCCAAGGAGCCGGTCAGCATACGTACGGTCAAGGCAGACGAGCCAGACGCGATTGCCTTCGTCAACCACAACATCGACACGGTCGTCGCCCAGCTCGCCGAGGCGGGACTGACGCTCGAGACCAAGCTCTCGGTGTCCAACCTGCGCAGCGAACGGGTCAAGAAGACTCTGCCGAAGAGCGCGATGCTGCTGATCGAGCGGGCGACTCAGAAGCGCCTGGCGCGCAACAACTTCGGCCCGAGCATCTTCCTCAAGCTCCGCAAGAATTGAGCGAATACCGCACCATCGCCCGCGATGCCTCAGCCGAGATCGAGGTGAAGAGATCGCGATTTCTGTGCGAGGTGCGGAGGGTCGAAAGCGAAGCTGACGCCCGTACGTTCATCGAATCGGTCCGCAAACACCGGTTTGATGCTCGGCACCACTGCACGGCATTCGTGATCGGTCCGGACTTCAGCCTTCAGCGGTCCAATGACGATGGTGAGCCCGCGGGTACGGCTGGCACGCCGATGCTGGAGGTCGTGACCCGACGTGAGGTGAGCGATGTGGTCGCCGTCGTGACACGGTGGTTCGGCGGCACCCTGCTTGGTTCGGGCGGTCTGGCGCGTGCGTACGGCGAGGTCACCGGATTGGCGCTCGATCACGCTGGCATTCAGCTGCGAACCCTGCGACACAAGATGCTGGTGACGACGACTGTTGCGGAGTACGGGAGTCTCGACTCCCGGTTGCGCACGCTGGGCCAGGTCGTGGACGCGACGCACGGTGCGCATACGGAGATCACCGTGGTCGTTGCGGACCCGCAGGCATTCGTCAGCGAGGTCGCGCGCGCAAGTGGAGGGCGAGCATCCGTTGAGATTCTCAGCCCGGTATGGGTCGACGACTAGCCAGCGGCGGCGTAGCGCTTCGCGGCGCGTTCCTTGGCCTTCGCGGCTTCGATCTCACGATCCTTGGGCGGAGCCGTGGTCACCAAGTCCTCGAGCAGGTGTCCGGTGATGTGGGCGATCTCGGCAACGGCGCGGTTGAACGCTTCCTCGTTGGCCTTCGACGGCTTGGTCGACCCACTCACCTTGCGGACGTACTGGAGCGCCGCGGCCTGGACCTCGTCATTGGTCGCGGCGGGCTCGAAGTTGTGAAGGGTTCGAATGTTTCGGCACATGGTCTGAGGCTAGCCCGCAGATACAGCACAGAACAGCCCCGTCCCTCACTGTGAGAGACGGGGCCGTCCGGTCCAGTTAGCTCTGGTTCCAGAGATCTCGCGCCTTGACGGCACTGTCGGGGTAGTCGGCAAACACACCGTCGAGGCCAGCTGCGAAGAACGTCTTCAGCTCTGCCTGGATGTCGCCTTTCGCGTTCGGGTCGGTCCCGATGCGGAAGTCCGCCGGCAGGAACTGGTTCTCGTCGCGGAACGTGTACGCGACCACTTTGAGCCCAGCGCGATGCGCATCCTTGACGACCGGTGAGGGCGTCGTCAGGAATCCTGCTGCGTTGCGCGGGATCACGCTGTTCTTCTCCGGGCTCAGCCACTTCGCGTACTTCGCGACCTTGCGCAGACCGGCCGGCGCCATGATGTCGGCGTACGTACGTGGGTCGCCGGCGACCTTCAAGTCGTACGGTGCACCGACTGCCGAGGTGAGCTGAACAAGCGGTACACGTGTCTGCGTGGCGAGCTTGCGCAGGTTCGTCGTTTCGAACGACTGGATGACGACTTTGCTGTTGGCCGAATTGCGTCCGGCTCGGTCGAGCGACCGCAGCAGTGGCTTCTCCAAGGGCAAGCCGATCGACTGAAGTACGTCGGGTGCTTTGTCTCAGGCGCGACGCCGATCGTACGACCGTGTTTGCGACTCTCCTGGTTGGCAAGCGCGAGAACCTCGTCGAAGGTCGGGATCTCGAAGAGGCCGTCGTACTGAGTGTTGTCCGGGCGCACTGAGGGGAGGCGCTCCTTCGCGCGCAGCGTCTTGAGCTCCGACAAGGTGAAGTCTTCGGTGAACCACCCCGAGATCGGGACACCGTCGATGGTCTTGGTGGTCTTGCGGTCGGCAAACTCTGGATGCGCGGCCACGTCCGTCGTGCCAGTGATTTCGTTCTCGTGGCGAGCGACGAGCACTCCATCCTTGGTGCTCACGAGATCCGGCTCGATGTAGTCAGCGCCGAGGTTGATTGCGACCTTGTAGCTCTCAAGCGTGTGCTCAGGGCGGTAGCCCGAGGCTCCGCGGTGGCCGAAGACGGAGATGGCCTGATGGTGGCCGCCGTCGGACGTGGGTGTCTTGTCGGACGCGGTCGCTGGTGCAGCGACACCTCCGATGGCGATGGCGAGGCTCATGACGAGCGACGCCGGAAGGACGTACTTCTTTGGATGTGTCATGGCTTGAGTGCACGTGGGGCGGGTTAAGCCGACGTGCACGCCAGTCGCCTGACGGATGAACTTCCTAGAGAACGTCGAGGCGGCGGAGCACGTTGCGTACGTGGGTCAGAGCGCCCTTCGCCTGCAGACCCATCGTGTCGTCGAAGTAGAGGCCATCGCCGATCAGCTGGATCGTACGAGCGAGTGCCTCGTCGCCGAGGTGCTCGCGCAGCACCGTGAACCAGCCCTCACGGAGGTCGGCCAACGCTTCCGAAGCGCGCTGGTCGTGCTCCTGGGCGATACGTGCAGCGGCGACGAGGGCGCGGTCGAAATCGCTGCCGGTGTGCGCTGAGGTGCTCAGGTAGTAGTCGACGGGACCCTTCTTGGCCGTACGCATCTTGGTCGCGTCGGCCTCGCCCTGCTCGCGCAGTCGAGTGAGCATGCCGACGACGAGCTCGTCCTTGCTGGGGAAGTGATAGAGCAGCCCGCCCTTCGACACGTTGGCGTGGGCGGCGACCGCGTCGAGGGTCGCGGCACGGCTTCCGGCGGTCACCAGAAGCGTCTCGAACGAGTCGAGGACCCGGTCGCGGGTCGATCGCTCAGCGGCTGCCATACGCCCAGCCTAATGGAGGGGAATATCACCCTCGATCTGTTCGTTGTGTATACCGTCTAGCCGGTACAGTAGATACAACAGATTCAACCGAAGGAGGACAGCATGACGATCATCGATTCGCGCTATGTAGCGGACACGACGCGTAGAGCGGGACCACGAGAGTGGATCGCACTCGCGGTGCTGATGCTGCCTGTCCTCCTGACCTCGATCGACAACACCGTGCTGAGCTTCGCTCTGCCACAGGTGAGCTCGGCATTGCACCCGACGGGTGAGCAGATGCTGTGGCTCGTCGACATCTACCCGCTGATGCTCGCGGGACTGCTGGTCCCGATGGGCGGCCTCGGCGATCGCATCGGTCGTCGACGGCTACTGCTGATCGGTGCGGTCGGCTTTGGCATCGCCTCGGTGTGCGCGGCGTACAGCCCGACGGCTGAGGCACTGTTCGCTTCACGCGCGCTCCTCGGCGTATTCGGTGCAACGCTGATGCCGTCGACGCTGTCACTGATCCGCAACATCTTCGAGAACCGTGAAGATCGCCGGCTCGCCATCGCTGTCTGGGCATCGATGTTCGCCGGTGGAGCGGCCCTCGGCCCAGTTGTCGGCGGGTGGTTGCTCGAGCACTTCTGGTGGGGCTCGGTGTTCTTCATCAACGTGCCGATCATCGCGATCTTCCTGATCGCTGCGGTCGTCCTGCTTCCCGAGTCGCGCGACCCGCGCCCGGGTCGCATCGACGTACCCAGCATCGGTCTGTCGCTCGCAACCATGCTGCCGATCGTGTTCGCAATCAAGCAGTTCGCCGAGCACGGTGTCAGCGACCTCACCATCCTCAGCCTCGTGCTCGGAGTTACCAGTGCGGTCGTCTTCGTACGTCGTCAGCGCCGCATCGCCGACCCGATGATCGACCTCGCGCTGTTCTCGGATCGCGTCTTCAGCGGCGCGATTGTCGCGAACCTGTTGAGCCTCATGGGCTACGCCGGCTTCATCTTCTTCGCCGCGCAGTTCCTTCAGCTCGGAATGGGGTTGTCGCCGATGTCAGCCGCCATGGCGCTCTTGCCGGGTCTGCTGGTCACGGTACTCGGTGGATTCGCTGCCGTGCGCCTGGTCCGCTTCGTGCCGGCGCGGGTCGTCGTTGCGGCGAGCTTTGTGATGTCGGCCGCCGGATATGCGATCGCTGCATTCCTAGGTACGCCGTCGACGTGGTCGATCATGATCGCGTTCGCGGTGCTCGGACTCGGCATCGGTCTGGCAGAGACGCTGACGAACGATCTGATGCTCAGCAGCGTTCCGCCGAACAAGGCGGGCGCGGCCTCGGCCATCTCGGAGACCGCGTACGAAGTCGGCGCTGTGCTCGGTACCGCTGTGCTCGGCAGCGTGCTCACCTCAACCTATCGCTCACACCTCACGGTGCCTGCGGTTGCGCAGTGGGGTGAGAACGATTCGTCGTTCGAGTCGCTGGGTGGCACGGTGCAGTACGCGGAGTACTTCCCGAACGAGGTCGGCGAGCGCCTGATGGCGTCGGCTCAAGCTGCGTTCGACCTCGGTGTCCAGCGCACCTCGGCGGTGGCGATCGTCATCGCTCTCGCTGCGGCGTGGGTTGCCTGGCGCACACTCAAGGACGCCTGACCAACGGCGAACGCCCCCGGATCACCGGGGGCGTTCGACTCTGGTCTGTAGCTACTCCTTGAGGATCAAGCCTTCTTCTTGAGGATCAATCCGAGCACGATCGTGACGACGGTGCCGAGCACGCCGCCACCCACTGCCTGACTGACGACTGCCTCGACGTCGGTACCTGCCGTTCCGGAGCCGAGTGCGCTCGTCAGCAGCCCGCCCAGCCCACCACCTACGCCACCACCCAGGATGCTGCCGAGTCCTCCGGGGCTGGGGGTCTTGGGTTGCTTCTCGGCAGCTTGGCCACCTGCTGCACCGGCAAGAACACTCGCGATGATTCCACCGAGACCGAAGTCTGCCATCAGGTTCTCCTTCTTGATATCGCCTGACCGTTCAAGCGAACGGGTTTAACGTAGCGGCGTCGCGAGGCGGAAGGGAACCGCTCATGCCGGCGCGGCGAAGAATCCCTGTGCCTTGGTGCCGGACGAGTCCAGGCTCTCGCCCAGCTTGCCGAGCGCAGCGCCGACATTGCCGAGGATGTCGGCCAGTCCGACGAGGTCATCGGCGAGTCCGCCGAGGCTCGTCGTCGTGCCCTGAATCGTCTTGGCGGCACCGCTGAGCTGCTTGGCAGGCCCACCCATCAGCGGTACGCCCTTGATGTCGTCGGCCGCATCGGTCACGAACTTCGCGACGGAGGCAAGGTTCTCGGCGATGGAGCCCAGAGTCTTCGCGCTGCTACCGAGCTTGGTCGTGGCACCAGACTCCCCGTCGTCCCCGACGAGTGCGAGTCCTGCTGCACGGGCCTGGCCGCCAGCCTCGGACAGTCCGCCGGCCAGAGTGCGGATGAGGTCGGGGATCTCCTTGGCGAACTGGGCACTGTTGGCCAGGTCGTCCTTGTTGTCCCAGACGAGGTCGATGACTTCTTGCAGCTTCTTAGAGTCGAAGCCGCCGAGCAGCTTCCCGAGATCCACCATGATGAGCTCCTGAAGTTTGGGTGCTCGAATCCTATGGGAGCGCGGCGAAGAGGCCCTCGAGCTCTCGCTGTACGTGCTGGCGAGCAGGGTTGTCATGGCTGGAGGCGCGCCAGAGGGAGCTGACGCGGCGCCGGGGCGTCGGATCGACGACTGGCATCGCGTGCACTCGTGGCGACAATGGTTCGCGGCCCAGGCGCGGGACGAGCGCCACAGCCACGCCATGCTCGACCATCGCGGCATGGGTTGAGTAGGAGCCATCGAAGTAGCGAATGTCGGGTCGCTCGCCGTGGATGGCGAACATGTGCACGAGCCATTCGTGGCAGATCGACCCAGCAGGCGTGGAGACCCACGTCTCCTGCAGAAGATCCATGGGCGTCACAGAGTCGCGGAGTGTCAGGCGGTGATCCCAGGGCAGGAGGACATCGGCTTCGTCGCTGAGGAGCTCGTGTTGCTCGATCGTGACCGGTACGTCGAGCGGCACGGTGTTCCAGTCGTGGACGAGGGCCAGGTCGGCGCCACCCCGCTCGATCAACGTGACTCCTTCTCGCGGCTCGATCTCGACGACGGTCACATGGAGATCGGGCGCTGATGCTCGGAGCTTTGCCAGCAGCGGAGCGACAATGCCGCGTGAAGCGGTCGAGAACGTCGCGAGCCGTAGGGAACCTCGGAGCTCTTCTGCGCCACCGACGGCGAGGTTCTCCACCTGTTCGAGATCAGCAAGCAGAACGGCACCGCGCTCGGCGAGTAGACGTCCGCGCTCCGTCAGGATGACGGTGCGGCCGACGCGTTCGAGCATCGGTGTTCGGCTTTGGCGCTCGAGCTTCTTGATCTGTTGCGAGACGGCAGAGGGCGTGAAGTCAAGCTCATGGGCCGCCGCAACGATGCTGCCGCAGTCGCGTACCGCGATTAGCGCGCGAAGAGCACCCAGATCAATCATGAAGCAAGCGTACGGTGTTTCGTCCAGAAACCGTTGCTGGTGCTTCATGGTTGAGCGGGAGAGACTGGACCAATGCCGTTCAAGCACAGTGCCCTCGCCGTCTTGGTGATGATCATCTGGGGAGCGAACTTCGTCGTCATCGACGAGGGCCTGGACGATGTGCCGCCGTTGCTGTTCCTGTCGTTCCGGTTCGTGTTGGTGGCGCTGCCTCTGGTGTTCTTCATCCCGCGGCCAACGGCCGGGTGGCGGGCTGTCGTAGCGGTGGGCACGTTCATGAGCTTGGGGCAGTTTGGTCTGCTCTACATCGCCCTCGACCTCGGTATGCCAGCCGGACTCGCGTCGCTGATCCTTCAAGCTCACGTGATCATGACGATCGTCATTGCCGCGATTGCGCTGAAGGAGTCACCCACGCGCCGTCAGGTGGTCGGCGCTTCGATCGGCACGGTCGGACTGCTGGTCGTGGTCGTTGCGCACGGGGCAACTGCGCCCGTGATCCCAGTGCTGGTGATGCTCGGAGCAGCTCTCTCGTGGGCCACCGGCAATGTCGTGGCTCGAAGTGCAGGAGTGGCGTCGGGCCTCTCGTTGGTGGTGTGGTCAGCGTTGGTGGTCCCGTTGCCGGCGCTGCTGTTGTCGCTCGTAGTGGATGGACCTGCCGAAGTGGGCAGCGCTGTGACGCACCTGTCTGGTGTGGCGATCGCGAGCACGGCGTACACCGCGATTGGTGCGTCGCTCATCGGATACGGCATCTGGAACTCGTTGCTAGCCCGCCACCCGGCGAGTGCCGTGGTCCCGTTCGTCCTGCTCGTTCCGGTCATCGGCATCATGACGGCGTGGCTCGTGCAGGATGAGGTGCCGACGACGCTGGAGCTGGTGGGCGGAGCCGTGATGTTGCTTGGCGTTGCCACGGCGACGATCACTCGCAGCGCACGGCCTACGAAAGAAGGGCCGCCCGAGCCATCCGCGCCAGTCGAGCTCGCATCGCCGGCGCGCTGATTCGCGCGCTGTGCGGGGTGGAGTTGAGCATTCCGAACGTCGCTTGTACGCAGGCTCGGGTCTCGTGCGGACCGAGATCGCCGCGCAATGAACGCACGGTCTCGACCCACACGTCGATGTAGGCGAGCTGAAGAGAGCGCACCTCCTTGCGGCCGGCGACCTCGAGGTTGCCCCACTCGCGCTCCTGGATGACGATCAGCGCAGGGTTGCCCAGTGCGAAGTCGATGTGCCAGCCGATCAGGCCTTCGAGCGCTTCGCCGGGAGTCGACGCGGCGTTCCGACGGGCCAGCCCCTCGGCGAGCAAGCGTTCACTGATTGCGGTGAGCGACTGCGTCAGAATGTCGTTCTTGCTGGCGAAGTGCTTGTAGAGTGCGGGACCAGAGATGCCACACGCGTTTCCGATGTCATGCACGGACACACCATGGAAGCCCCGCTCGGCGAAGAGCTTGGCCGCGGTGTCAAGAATCTGCTGCTGGCGTGAAACGGTCACAGGAGCAGAGTAGCCGATTCTGGTTAACGACTGTTAACCTTTGGCCATGCGTGAACTGGTTGACGACCTGCGTGCCCGTTTGGCCGCTGTCCGTCTTGGAGGCAACGAGAAGTCGCGTCAACGTCATGTTGACCGCGGCAAGCTGCTGCCCAGAGATCGGATCGATCATCTTCTCGACCCCGGCTCGCCCTTTCTCGAGATCGGCGCACTGGCGGCGTACGACATGTACGGAGGCGAGGTACCGAGCGCTGGCGTCATCGCTGGAATTGGTCGGGTGAGCGGTCGCGAATGCGTCATCGTCGCGAACGATGCGACTGTGAAGGGCGGCACCTACTACCCAATAACGGTCAAGAAACACCTGCGCGCGCAGACCATCGCCGCGGAGAACCACCTGCCGTGCATCTACCTCGTCGACTCAGGTGGCGCCTTCCTGCCCATGCAGGACGAGGTCTTCCCCGATCGCGAGCACTTCGGTCGCATCTTCTTCAACCAGGCGCAGATGTCGGCGAAGCAGATCCCGCAGATCGCCGCGGTCATGGGTTCGTGCACCGCCGGCGGCGCTTACGTACCGGCGATGAGCGATGAGACTGTCATCGTGAAGGACCAGGGCACGATCTTCTTGGCGGGTCCCCCGCTGGTGAAGGCTGCAACCGGCGAGGTCGTCACCGCCGAGGATCTCGGTGGCGGCGATGTGCACGCTCGCACGTCCGGTGTCGTAGATCATCTGGCTGACGACGATGAGCACGCTCTGCAGATCGTGCGCTCGATCGTCGGAACCCTGGAGCGCCCGACGAGTCTGCCGCCGCCGCACGAGTCGGTCGAACCACGCGAGGATCCGGAGACTCTCTATGACGTGGTGCCGACGGACGGCCGCACTCCCTATGACGTACGCGAGGTCATCCGCCGCATCGTCGACGACTCACGTCTGCACGAGTTCAAACCGCTGTACGGCGAGACGCTGGTGTGCGGCTTTGCCCGGATCTGCGGCTACCCGGTGGCGATCGTCGCCAACAACGGAATCCTGTTCAGCGAGTCATCGCTCAAGGGCGCGCACTTCGTCGAGCTCGCCAACCAGCGTGGAATCCCGCTGGTCTTCCTGCAGAACATCACCGGCTTCATGGTCGGCCAGGAGTACGAGAACCGCGGCATCGCCAAGGACGGCGCCAAGCTCGTCACGGCGGTCGCGTCATCGGTCGTACCAAAGTTCACGGTGGTGATCGGTGGCTCGTACGGCGCCGGCAACTACGGGATGTGCGGTCGTGCGTACGATCCGCGATTCCTGTGGATGTGGCCCAACGCGAAGATCTCGGTGATGGGGGGCGAGCAGGCTTCGGCTGTGCTGGCAACGGTCAAGCGCGATGGCATGGAAGCCCGCGGCGAGCAATGGTCAGCCGACGACGAGGCTGACTTCCGCGCGCCGATCCGCGAACAGTTCGATGCGCAGGGCTCGCCCTACTACTCCAGCGCTCGACTGTGGGACGACGGCATCATCGACCCAGTCGACACGCGTCGGGTCCTGGCCATGGGGCTGCAGGTTGCCACCGCCGTACCGACGCCCGAACCGCGCTTCGGCGTCTTCAGGATGTAGTGATGTTCTCCTCAGTCCTCATCGCCAATCGAGGCGAGATCGCTCGCCGCGTGATCCTCGCCTGCCGCGAAGCGGGTCTCCGCAGCATCGCGGTCTACTCCGACGCAGATGCTGATGCGCCGTACGTACGTCTCGCCGACGATGCCGTGCACCTCGGGCCCACGGCGGCCAATGAGTCGTACCTCAACATCGACCGGCTGCTCGCCGCCGCGAAGGAGTCCGGCGCCGAGGCAATCCACCCGGGCTATGGGTTCCTGTCGGAACGCGCCGAATTCGCTCGCGCAGTGGTGGGCGCCGGACTCGTGTTCATCGGCCCGACGGCCGAGGTCATGGATGCGATGGGCCGCAAGGACAAGGCGCGTGCGATCGCCGAGAAGGCCGGCGTCCCCGTCACTCCGCAGTTCGATCCGTCCAACGTGCCGGCGGACTCCTACCCCGTGTTGGTCAAGGCTGCGGCCGGTGGCGGCGGCAAGGGGATGCGCATCGTCGATGACGCGAAGGACTTCGCGTCAGCGCTCGAGGCCGCGCAGCGTGAGGCGGCTTCCGCGTTCGGCGACGACACGATGCTGGTCGAGAAGTACATCGAGTCCGGCCGTCACGTCGAGGTACAGGTCTTCGGCGACAACGCCGGCCATGTCGTCCACCTGTTTGAACGCGACTGCTCGGCGCAGCGTCGTCATCAGAAGGTTGTCGAGGAGGCGCCGGCATTCGGTCTCAGCGATGAGCTCCGCGCAACGCTTCACGAGTCGTCCGTCGCGCTGTGCAAGGAGGTCGGCTACACCGGCGCCGGCACAGTCGAGTTCCTCGTCGCAAATGGGGCGGCGTACTTCCTTGAGATGAACACCCGACTCCAGGTCGAGCACTGCGTCACCGAGGAGATCACCGGGCTCGATCTGGTGCAGTGGCAGTTCTCGGTTGCCGCGGGTCAGGACCTGCCGCTGAGCCAGGACCAGATCACGTCGACCGGACACGCCATCGAGGTGCGCGTGTACGCCGAGGACCCGTACGCCGGGTTCCTGCCCCAGGCCGGCGTCCTCGACAGCATTGTCTGGCCAGAGGACGTGCGTGTCGAAACAGCCGTAGAGGAGGGCCAAGAGGTTTCCACGGCCTACGACCCGATGCTGGCAAAGATCATCGTCTCCGGCACCGACCGCGGGGCCGCGATCGAGTCGATGATTGCTGCGTTGGACGAGTCGGCGGTGCTGGGAGTCACGACCAACCTCGGATTTCTACGCAGGCTGGTCGCGAGTCGTGAGTTCGCAGATGGCGAGATCAACACATCGTGGCTGGACGGACCGTTGGCGGAAGCCTTGGTCGCCTGGCCAGAGGTTCCATCCGAGGCCTTGGCGGCAGCCGCGCGTCTGCACATCCACGGCGGACACGACGATTTGCTGGAGACTCCATTCTCGACAATCGACGGCTGGCGCAGCGCAGGTCGTCCAGCGCCTCCGGCGGTGATTCTGACAGACAGGACCGGCGCGAATCACCGAGTCGTGCTGGACGATGCCGACATCACATGGCCGGTTCTTGTCGGAGGCCGTCGGGACTCGATCGAGGTGGCGTGGGAGGGGCAGACCTGGACCTTCGAGACGCCGGACCCGATGCGCGGAGGTCACCAACGTGGTGCCTCGACAGAGGCCGACGTCGTGTCGCCGATGCCCGGGACCGTGCTGCGGGTCGACGTGGCCAAAGGTGACGTGGTCGCGCTCGGCGACCGACTCGGGGTGGTCGAGGCCATGAAGATGGAGCTCGCACTTGTGGCGCCGTACGACGGTGTCGTCGCGCATGTCGGAGCGGCTGTGGGCGACCAGGTGCCGATCAAGCATCTGCTGTTCACGGTGGAACCCGCGTGATCGTCCGCGACGCGAGTCTTCCCAAGCAGGTCACGATCTATGAGGTCGGACCGCGTGACGGTCTGCAGAACGAGTCTGTGATCGTTCCTCTTGAGGTCAAGGCCGAGTTCATCGACCGGCTCGTGGCAGCCGGACTTCCGATCGTCGAGGCAACGAGCTTCGTCCACCCGAAATGGGTGCCTCAACTCGCTGACGCGGCCGAGCTTGTCGCGCGTCTGCCGCTCGACGGTCCCGTACCGCTACCTGTGCTGGTGCCCAACGAACGAGGTCTCGATCGTGCCCTGGAGGCGGGCTGCACCCACGTCGCGGTCTTCGGCAGCGCGACGGAGACCTTCGCGCAGAAGAACCTCAACTCCACCCTGGACGACCAGTTCGCCATGTTCGAGCCCGTCGTCGCCCGTGCCCGTGAGGCTGGTCTCGATGTACGCGCGTACGTGTCGATGTGCTTCGGCGATCCGTGGGAGGGCGACGTTCCGATCGGTCAGGTCGTCACAGCAGGCAAGCGCCTGCTGGACCTCGGCGCATCGCAGCTCTCGCTCGGCGACACGATCGGCGTCGGCACGGCAGCCCAGGTCGGAGCCCTGATCGACGCATTCGGAGAATCGGGTGTCGGGGTCGAAAGCCTCGCGATGCATTTTCACGACACGTATGGACAGGCGTTGGCGAACGCCTACGCCGCGCTTCGCCATGGCATCACCACCTTCGATGCCTCGGCCGGTGGGCTCGGCGGTTGCCCGTACGCCGAGAGCGCAACCGGCAACCTCGCCACCGAAGATCTCGTCTGGATGCTCAACGGGCTCGGCATCGAGCACGGAGTTGACCTGGACTCGCTGGTGGCGACCAGCGTGTGGATGGGCCAGCAGCTCGGCAAGGAACCAGCCAGCGCCGTCGTACGAGCCCTCGGCTAGTCCCCCAACGGCTACGCCCCTTTGTGTTGGGGGGACCCCCATGTTTGTGCGAGGCGAGCCGACACACGGGACGAGAGCAACGCGTATTGCTTGTCCATGCGCGTCGCGCCAGTCGGCCGCACGACTTCCATGGCGCCGACGACATGCTCGTGCGGGCCGAACTGCTCGAGCGTGATGTCGACCTGTTCGCCGTCGGGAAGCCGGTTCCACCAGTGGAAGTCAACCCGTTGCCCGTCGACAATCACCTCTCCCATCACGAGAGAGCCCCCGAAGAAGTCGTGGAGCACGAGCGCGGTCGTGGCGCACTGGCCGCGGGACGGATTGTCGGGCGTCCAGTCCGCAACATCCTCGGGCGCGCAGGTGTCAGGTCCCCAGGACTCGCGCAGTGCGAGGATCACGGCTTCGAGCGTCATGCGATGACGGTATGCGCCGCTACCGACAACTAGACCCGAC
This sequence comes from Aeromicrobium sp., assembly GCF_036675695.1. Taxonomy (GTDB): domain Bacteria; phylum Actinomycetota; class Actinomycetes; order Propionibacteriales; family Nocardioidaceae; genus Aeromicrobium. The sequence goes on from NZ_JAKFEL010000058.1 coordinate 16,024, forward strand.
GCTCTTTGAGCTCGTTGGAAGCGTAGGCACCGATCTGCCATGTCGCGTACGCATCGCTGGATCCACCGACTGCGCCGCCGAGGAACGGCACGCGTCGGCCGATCAACGTCACTACACGACGCCCAGCCGTCCGCGCCACCAGCTCAGCTGTCACCTCGCGCGAGAGGGTGTGGTCGAGCTCGGGGTCGTGCACGGGAGACGTTGCGAGCGCCATCGGGGATGAGGGAAGTCGCTTGTGCTTCAGCAGGTCGCGGACGGAGTCCTCGCCGAGCATGCAGGCAAGGATCGCGTTGCGTACGCGAGGGTCCTCCAGGTCATAGCCGCGAAGGTGCGCTATCCCGGCGACGAGGTGGCACTGCACCAGCGTCACACCGACCACGTTGGCTGGCATCGCGATCGCCATCGCCGCGAACCCGCCGAGGTTGGTCACGAATCCCTGCACCCCAGCCAGGCCGGAGTGGAGGCGGATGAGTCCACGTACGGCCAGCTCGACGTCGCCGTTGTGGTCGACGAGCTTGGTGTCGGCAGTTGCAGCCGCCGAACGGAGCGGTCCGATGCCGTCGATGGCCTGGTCGAGGACCGTGCGTACGTAGCCTGACGCTACTTGGGGAGCCAGCTTGGTGGCGGCGGATACGGCGAGCTTGCCTCGGACTCCCATCTGGCAAGCATAGGAGGAGACCGCTTACTACGCTGGTCGCCATGGGCCGACCGTTCTCCGAGCACGTCGCCAGCGATGAGTGGCGTCGCGTGGCCGAGGACTGGATCGGCGAGCAGCTCGCGTCGTGCGGCCGCGTGCTGACGGGCGAGATCACCCAGCCGCGCGTACGCCCGTGGTCGACCCAGCTCGTGGTGCCGACTGATCAGGGCACGCTGTGGTTCAAGGCCAATTGTGCGTCGATGGCGTTTGAGCCCCTGCTGCACGCCGAACTGGCTCGTATCGTGCCGGACGCCGTGGACGCACCGTTCGCCATCGACGCCGAGCGCGGGTGGATCGTCACGGCAGATCGTGGGACAACGCTCGGCGACAGCCACGAGCCGACCGCAGAAGACTGGCGCATGCTGCTCGCCGAGACGGCGCGCATCCAGCGCGTGGTGGCGGACCACCGACAAGAACTGATCGCCACAGGACTGCCTGACTGCTCACCGATCACTGTGCCGGAGCGCTTCGATCGGATCGTGCACACGTTCGCCGGCCTGCCAGCCCATCATCCATCGCACGTGTCGCCCGACGTCGAAGTCGAGCTGCGTGCAAAGCGGGACGCGATCGCCGACGCAGCACAGCTGCTGGTCGAGGGGTCGCTCCCTGCCACGTGGCAGCACGGTGACCTTCACCCGTGGAACGTGTTCGCGCCTGCCGGCGCGGGCTTGCGCATCTTCGACTTCGGCGACGGACAGTGGTCCCACGCGGTTGAGGTGCTGAGCGTCCCATACGGCTGGATCGAGGCTCGTACGGAACTGGCCTGGGGTGATCTCGTCGATGCCTACACGGATGTCTGGGGGATCACGGTTTCGGAGCTCTCTGGCCAGTGGTCCGCGACAGCCCTCACCCAGCCGGTCAACCGTGCGCTGACCTGGTGGGCCTGCCTCGCGGGCGCCACAGCCGCCGAGTGGAAAGAGTGGGGAGACGCACCGCTCTACCACCTGAAACGCGTCCTCGAGCCGTGAGCCCGCAGCCGTTGCCGCCGTCGCCGTGGAGGTTCGAACCTGACGAGTGGCCGGAGGAGGACTGCGTTGCAGCCGGAGCAGATCTGGAACCTGGAACGATCATCGATGCCTACCGGCACGGCGCCTTCCCCATGCCTCACGACGGCGAATTGCTGTGGTGGTCGCCCATGCAGCGCGGAATCCTGGTGCCCTCGGCGCTCAAGGTCTCCCGGGCCCTGAGGCGCTCGGTGCGACACCTGTCGGTCACGGTCGATGAGTCCTTCGAGGAGGTGATCGATGCCTGCGCTGACCCGACTCGGCCGGGGAGCTGGATCGACAGCGCGATCCGCGAGGCGTACGTCAACCTTCACCGGCTCGGCTGGGCACATTCAGTTGAGACCCGCAATGCCGAGGGTGCGCTGGTCGGCGGACTGTACGGACTGAACATTGGTGGGCTCTTCGCCGGGGAGTCGATGTTTCACCGAGAGACAGACGCGTCGAAGGTTGCCCTCGTCGCGCTGGCCGAGATCGTGGGAGAAAGCGGCTTGATCGATGTGCAATGGCGAACCCCGCACCTGGCGTCGCTCGGCGTGGTCGAGTGGCCTCGCGCGATGTATCTCAGCGCACTCCCGCCGCTTGTGAATTCGGAGCCTCTGTCAGAATGGGCGCGATAGCAGCAGTAACAATCACAGAGGCCCACGGGGGGCCAAGGATCTGTTGGGGCGAGTTCATAGACTGGACGTCGCACACCACCATTCATGAGGAGCATTTGTGGCCATTTCCCGCAACGAACTCGTTGCCGCCCTTGCGTCGAAGGCAGGCACCAGCAAGACCGAAGCCGACGCCGTACTTTCTGCATTCAGCGAGATTCTCGTTGAGGCTGTTTCCGGCACCGGCGACAAGGTCTCGATCCCGGGCATCCTGTCCGTCGAGCGCGTCGAGCGCGCCGCCCGCGTAGGCCGCAACCCGTCGACCGGCGAGACGATCGACATTCCGGCTGGACACGGAGTCAAGCTGAGCGTCGGCTCGCGCCTCAAGGCAGCAGCCAAGTAGTAGCAGCACCCTTCAGCGCCATCGGATCTGTCCGGTGGCGCTGTTTTCTGCCCTCACCTCTGTCAGGATTCACGGCGTGTCCACTCCGTACCACCGTCTAGCGCGGGAGACGCCTGAGTACGCGTGGTGGAAGCTCCCGATAGCCGGGTTCCTCGCTTTCGTTCTCTATCTGTTTGCGACGGCGTTGATTGTGGGCGCGGCGTTCGTCCTCATGGCGGCGATTGGCGGCACAAGCCGCTTCGACGAGTGGTTCGACGACGCGGGCGAGATCAACGTCGATCGCCCCGACTTCTTTGCGCTCGACATGCTCTGCCTCGCGGTGGGGATTCCCGTGTTGCTGGTCTCGGTTCTCGCCACGGGCCCGCGGCGCATCGGATATCTGACGTCGGTCACAGGTCGTATGCGCTGGGGCTGGCTCAAGCACACCAGCGTGCTTGCGGCGATCGTGTTTGGCGGTGGGATCAGCGCGCTCGTCGCACTCTCGTACTGGATCGATCCCGACTCGGTTCAGTCGCCGTCTGCGGTCGACGGTGGAGTCATCTTGATGCTCATCCTGGTGCTCACGTTGACGCCCTTCCAGGCAGCAGCCGAGGAGTACGTGTTTCGCGGCTACCTGCTCCAGCTCGTCGGGTCATGGTCGAGGTTCGCGTGGATTCCGGTCGTCGTGTCCGTCCCACCATTTGTCGCGGGTCACGTCTACAACCTGTGGGGCCTGATTGATGTCGGCCTGTTCGGCTTGATGGCTGCATACCTGGTCATCCGTACGGGTGGCCTCGAGGCCAGCATCGCGGTCCATGCGATCAACAACATCACGCTGATGATCTTCGACTCCCTCGGCATGTTCAGTGCAACGGAGGGTGGAGGACCACTCGACCTGATTCCCACGGTGATCATGAACCTGGCATTCGTCGCCCTGGTTGAGCGATCAGTGCGGCGTCGTGGGATCGTGCGTCTGCGGCCGCCGATTCCGGTGCCGCCACCACAGCTCGTATGGGCACCGATTCCAGCGCCCGCGTACGCAATGGCATACGCGCCCGTTTATCAGCCGCCGGCCGAATGGGTGCCGCCTGCCAATACGCCGCCCTACCCGGGCTACCTGCCGCCGGGTTGGCGTCCGCCCGGAACCTAGGGCGTGTCAGGCCTAGACCACGACCGGCCGGCCGGCCGCCTCCCAGAGCTCCATGCCACCCGTGAGGTTGACGACGTTGTGACCCTGGGCGTGAAGCCAGCCGGTCACACGCGCTGATCTGCCTCCGACGTGGCACACGACGATCGTGTGAATCGACGGGTCGAGCTCGCCGACCCGAGACTGAATCTGGCTCATCGGAATGTGGAGCGCGCCGTCGATGTGCCCGGCGTCCCATTCGTGCTGCTCGCGTACGTCGAGCACGACGAGGTCGGCCGGAATTGCCTCAGGGATCGCGTTGATGTCGGTCGATGGAACGGCTTCTTCGCTCATTTGTACAACTTTCTCACGCTCGCTGAGCGTGACTGCGCGGTGGAAATGGGGTGGGAGTGGCAATGAACCCCCTCGAATGGTTACTTTGGACTATATGCAGGTCTGTTCCGGAGCCTTGCGCGATGCGCAGCTCCGGCTTTCTCGGGTAGGTGGTCGAAATGAAGTCACATGACATCGTTCGCCTGCCGTTTGAGCTTTCGACACCGAGCATCGCTCGGACGAGGCTCGCAGCCTTCCTGACTGTGCACCGGGCGTCCAATGCCGTCATCGACGACGCGCTCATCGTGATCAGCGAGATGATCGCCAATGCTGTCTGCCACGGCATGCCCAAGCCGGATGGCACGATCGAGATCTCGTGGAGCATCAACGGCACCCTGCTCGAGCTCAGCGTGCATGACGGTGGCGTCAGTGAGCCGCTCAAGCCGGTCGACTTCGACGAGGATTCGCTGAGTGGTCGCGGCCTGTCGATCATCAATCGGGT
>NZ_JAKFEL010000212.1:0-3237 GCF_036675695.1 Aeromicrobium sp.
CCAACAGGTCACCCTCGCCGGTTGGGTCGCACGTCGACGCGATCACGGCGGTGTGGCGTTCATCGACCTCCGCGAGGCCTCGGGCGTCGTACAGGTCGTCGTACGCGAAGAGGTAGCGCACCAACTGCGCGCCGAGTTCGTGCTCAAGGTTGTCGGCACGGTGCAGCAGCGCCCCGCCGGCAACGAGAACACCAACATCCCCACCGGCGAGATCGAGGTCATCGCCGATGACGTCGAGATCCTCAGCACCTCGGCACCCCTGCCGTTCCCCATCGATGAGCACGTTGAGGTCGGCGAAGAAGTTCGCCTCAAGTACCGCTACCTCGACCTGCGTCGCGAAGCGCCAGCCAAGGCGCTGCGCCTGCGCAGCAAGATCAACGCCGCGGCTCGTACGGTGCTGGGGGAACAGGACTTCGTCGAGATCGAGACACCGACCCTGACGCGCTCCACGCCCGAAGGTGCCCGCGACTTCCTCGTGCCAGCGCGTCTGGCGCCGAGCAGCTGGTACGCCCTTCCGCAGAGCCCGCAGCTGTTCAAGCAGCTGCTGATGGTCGCTGGCATGGAGCGCTACTACCAAATCGCGCGCTGCTACCGCGACGAAGATTTCCGCGCCGACCGTCAGCCCGAGTTCACCCAGCTCGACATCGAGATGAGCTTCGTCGAGCAGGCAGACGTGCTCGCGCTGATGGAGAAGATCCTCGTCGAGATGTGGAAGCTGATCGGCTACGACATCCCGACGCCGATCCCGCACATGACATATGCCGAGGCGATGCGTCGCTTCGGATCCGACAAGCCTGACCTGCGCATGGGTCAGGAGCTGGTCGAGTGCACCGACTTCTTCAAGGACACCCCGTTCCGGGTGTTCCAGGCCGAGTACGTCGGCGCTGTTGTGATGCCCGGTGGCGCTTCGCTGCCCCGCAAGCAGCTCGACGCCTGGCAGGACTGGGCCAAGCAGCGCGGCGCCAAGGGTCTCGCGTATGTGCTGGTGCAGGAGGACGGCGAGCTCGGCGGACCTGTCGCCAAGAACCTTTCCGAAGCAGAGCGTGCTGGCATCGTCGAGCACGTAGGTGCCCAGGCTGGCGACTGCGTCTTCTTCGCCGCTGGTGCGACCAAGTCGACACGCGCACTCCTCGGTGCCGCTCGTCTCGAGATTGGCCGGCGCGGTGGCCTCATCGACGAATCGGCCTGGGAGTTCCTCTGGGTCGTCGACGCGCCGCTGTTCGAGCCGGCAAGCGACGCTGTCGCCTCGGGTGACGTTGCCGTCGGCGCAGGCGCCTGGACGGCCGTGCACCACGCGTTCACGTCCCCGCAGGACATCGAGACCTTCGACACCGATCCGGGCAACGCACTGGCGTGGGCGTACGACATCGTCTGCAACGGCGTCGAGCTCGGTGGTGGGTCAATCCGTATCCACCGCGAAGACATCCAGAAGCGCGTCTTCAAGATCATGGGCATCGAAGAGGAAGAGGCGCAGGAGAAGTTCGGCTTCCTGCTCGACGCGTTCACCTTCGGTGCACCGCCGCACGGTGGCATCGCCGTCGGCATGGACCGCATCAGCGCGATGCTCGCAGGCACGGACTCGATCCGCGAGGTCATCGCATTCCCGAAGTCTGGCGGCGGCTATGACCCGCTGACCGGTGCGCCAGCAGCGATCACCCCGGATCAGCGCAAGGAGACCGGCGTGGATTTCAAACCGGAGCCCAAGAAGGTCGGCACCGAGTCGTAGGGTCGTCGCATGAGCGAGCGCAGCGAGCGAATCAAAGACAGAGGGTTCATGCCGCTGCCTCGCTACCGTGCCTTTTTCATTGAGGCAGCGGCATGACTGATGGGCTGTTCGACATTCCGGATGCGCCTGTCCCGTTGCCCTCGGGCAGCTTGAGCGGCAACAGCTCGTCGTCGGCGCCACTGGCCGTACGCATGCGCCCGACGTCGCTCGACGAGCTCGTCGGCCAGCAGCACCTGCTCGCACCGGGTTCACCGCTGCGGCAGATGATCGATGACAACAAGCCGTTGACGATTCTGTTGTGGGGTCCTCCCGGCACCGGCAAGACGACCATCGCGTCGCTGTTGAGCGCACATACCGAGCGCCGCTTCGTCGAGGTGTCAGCCGTTTCGGCAGGCGTCAAGGAAGTACGCGAGGTCATCGCGGGTGCCCGACGCGCGTTGGCCAACAGTGGCGTCGAGACAGTCCTGTTCGTCGATGAGGTCCACCGCTTCAGCAAGTCTCAACAGGACGCCCTGCTGCCGGGCGTCGAGAACCGCTGGGTCTCGCTGGTCGCGGCCACGACCGAGAACCCGCATTTCAGCGTCATCTCGCCGCTGCTGTCCCGCTCACTGCTGCTGACGCTCGAGAGCCTGACCGACGACGACATCGCCGTGCTGATTGACCGTGCGCTCTCCGACGAGCGCGGGCTCAACGGCTCTGTGACGCTCGACGACGACGCCAAGGACCATCTCGTTCGTCTCGCCGGTGGCGACGGACGTCGGGCGCTGACTTACCTTGAAGCAGCGGCAGGTGCTGCGACGACGCAGGGCAAGAAGGCGATCAGTGTCGACGATGCGGCACTCGCCGTCGACAAGGCCGCCGTCCGCTACGACCGGCAGGGCGATCAGCACTACGACGTCATCAGTGCGTTCATCAAGTCGATCCGCGGATCCGACGTCGATGCTGCACTGCACTACCTCGCTCGGATGATCGAGGCGGGGGAGGACTCACGATTCATCGCCCGCCGACTGATGATCCTGGCGAGCGAGGACATCGGGATGGCCGATCCGTCGGCACTCCAGACCGCGGTCGCTGCCGCCGAGGCCGTCGCGATGATCGGATTCCCGGAGGCTCGCCTCGTACTCGCGCAGGCCGTCATCGCCCTTGCGACAGCACCGAAGTCCAATGCCGTGATCACAGCAATCGACGCCGCGCTCGCCGATGTACGGGCTGGCAAGGTCGGCACCGTGCCTCCTGCTCTGCGCGATGCGCACTACTCCGGCGCCAAGAAGCTCGGCCATGGTCACGACTACCTCTACGCCCACAGCGACCCCCGTGGAGTTGTCGGTCAGCAGTACGCACCCGATGACGTTGATGGAGCGATCTACTACGAGCCCGGCTCGCACGGAGCCGAGGCGGCGATTGCTGAACGCCTGGCTCGAATCCGCGCCATTCTGCGCGAACGGTGACGCGATAGGCTCGTCTGCATGTCGGCGGAGCTCGTGATCCTCGTGTCGACCGCGGTGTTGGCC
>NZ_JAKFEL010000014.1:0-3218 GCF_036675695.1 Aeromicrobium sp.
CCGCAGCGAACGCGGCCTCGACGAGCTCGGCAAAGCGATCTTCGCTGATCTCGACCATGCCACCATCCTGCCCGATCCGGTTTGGGAGCCACCTTGCTCACCCACTATGCTGAACTGGTTTTCCGGCCCCCATCGTCTAGCGGCCTAGGACGCCGCCCTTTCACGGCGGTAGCACGGGTTCGAATCCCGTTGGGGGTACTTCTCGGTCGAGGTGGCATCGCCCCCGGCCGAAGGCCCACTCGATGTCATGTCGAGCGAGAAACATGCGCAGAGTGATTCGAGGAGGAGCGAGGGACGAGCGACGGAGTCCCGTTGGGGGTACCAAAAGTTTCAAAGACGCCGCACTCTGCACATGGGCGTCAGCCACGGGTTCGAATCCCGTTGGGGGTACTTCTCGGTCGAGGTGGCTGATCAGCAGAGGCGCTGACTGGAGCTATCGGAACGCCCAGCCGCCTACAGTTGCTGCATGGTCCGATGCATCAAAATGAGCGCGGTTCTTGCGTTGGTGTTCGCATTGGCATCGTGCGCAGACAATGGTGGATCCGCCGAAGGTACGACGCACATCTACACGCAGCGCACGATCTCGATGATGCCGCTCCTGAACGCGGGCCAGAAGGTCGAGATAACCGACCTCAAGAAGTACAAGCCCCAACGAGGCGATGTCGTTCTTATCCACGTACCCGACGACTGGTTTCCCGGAGGTGGGAAGCAGATCACACGGGTGATTGGGCTGCCGGGCGACAACGTCGCCTGCTGCGACCAAGAGGGTCGAGTGATGATCGGCGGCAAGGCGCTTGACGAGCCCTACCTGCAGCCAGAGGGGCCGGCCCTCGCACCGCCCTATGAAGTCCGCGTGCCAGCCGAATCCTTGTGGGTGCTGGGTGACAATCGCAACGCGGCATCAGACTCCCGCAGCCATGCGATGGACCCAAGCGGCGGTTTTGTCCCTGTCTCGAACGTGGTCGGCATCTACTTAGCAAAGTAGACGAGCGCACGCAGCCACGGGGTCGATGCGGAGCGCTTTCGCGACGCTGCCGAAGCGGGGCCAGCGCACCGACACACGCCTCAGTCGAGCGAAGCCAACTGGGCGCGCGTCGGTACGTAGGGACGGAACCGCAGCGGCATACCCGCTTCGGTCGGAGTGCGATCACCCTTGCGGTTGTTGCACCGCTCGCATGCCGCGACGGTGTTGACCCACTCCCAAAGGCCTCCGCGGGAGGCCGGCAGAACGTGGTCGACCGTCTCGGCGCGACCTCCGCAGTACCCGCATGTGTGACGGTCGCGGCGAAGCAGGTTCTGACGCGACCATGCCGCATCTCGATAGAGCCACTTGGCTGCGACGTATCGCACCAGCCGAATCACACTCGGCCAAGGATGCGGGCCGATCATTCGATCGGCCCGCCCCTCCTCCACAATTGCGACCTCGCGGAAGAGCATCCGGACAGCGTGCTTGAACGGCACGCTGCCCAGACGCTCGTAGGAGGCGTTCAGGAGCGCTACTTGAGTACTCACCGTCCACCTCCTTTCTCTAGTGGGAACGGTTCATCCCTTGACGCACATCAAGGTCTGCAGGCGAGCGACGACCTCGACGAGGTCGGTCTGCGCCTCCATCACTGTCTCGAGCGACTTGTAGGCACCCGGGATCTCGTCGACGACGCCGACGTCCTTGCGGCACTCGACGCCAGCCGTCTGAGCAATCAGATCCTCGACGGTGAAGGTCTTGCGAGCCTTCGTCCGCGACATACGCCGACCCGCACCATGCGATGCCGAGCAGTAGCTCTGGGTGTTGCCCAGTCCCCGTACGACGTACGAACCCGTTCCCATCGAACCGGGAATCAGGCCGTATTCGCCCGACTTGGCAGAGATCGCTCCCTTGCGGGTGACGATCAGGTCTACGCCGTCGTACGTCTCCTCGCTGACGTAGTTGTGGTGTGCACTCACCTGCTCACCAAACGTCACGTCGCGACCCAAACGACCGAAGTAGTCGCGAACGACGCCCTGGAACAGACCCATCATCACCGCGCGATTGCGCGCTGCGTAATCCTGCGCCCAGTACAGATCGCGCAGGTAGGCGTCCATCTGCGGAGTTCCAGCAAGGAACACAGCCAGATCCCGATCAGGCAGATCCAGGTTGTGCTCCAACGCCTTTGCTCCGTTGATGTGACGCTCTGCGACCTCCTTGCCGATGTTGCGCGAGCCAGAGTGCAGCATCAGCCACACTCGACCTTCACCGTCGACAGTGAGCTCGATGAAGTGATTGCCACCTCCGAGCGTTCCCATCTGCTTCATCGCTCGCGACTCGCGATCCTGAACTCCAGGGTGGAGCTCGCGAAAGCCGGCCCAGAACGCGTCCCAACCAACGCCCACTCCCGTATCGGGAGCACTTTCGTGGGATGAGAAACCGACAGGAATCGTCGCCTCTACGGCAGCACGCAGTGTGCCGAGGTCTTCAGGCAGGTCTGCCGCGACCAGATCGGTCTGGACTGCCTGCATGCCGCAGCCGATGTCCACGCCGACCGCGGCTGGCGACACGGCGTTCTTCATCGCGACCACCGAACCGACGGTTGCGCCCTTGCCGAGGTGGACATCCGGCATGACGCGGAGTCCATGGACCCAAGGCAGCCGCGAGATGTTGCGCAGCTGGTCAAGAGCCGCGGTCTCCACCTCTTCAGGCGAAGCCCACATGAGAGTTTCGGCTCCGGCTCCCTCGAGCGTGACTGGAAATGTGTGCGTGGCCATGGCCACCTCCTTCTGTTGATTGATCGGTTCCTTCACGTGCCTCCACCTGGACTCGAACCAGGCAGCCCGGCTTCGGGCGCCGAAAGGTAGATCCACTACTGGAGGCGGAACGGACGACGGGACTTGAACCCGCTCTTCAGACTTGGAAGGCCCGCGTGCTACCACAACACTTCATCCGCATCGAGCCGGTAGAGGGAGTCGAACCCCCGACATCCTCTTTACGAGAGGCGCTCTGACCACTGAGCTATCCCCCAAGCGCTTCGCCGCGGCACGCCTGACTTGTAGCCCACCCAATCTGCTGGGCCGCGGCTCGTGCAGGGAGGTGCCCCCACCGGCTGGGGTGTCCGACCGGATTCGAACCGGCTCTTCCTCCGTCACAAGGAGGTGTGCTGCCGCTACACCACGGACACAGCACGCTCGGGAGGAATCGAACCTCCGTCTCCGACTTCGTAGGCCGGCGTCGTGTCCTCTGGACCACG
>NZ_JAKFEL010000224.1:0-3184 GCF_036675695.1 Aeromicrobium sp.
CGCGGCCAAGGACGGTCGCGTCATCCGGGCAGCCAAGGAGGCGCTGAACGGCATCGAGCCGGTCGACGTCAACCACAGCTACCGGTTCGAGCAGGGCTTCACCTTCGAGCTCAACCTGATGGGCGTGAGCGACGAGCTTCGAGACGACTTCGCCGGAACCGACAAAGCAAAGGGCACTAAGTGAGCAAGCCACGCGACAAGCAGATGACGATCGACGAGGTCGTCGCCCAGCTCTCCGACGGGATGACGATCGGGATCGGCGGATGGGGTCCGCGGCGCAAGCCGATGGCGCTGGTCCGCGCGATCCTGCGCTCTGATCTCAAGGACCTGACCATCGTGAGCTGGGGCGGTGCTGACGTAGGCCTGCTCGCCCGGGCCGGCAAGATCCGCAAGGTCATCTACGCGTTCGTCTCCCTCGACTCCATCCCGCTCGAGCCCAACTTCCAGCGCGCCCGCCAGAACGCCACCATCCCTGAGATCGTCGAGCTCGATGAGGGGATGTTCCAGACCGGCCTGTACGCCGCCGCACAGCGGCTCCCGTTCCTGCCGATGCGCGCCGGCCTCGGCTCGGACGTGTTGGTCAACAACACCTGGATCAAGACCGTCACCAGCCCGTACGCCGACGAGAACGGCGACTTCGAGGAGCTCACCGCGGTGCCCGCCCTGAAGCTCGACGTCGCGCTCGTCCACATGAACCGCGCCGACGCACACGGCAACGCGACCTACCTGGGTCCGGATCCGTACTTCGACGACCTGTTCGTGCAGGCCGCCGACAAGGCGTTCCTCAGCTGCGAGCAGATCATCGACACCGCCGGGCTCACGGTCGACACCGCGGTCCAGCGGCTCCTCATCAGCCGGATGGCGATCGACGGAGTCGTCGAGACACCCAACGGTGCGCACTTCACGACCTGCACACCTGACTACGAGCGCGACGAGATGTTCCAGAAGGCCTATGCCGCCGCAGCCGGTGGGTCCGACGAGGACTGGGCCGCGTTCGAGCAGCGCTTCCTCTCGGGAGACGAAACCGCCTATCAGGCAGCCGTTGCCGCATTCGCCGCCGAGGAGGCAGCCAAATGACTGAGTTCACTCGCGCAGAGGTCTGCGCCGCCGCCATTGCCGACGCCTTCGCCGACGACGGCGAGATCTTCGCCAGCCCGATGGGGATGCTCCCGATGCTGGGAGTCCGGCTCGCCAAGCTCACGTCCAACCCTGACCTGGTCATCTCCGATGGCGAGTCACTCTTCCTCGGTGGTACGCCGCCGCTGTTCGCGAAGGCTGACGTCGTCGAGGGCTGGATCCCGTTCCGCCGCGTGTTCGATGTCGTCGCGTACGGCAAGCGCCACGTGATGATGGGCGCCACCCAGGTAGACAAGCACGGCAACCAGAACATCTCGGCGATCGGCGACTTCACGCAGCCGAAGCGCCAGCTGCTCGGCTCGCGCGGCGCACCCGGCAACACCGTGAACAACCGGACGTCCTACTGGGTGCCGAAGCACGGTCCCCGGGTCTTCGTCGAAAACGTCGACATCGTCTCGGGCGTCGGTCCGGCACGCGCCAAGGCTGCTGGTCCTGGAGCGTCGAAGTACAACGACATCCACCGGATCGTCTCGAACCTGGGCGTCTTCGACGTCAAAGGCGAAGGCGACACCGTGCAGCTGCTCAGCGTGCACCCCGGCGTGAGCGTCGACGACGTCGTTGCCGCCACCGGCTTCGAGCTCGCCATCCCGGCCGACGTTCCGGTCACCCGGGAACCCACCGAGACCGAGCTGATGATCATCCGCAACGTCCTCGACCCGAAGACCCTGCGCGACCGTGAGGTCCCCCCAGTCACGACAGAGGCCGTCAAATGATCGACCAGCTGCTGAAGACGCCGCTCACCGAGCTGACCGGCGTACGTCACCCGGTCGTGCAGACCGGTATGGGTTGGGTCGCTGGGCCCAGCCTGGTCAGCGGCACCGCCAACGCCGGCGGACTCGGCATCCTCGCCTCGGCGACGATGACGATCAAGGAGCTCGAGCAGGCGATCATCGAGGTCAAGGAGCGCACTGACAAGCCGTTCGGCGTGAACCTCCGCGCCGATGCTGCTGATGCACCTGCGCGCTGCGAGCTGCTGATCGAATACGGCGTCAAGGTCGCCTCGTTCGCGCTCGCCCCCAAGCCCGAGCTGATCGCCAAGCTCAAGGAGCACGACATCGTCGTGATCCCCAGCGTCGGACTCCCCAAGCACGCGGTGAAGGTTGCCTCGTGGGGCGCCGACGCCGTGATGATCCAAGGCGGCGAGGGCGGCGGCCATACGGGCTCCGTCCCGACCACCCTCCTGCTTCCGACGGTGCTCGACGCCGTCGACATCCCGGTCATTGCTGCCGGTGGCTTCTTTGATGGCCGCGGTCTGGCCGCTGCGCTCTCGTACGGCGCTGCTGGCGTCGGTATGGGTACACGCTTCCTGCTCACTGCTGACAGCCGTGTCCCGGATGCCGTCAAGCAGCGCTACCTCGAGGCGACCGTCGATGACACGGTCGTCACCAAGAAGGTCGACGGCATGCCGCACCGCATGCTCCGCACCGAGCTCGTCGAGCAGGTCGAAGCCGGATCCGGTCTACGTCGCATCCTCCCGACCGCCAAGCGCACGCTCGAGTTCAAGAAGATGGCGGGCATGTCGTGGAAGCAGCTCGCGATCGACGGACGCTCGATGCGCAAGGAACAGGGCCGTACGCTCGGCCAGCTCGCGCTCGCAGCCAACACCCCGATGATGCTCAAGGCCGGACTCGTCGAGGGTGACCCGACGGCTGGCGTTCTCGCGTCCGGACAGGTCGTTGGAGTCATCAACGATCTGCCGACCTGTGAAGAGCTCATCGACCGGGTCGTCACCGAAGCCGCAGCGTCCCTCAAGCGCGCTAGCTCGTACCTCTGACCGCCTGAATCTCCTGTTTCCCTCCATCGCCGCTACGCGCCATTTGCGATGGCTCCATAGGACCGTTCAGCGCCCAAAACTGTTGTCGGTGGTGCGTTCTAGGTTGGAAGTATGTTCACCGAAGTCGCCACCGAGGACGTCCTTGGGGTTGTCCGCGCTCACGATTTCGAGGCTGAATCAGAGCTCAAGTTTGGTGCTGCGCGCATTGACGCGATCGTGGCGTTGGAGCGGCTGAATCGAGCGACCCAGGCTGAGATGGTTGCCCAGATCGCG
>NZ_JAKFEL010000033.1:0-3180 GCF_036675695.1 Aeromicrobium sp.
GTTTGCTGTCAGTCAGTGACAGCAGACCACCCCAATCACAGGGCCATGCGTGGTCGCGACGTGATTGACCGGCACAGTCCGCGAATGCATCGCATCGCCCCCAGCCGGGCGCGCTGTCATGCCACGGGCCGCGCGGTTCGCGCCCAGTGTCGTGCGCTGCTGAATCGGGCAGGATGGCGACATGACCGAGGCACCGCACGTAGCCGTCGAAGGAGGGCTCCTGCGCTTCCGAAGCCTTCGTATCGTTAGCCAGGACACCGTCCAGTTCGACTTTGAGGGCGTCGGCACAGGCGATCGCGTGTTCGAGGCAACGAGGTCGCTTGCCGACGGCATTGCCATAGTGAAACTTCGACGATGAGTTCAGCAGGCTCTTTCTCGGGGTGCCCTGCCTCAGCCGGGGCCTGCCGTTTGCTCGCCTGGCGTCGCAGGTACTCGCCGCCCAGGATGAACTGCTGCCAATCGGCACTGCTTGGGACAAGGCATTCCGCGAATGCGCCGATGAGGTCAACGCGAGGGCGGACACGTAGGCGCAAAGCGAAGCGCCCGACTCTCCCGCGATCCGCGCGCGGTCGTGCCGATGATCGGGAATTTCGTAAAGCGCTGATGCCGGGTGCCATGGGCATATTTGGGCGTGTGGCATCGGCTACGGTCGCGGTGGCTAGGGAAAGCAGAGTCGACCGGACGAGGGCTGTGAAGTGGACGAGCTAATAGGCAGTTGGACGGCTGGCCCCGACGATGCTGCATCGGCGGCTCGGACCATGTCACGCCCGTGCATTCGAAACACATTTCGGTCAGTTGGGCTCGCGGGTTTCGCTGCCTTGATGTTTCTGGTAGCCCACGTGCTTCTGGAAGGCGGCGATGCAGCTCTCTTAATCGCGGGCGGGCTCCTCGGCGGAGTCGTGCTGATCGCAGTAACCAACGCGGTTCGAATCACTTCTCAGATCCGGCGCAGTGCGGGAACTCGCCTGGCGGAGGGTGTTGTTCTGAACTCACGGTTCGATGATCAAGCTGCTCACTTCAGCGGCCCGTATCTCGAGCAGACGGTCCCGTACCGGGCATTCACGGCAGTATCGGTAGAGGGCGACTGGGTCTTCTTGCGCACGAAGGGTGTCCCGCAAGCGACCGTGCTGCCATTGGCTCTCTTCCCTGGTCCGGCCATTGAGAAAATCCGCTCCGTGCTTGGTTCGCTCGACGAGCGCACCCGACCGAAGGGCTAACGCGTCTCCCTCATCCGGTGCCGGGAGGGCGGTCGGGACAACGCCCGCATCTGCCGGCGGTCTCAACGGGTCATCGCAACACTTCTCTGACTGAAGGAGGTTGCGATGGCGCGTCAGCACTATCAACGGTTATCACCGGCGGACATCGACGAGATCTGGCGTCGGCTCCGCGCTGGGCATTCAGCAAAGCCGACCGCGCGGGCGCTGGGGATGCCGACCAGCACGGTCCGCACGTATCTGGTCCGATGTGGAGGGATCAAGCCTGAGCCGCGGCAACGTGCAGCTGGTCGACTCAGTCTTGAGGAACGCGAAGAGATCAGTCGCGGCCTGGCCGCAGGCCAGTCGCTACGAGCAATCGCTGCCGGGCTGGGGCGGTCGCCGTCGACGATCACTCGCGAGGTTGCCAGCAATGGCGGTCGATCTCGGTACCGGGCCACGGCCGCGGACCAGGCTGCGTGGGCACGGTCGATGCGACCGAAGGTATGCAAGCTGGCCACCAATCCAGTGCTGGCTGGCATCGTGGCCGAGAAGCTCCAATGTCGGTGGTCGCCCCGACAGATCGCCGGCTGGTTGAAGCTGACCTACCCCGACGACCCAGGGATGCATGTGTCGCACGAGAGCATCTACCGCACCCTCTTCGTGCAGTCACGCGGAGCGCTGAACAAGGAGCTCACTGCCTATCTGCGCACAGGGCGGGTCATCCGACGCTCGCACGGCATTCGGGTACCCGACGGCCGCGGTTCCCGGCCAGGGATCGTGAACATCAGCGAACGCCCGGCCGAGGTCGCCGACCGTGCGGTGCCCGGGCACTGGGAAGGCGACCTGGTCTTCGGTCGGCAGATGAGCCCAGTCGCCACGTTGGTTGAGCGCTCGACCCGGTTCCTGATCCTCGTCGGGCTGCCGGGTGGGAACCACAAAGCCGACGCCGTCGCCGACGCGCTCGCCGCGGCAGTGCAGCACCTGCCCACCCATCTGGCGAAGTCGCTGACGTGGGACCAGGGCCACGAGATGGCTGCGCACCGGCGCTTCAGCAGCGAGACCGGGATCGACGTCTACTTCTGTGATCCGAAGTCGCCTTGGCAGCGCGGGAGCAACGAGAACACCAACGGGCTGCTGCGTCAGTACCTGCCTCGACGCCTCGACTTCAGAACGCTGACCCAGGACGATCTCGACGCCATCGCACTCGAGCTCAACGAACGCCCTCGACAGACCCTGGGATTCAAGACACCATCACAAGCGCTAGGCGAAGTGTTGCGATGACCGCCTGAGCCCGCACCGCTGTCGGAGCGGAACGCCCGACCATGCTGCTGTGGGTTCATTCATCTCTCGATGAAGAACAGGGCGATCGCGGCTACGACACAGCTTGCGAAGTACAGGACCCAAGTAGTCCGCAGGGTCAGCCGCAGGATTTGTCGTGGGCGGGTGGTCGACCACTTCGGTCCGTTCATAACGGCAGGGAAGAACCTGAGCGCGTAGGACAACGTTAGTAGTGCTCCAGTGATCAGGACACCAAGGCCCATCGCCCGGCCCCCGAGGGGACCTCCGCCCAATAGCGCGCGCCCGCCCCAACTGAGCGAGCTGACTGTCCCGAAGAGTACAAGCAACGTAGGGCGCAGCTCGGTCGTGAACGCTTCCCACGGTTTGGGTGGAGGCATGTCCAGGGCGGCGGGGCCCGGCTTGCGATGGCTCGTAGGAACGTGACGGGCCGCTCCCTGGTCCACGGCGCGCGCATCGTCGCTAGTCACGAGAACAATCGTCGCACGCGACACTGCGGCCGCGAGTCAAACCAGACAAAGGATGCGCACAGCTCGGACCACTGCATAGGCAACGAAGCGCCCGGATCTGGCGCCCCTCTGTGTCAACCGGTGCTTGGGACGAGGTTCTTCACGTCGGCGGGATCTGGGCGTAGCGTCGGTTTGGCGGGTCCGGGAAGTGGCTTATCCGAAGTGCCGATGAGCGGGTG
>NZ_JAKFEL010000249.1:0-20226 GCF_036675695.1 Aeromicrobium sp.
GCGGCCAGGTCGTTCAGGACTTCGGTGGCGCCGCCGCCGATGCCGAGGATGCGGGCATCGCGGTAGTGCCGGTCGATCTCGGACTCGCGCATGTAGCCCATGCCGCCGAAGATCTGCACGGCTTCGGAGACAACCCACTCGCATGCCTCGACGGACTGGTTCTTGGCCATCACCGCGTCGAGGATGATCGCCGGATCCGTGTTGTCTCCGTGTACAGCGCGCTCGACGGCCTGGCGGGTCAGCGCACGAGCGGCTGACGTACGGCGGTGCATCTCGACGAGCTTGTGGCGGATGACCTGCCGGGTGATCAGCGGCTTGCCGAATGTCTCGCGCTCACGGGCGTACGCAACAGCGAGGTCGAGAGCACGCTGCGCGGTCGCGTAGCCCTGGACAGCGAGGCCGAGTCGTTCGCTGACGAACTGCTGCATGACCAGCACGAAGCCACCGTCGACCTCGCCGACGATCTGGCTCGCGGGCACTCGTACGTTGTCGAAGCTGAGCTCGGCGGTGTCCGAGCAGTGCCAGCCCATCTTGCGCAGCGGGCGCGCAACGGTGAAGCCAGGCAGCCCCTTGTCGATGACCAACAGGCTGATGCCCGCGTAGCCTTCGCCGCCGGTACGCACAGCGGTGGTCACGAAGTCGGCACGTACTCCGGAGGTGATGAACGTCTTCGCGCCATTGACCACGAAGTCGTCACCGTCGCGTACTGCCTTCGTACGAATGTTGGCGACATCAGAACCGCCACCGGGCTCGGTGATGCCGAGCGATCCGATCATCTCGCCGGCCAGAGTCGGCCGCACGTAACGGTCGATCAGATCGGCATTGCCCGAAGCGACGATGTGCGGGAGCGAGATGCCGTGGGTGAACAGTGCTGCGATGAGCCCGGACGAACCGCCGGCCTGGATGAGCGACTCGGTGACGGTCGAGCCGTCGATCAGATCGCCGCCCTGACCACCGACCTCCGACGGGAAGGCGACGCCCAGCAGCCCTGCCGAGGCGGCTTTGGCGTGCACGTCGCGCGGCACCTCGCCAGCGTCTTCCCACGCCGGGAGATGCGGCACGAGCTCCTTCTCGGTGAAGGAGGTGACCATGTCACGCAGCGCAGTGCGCTCCGCCGTGTCCCAGAGCGTGCTCACAGCACACCAGCCACAAGCGCGTCGGGGAGGAGCTTCGACGGGATCGCGCAATCGCGGGCGCGCAACCATTCACCGAGTCCCTTGGCCTGTGGGTCAAGGCGAGTCGATGATGCGACACCCTCCCCGAGCAGTCCGTGGATCACGATGTTGACGGCATGGAGGTTGGGCAGCGGATGGATCTCCAGCTCGAGGGTTGCCGCTTCAGGCAGCAGCTCACGTACCGTCGACTCGTCCAGGAAGCTCACGAGCCACGCGTACGCCGCGTCGACGTCGGGATGGTCGGCCGGGATCCAGACGCCGACATTGGCGTCTCCTCCCTTGTCGCCCGACCGCGCATAAGCCAAACGACCGAGTGGCGCGCGTACGACCTCGCCCAGCCAGTCGGCCTCCGGTGCATCGGGCGACGAGCTCGCTGAGACGTCATCGGCGATCTGCTTCGTGGTGGTCGGCGGGGCAATCTCGATGCGGTTGCCATCGCGATCCACGACGGTGTGCGGCACCTGGTCCTGTGGGACGTACGCCGCGCGATAGATGCCGAACGGCGTACCGGCCGCAGGTGGGCGGGTGACGCTGAAGCCTGGGTAGGACGCCAGAGCCAGCTGGATGGCCGCGTCGCTGAACGTTCGACCCACCGGTCCAGCCTCTGCGCTCTTGACGCTGCAGCGCAGCAGCGAGGTCGCGGCGGCCTCGGTCGACGGATCGGGCACATCCGTACGGTCGAGGTGCCACTCGATCTCATCCGGAGGCATCGCAGCGAGGGCCTGGTTCATCTGGGTCTGGATCAGCGAGGCCTTCTCGGGGATGTCGAGACCCGTGAGCAGGAACTCGACGCTGTTGCGGAATCCGCCGATCGTGTTGAGGCAGACCTTGGTCGTCGGCGGCGGGGCTTCACCCTTCACACCGGTGATCGCGACCCGGTCAGGACCCTGCTGGGTCAGGGTCATCGTGTCGAGGCGGGTGCTGACGTCGGGGCCGAGGTACGAAGGTCCGCCGACCTCATAGACCAGCTGCGCCGTGACGGTATCGATCGTGACCGCTCCGCCAGTGCCTTCGTGCTTGGTGATGACGACCGATCCGTCTTCGGAGATCTCGGCGATCGGGAATCCCAGCGGTTTGGACGTGTCGATCGTGCCAAAGCCTGAGAAGTTGCCGCCCGTTGCCTGGGTGCCGCACTCGATGACGTGCCCAGCCACGACAGCCCCAGCCAGGGCGTCATGGTCCTCGCGACCCCATCCGAACTCCGCGATGGCCGGGCCGACCACGACGGACGCATCCGTGACGCGCCCCGTAACCACCACGTCGGCCCCTCCCTCCAAGGCCGACGCAATGCCGAATGCGCCGAGATAGGCATTCGCCGTCATGACGCTACCGAAGTTGAGCTCCTCTGCACGGCCAACCAGATCATCACCTTCGACATGGGTGATCGAGATCGTGAGTCCCTGCTCCGCGGCAATCGCGCGCAGGGCATCCGCGAGACCTGCCGGGTTGAGTCCGCCGGCGTTGGCAACGATCTTGACGCCGAGGTCCTTGGCGAGGGCCATCGAGTCGGTCATCTGCCTGACGAACGTCTTGGCGTATCCGAGCGACGCGTCCTTCATCCGGTCGCGGCCGAGGATCAGCATCGTCAGTTCTGCGAGGTAGTCGCCGGTGAGGTAGTCGAGCTCGCCGCCCTCGAGCATCTCGCGCATCGCCGAGAGGCGATCGCCGTAGTAGCCAGAGCAATTGCCAACACGAATAGTCTTCATCTGTCCGCCAGATCTCGTTCGGATAGGCGCAGTGGGTCATTGCCGGGCAAGCCCGCGAACGCCTGCGCGATCGTCAGCCACCGCGAAGCGTGCTCTCCCACCGCCTGAACGTCGACGTCCTCGTAATGGCGCCGGCGAGTGACCAGCAGCGCGAAGTCGTAGCCGTTGCCGGTGACTCGTTCGGCAGCGTCCTCGGGTCCCCAGGTCCAGAGATCCCCGTCAGGGCCCGTCAGCTCGACTCGCACGTCTCCTTCGGGGATCTCCTCGCCACGCATCAGGTAGGAGAAGCCGCGGGCTCGTACGCCGATGTGCGCGACGTGCTTGGCCCGCGACGTCTTGGGCACCTCGATGCCGAGCGCCTCGGCGACATCGTGGGAGTGCGCCCACGTCTCCATGACGCGTGCCGTGGCCATCGAGACCGGGCTCATCGGCGGTCCGAACCACGGGATCTTCTCGCCGTCGGGCACGGCGCGGAGTGCGGCTTGCAGCGACGAACGACCCTCGCGCCAGGTCGCGAGCAGCTCGGCCGGTGGGATGAGCGCCATCTCCTCGGCTGCTTCGTCGACGAAACCGGTCGGGTTGGCAGCGGCCGCCTTGAGCCCTTCAGCGAAGGCGGGCTCGTCCGTGATCGCGGTGACCGATGCCAGGTCGGTCCAGTGCAGGTGACCGATCTGGTGGGTGACCGTCCAGCCCTCGGGCGTAGTGACGGTCTCCCAGCCGGCCGCGTCGAGCACCGACACCCAGCCGTCGAGCTGAGCGCTCTCGGCATCGAGGTCGGTGAGCACCTGGTCGAGGATCGTCATGCAAGCTCCAGCTGTTGGTCGAGGATGGTCGCCCATGAGTCGAGGACGACTGATCGTCGCTTCGCGTCATCGGACAGGGACGCTGCGAGGCCGAGGCCGCGCAGCAGGTCGAGGGTGGCCTGGATGACCTCGCGGTTGTGACCGCGAGACTCGTCCACGCCGAGGAGCTCGAGCGCGTATGCGTGGGTCTCGCGACCGACGCGGCGCTCAAGGGGAGCGACGGACTCGCGGAGCTCGGCATCCGTACGCGCGGCAACCCACAGCTCGAGCGCGGCGAAGAACACCGGCGAGACGAACTGGGCCGACAGGATCTCCAGCACGGCGCGAGTGCGCCCAACTTCCGGAAGCTCGGCTGCGGCCCGGCGCATGTCATCACGGCGTCGTTCGGTGAGGTGTTCGACGGCGGCAACCACGAGATCCTGTTTGGTCGGGAAGTGGTGGAGTTGGGCACCACGGCTGACGCCAGCGCGCTTGCTGACGACGGTGGTCGTCGTACCGGACCAGCCGAGCTCGACCAGGCAGTCGATGGTCGCCTCCATCAGCCGCAGTCGCATCGTGCGAGTGCGCTCCCCTTGGGGAGTTCTCGACTGGGCTTGGGTGCTCACCGATCCAGCATGCGGCCAATCCCACAAACAGTCAAGCCTGATTGTTTGTGATTTGGCTATGCGAAAGCCCGGCCGACGATGTCGGCCGGGCCCTCGTCAGTCTCAGTAATCTTGCGGCAGGTACTTCGAGCAGAGCACTTCTGGCTCGCCGACTCCGATCACAGTGGCGTTTCCGTTGAGCTTGTACGCCTTGAGAGCCAAGTACCTCGTCTTGTAGAGCGGTTCGTAGAGGAACTCGACGCTTCCCAGGGCATAGTTTTCAGCGCTGTCGTTCGAGGTTCCATCAATGCTGATGATGAACCGGCCTATTGCTCCTGGTACCGACTCGAAGTCGTCGATGCCTGCGAAGCCTCGCAGCCTGATGCACTTCTCCTGCAGGTCCCATTTGGTGTAGCGAGTGCTGACCTGGCCCACAAGGGGATCCTTGATCTGCCACGAATCGTCCGCGCTTTCCTCATCCGCGAAGAACTCATCGTTGCCGTCGACGTAACGCCGAGAGTCGCCGTATATGGCATCCATGTAGGCGAGCGACTGCCAGCCGTAGATCGTCTTCGTAACAGTCGGGCTGGCGCCTGAGGTGTATCCCCCGGACCCAACGACCTTGGCACGGAACTTCAACGATCCGATCTTGTAGTCCAGCTCTGCCGGTGTCACCCGCTCGGCGTATTCGCCGTCAGCGTCGGTCAAGGTCGTGTCAACAGTCGTCCAGGTGCCACTGATGTAACGCTGCAGATGGACCGTCTTGCCGGCGGTGTCAGGCGAGATCGAGCCTCGG
The DNA here is from genome assembly GCF_036675695.1 of Aeromicrobium sp. Lineage (GTDB taxonomy): Bacteria > Actinomycetota > Actinomycetes > Propionibacteriales > Nocardioidaceae > Aeromicrobium. The sequence continues at coordinate 5,065 of NZ_JAKFEL010000249.1, forward strand.
ATGACAGGCCCGAGACCTGACTGAGCACTGCTCGTGGAAATGGACGCGGTCACCTGGTACGGCGCGGCTTCGGCCGGCGACATGATCGCGACAGGTATGGCGGCCACGATGGCGGCCGACACGATTGCGGTGGACTTGCGCATGAAATGCATCCTCCCTCGACGGTCACCGACAACCCGGCGACATTCCAATGTAGGACTCTTGACCGCAAACTTGCCAGCGTTCGAGCAAATTTTGAAAGAACATCCGACACACGCGCAAAAGCCCGGCCGACGTCGTCGGCCGGGCCTTCGTCAGCTCAGATCACTCGCTGGGGAGGTACTTCGAGCAGAGCACTTCCGGCTCGCCAACTCCGACGACAGTGTTCTCGTCGAGGTTGAGCCGCTTCGACTTGAAGGACAGGTACTGCGTCTTGTGGAGGTTCAGCGTGTCGAAAACCTTCACTTGGTACTGGTAGAGCGTCTTCGAGTAGTCGTACGTCGTGCCGTCCTGGCCGACGTAGAGCTTGCCCACGGCCCCTGTGCTCGACTCATAGTCGTCAAGTCCGGCGAAGGCGCGGAGCTTGAGGCACTTCTCCTGCAAGTTCCACTTGGTGTAGCCCACGCCATCGTCAGCGGAGCGCCATCCCTCGTCCGCGTAGTAGTTGGTGTCGACCGTGAGCTCATGGTTGCCGTCAACAAAGCGCAACGAGTCGCCCGACGAGGCGTAGATGTACGCGAGGTTGATCCAGCCATAGATCGTCTTGGTGACGGTGCTGCTCTTGTAGGTTGTGCCCGCATTGTTGATGACTCTGGTCCGGAATTTCATCGATCCCAGGTCGTAGTCCAACTCATCGAAAGTCAGACGCTCGGCGTACCTACCGTTGCTGTCGGTTGTGTCTGTCGCGATGTTCGTCCATGCACCGCCGACGTATCGATCCAGGTAGACCGTCTTGTTAGGGGTGGCCGGTGACAGCGAACCCTTGATGACGGGACCGTCGCCGGACTGTGCACTAGTCGTGGAAATGGACGCACTCACTGTGTAGGGAGCGGCCTGCGCCGGTGACATGGTCACGGCTGTCGTCAGGGCCACGATCGCGGCCGAGAGAATGACGGTGAACTTGCGCATGTTACGCACCTCGCTCGAGTGTCACCGACCATCGGCGACAGCCCAAAGTAGGTCGAGCAAGCACCTTCGCGGAGCAGTCCGACGGAAGTCTAGGGAAATCCCTACCACCGGCTTTTGAAACACCGAATCGCATCGCGCGCGGTTCGATACGCTCAGATTTCTCCCAGCTAAGGACTCCCATGACTGAAGAGATTCCCGCCGTAAGCGAGCCCGTGAAGAGCAGCCGCAAGCGGTTCCTGATCATTGGCACGGCACTGGGTCTGGTCATCGGCCTGATCGGTGTGGGCGCGTTCGCCTGGCAGAAGCTCTCGGGCGGTGGCACCCAGCCGCACGATGTGCTCCCCTCTACGGTCGTCGCGTACGCGCGTATTGACGCCGACCCGTCGGCCAGCCAGAAGATCGCGATCCTGCGCCTGATCCGCAAGTTCCCGGAGCTCGCCAAGGAGCTCGGCATCACGAACGTCGACCAGGACATCCGCAAGCCCCTGCTGAAGGACCTCGTCGCGGAGTGCGACCTCGACTACGACAAGGATGTCGAGCCCTGGATCGGTCAACGCCTCGGCATCGCGTACGACTCCGAGCTCGAGTCACCGATCGTCGCCATACAGGTCAGCGACGAGGACAAGGCCCGCAAACCCATCAAGGAATTGGCAGACTGCGGCGACCCCGGCACGGACAGCGGCGTCGCCTTCCTCGACGGCTACGCCTTGTTGACGCCCGAGAAGGCCGACGCAGGCAAAGTCGCCGATGCGGCCACAACGAAGTCCCTGGCCGACAACACCACGTTCTCCGCGGACGTGGATGAGCTCGGCGAACAGGGCGTCTTCTCCGCCTGGGCAGACCTTGAGGGCATCAGCAAGAGCGACGCGATCGAAGAAGCGTTCGGTGCCGAGGTGGAGGACGCCCTCGTCGGCGCTTCCACTGCTGCCGTCACTCTGCGCGCCAACTCCTCATCACTCGAGCTGGCCGGGATCGCACACCTGGACGACAAGCCGGACGTCGTCCAGTCGACGAACCTCTCAGATCTGCCGGCAGACACCGCTCTCGCATTCGCCATCTCCGGATTCGGCGATCAGGCGAAAGAGCAGTTCGACGCCGGATTCATGAGTGGCTTCGCTGCCGATGGGCTCGACGCCGAAGCGGAGCTGAAGGCATTGGAGGACGAGTTCGGCCTCAAGCTGCCCGAAGACTTCGAAACCTTGTTTGGCGATGGGCTCATGCTCGCGGTCGGTGGGCGCAACCTCGAGACACTGCCGATGCTGTCGGGACCGGAGGACGTCGCCAACCTCGACATCGGACTCAAGCTGACGACTGATCCGACCAAGGGCGCGGACCTGGCCAAACGCCTGGTCGATCTCGCCGCCGAGGTGGGCTTCACCCTCGTCGCGACACCCACCGATGACGGCGTCGTGATCGCGACCAACGCCGAGGCGGCCGAGGCGTTCTCCGGAAACGGCAAGCTCGGCGACTCTGACAACTTCAAGGAGGCCGTCGCTCACCCGGGTGCGTTCCCCGCGATGTTCGTCAACATCGACACGATCCTCGAAGCCCTGTTGGCTTCCAACCCGCCACCGGACGTCGAGGACGTGCTCAACGAGCTGGAGCCGCTCTCAGCATTTGCCGTGTCGAGCACCTTCGACGACGAGCTCATCAAGGCGACAGTGAAGCTCACGCTCGACTGATTGCCCAAGCGGTCATCGGATTTGGTAACGGCGACACCCAGGGACCGGTAGAGTTCCGGCAACGGTTCTGCGATGAGAGCCACAATCGGGGGACCCCACATGACTTCATACGTTCGCCACGCCTTGTCCTTGCTTGCCACATTGGCGATGGTCTGCGGTCTCACGCTCGTCGGCGCCGCTCCGGCCCAGGCGGTCATCACCGTCGACCTGACCGCAAGCGAGACAACGATCAGCCTCGGTGACGAGTTCGACCTGTCCTGGACAAGCACCGACGCCATCACCCCCCTCGTCGCCAGCGGCGACTGGTCGGGCGACAAGGACACACCCGCTGGTTCCGAACCTGTGACGCCCCCCAGCATCGGAACCTTCACCTACACCCTCCTCGCCACTGACGAAAACGGGCGAGAAGCAACCGACACCGTGACCGTGGAGGTCGTCAACGCGCCCATCACACCTGCACCCGTAACCTTCGACGGGTGCGAAGTCATCGTGCCGTCGACTCCGAACGTGACGTACTTCGTTGACTATGGCGACGAAGACATCGAAGAGCTCGAAGCGGACACCTACCCCGCCGACTACTTTGACGTCGGAGGCCCCGTCCTGTTCTACGCCGAGGCGGCCGACGGCTTCTCGTTCGCTGACGAGGCAGTCACCGAATGGGAATACACCTCACCCGAAGAATGCTTCGGCGGCGCGGACCTGGTCACCACAACGGCGACGTGCGACTCGGTCACCTTCACAAACATCACCGATTCCGTCGTGACTGTCTTCTTCGGAAGCTTCGGTGAAGAACAGGAAGACGGTGAGTTCGAGCTGGAAGCTGGTGGCACCCACACCGTCGAGACGGATCGCGACCCCCTCGACTTCATCGCCTACGCCGGAGAAGAAGGCGAAGACGGAGTCCAGATTGACTCGAAAGACAAGCCGAACAACTGCGGTGGCGTCGATGACGACAGCGATCACCCGACCGTTGCCCCGGCCGCCGGTAAGTGACCCACGCAGCACTCTCTGACAATCCACCTTCGCGAAAGCGGAGGTGGATTGTTGCGTCGGCAGTGGTCCTCGTCCTCGCATGTGCCGGCGGCGCAGCATTCCTGCTGACTGCCGATGAGAAGCCTGAGGCGGCCACCCCTAAGACGACGCCGTCAACCGAGACCACGAAAGCGCAACCGGCCAAGTCCGGCGACCGTGTGATCATCCCGTCCCTCGACGTCGATGCGCCGATGCTGCCCGTCGGGACGACGTCCGAGGGTGCTCAAGAGGTGCCGTCCAGCATGGAAGCCACCGGATGGTGGAAGGACGGCAGCAAGCCAGGCCAGCCAGGGAACGCTGTGATCGTCGGTCACACCGCTTCCAAAGGTGACGGCGTGTTCGACGAGCTCGGCGACCTGGACAAGGGCGACAAGATCACGGTGTCGAGCGGCAAGAAGTCGCTGACGTACACGGTGACCAAGGAGCAGGTGCTCGAGGTCAGCAAGTTCGCAACCGTCGCCGACGAGATCTACCGGCGTACCGGGCCCAGCGGGATTGTGCTGATGACCTGCGGCGACTGGAACGGCACACGATTTGAGACGACAGTCATCATCACCGCCGTACTCAAGGTCAAAGCGGGCAACGGGAACTGGTCACGCTGACACTCTGTGCCCGAAACCGTAGGCGACCCCCAACGCCGACGACCCGCTGACGCCTGGGCGCGATCCTAGGCAGCGTCGTCGGGGACGAGCTCGCCGACGATGACTTCGTCATGCGCGTCGGGATCGACGACAGGCTCACGATCGAGCTCGCCGACAGCCCGGCTCGCGAATTCGGCCGCAAGCTGCAGCGCCATCTCGCTCTCTGGCAGCACTTTCGCCAGCACCGGGAACGCGTGCACCTGCTTGCGCCACAGATGCGTCTCCACCTCAACGCCGCGCACGGACAGCAGCAGAGCCATGGCCTCGACCTCAGGACGCAGCATCTCGTCCTCGACAGCGACCAGGAAGGTCGGCGAGGTGATGTAAGCGGCCCCGTGCAGCGGTGACGCGTAGCCCTCGATCGCCGAGCCCTCTGGTAGCCAGCGCTCGCGGATCTGGGCTATGCGACGAACAGGAAGGTAGGCGTCGCGATGGCGGATGATGCGTTCGACCGCCTTGTCCTCACGATCGGGATCGATGCTCAACAGCGGTGAGAAGCACAGGAGTGCAGCCGGCGCCTGGAGCCCCCGACGGTTGGCGAGCTCGGCAACCTTCATCGTCAGGTAGCCACCGGCGGAGTCGCCGGCAACAACGATCTTGTCCGGGTGGACGCTTTGCTCGAGCAGCGCCTCGTACGCCGTGATGACGTCCTGCACCGAGTCGGCGATGGCACCTTCGGGCAGCTGGACGTAGTCGACCGAGATGACGGTGGCGCCGGTCTTGCGGGCGAGCCGCTCGCAGATGCGGCGGTGGGTCTCGATGCTGCCGGAAAAGAATCCACCGCCGTGGAGATAGAGGATCGTCATGTCACTGGTCGTGCCGAAGCGGTGCACCATGGACTCGACGGGCACGCCGCCCAGCTCGAAACGGATCGACTCGACGTGGGGCGAGTGGGGTCGCCGTGCCGACAACCGGTCGATCGCCCGGATCGTCGCGAGTGACCGGTCGTTGAGCGGCGTGATGCTCAGCAGCGGCTTGAACACGAGCCGTGCGGCCCGCTGCAGCACCCGAGCGCGGAAGCTGTAGCTCTCGTGAACGACCGCCTTGTCATAGACAACGCGCATCGGGCCACGGCCAGGCAGCAGCTTGCGAACTGTGCTGCTGGGGCGTCGCCAGATCATGAGCCGCTTGCGCAGCTGGGTCCAGAACATACTTCGAGCATACCTACGGTATGCGTCGGGGCCAAGTCACCCGCAAGTATTTGCGCAGGTCAGAGGCATAATCAGCCGCGCCAGCTCGGGGGCGCTACGCTCAGGGAGTGCTCGAGGGCGTCGTGATCTTTGCCGCTGGAATCTGGGCGGGCATGATCAACACGATCGTCGGTTCGGGCACCCTCATCACCTTCCCGACGTTGCTGCTGTTCGGCTATCCCGCGCTGACCGCCAACGTCTCCAACAACATCGGCATCGTCGCTGGCGGCATCTCCGGAACGTATGGCTACCGCCATGAGGCCCGCGAGTTGATGCCTACGCTGATTCGCCTTGCACCCGCCGCGATCCTCGGCGCCATCACGGGCGCAGCCCTGCTGCTCACGCTCCCGGCCAGCTCGTTCGACGCGATTGTCCCGGCACTGATCGCGCTCGCGCTCATCATGGTCATCGTCGGCCCGTCGATCCAGCGTCGGGCGGCGCAACGCAAAGACCCCGACGACACTCGCCATGTCACTCCCGCGCTCATGGTGGCCATCTTCGGCCTCGGTATCTATGGCGGCTACTTCGGCGCAGCGCAGGGCATCTTGCTGATGGGCCTGCTCGGCATCACGCTGAGCGCTGGCATCCAAGCGATCAACGGACTCAAGAATGTGCTCGGCACTCTCTTCAACGCTGTTGCGGCCCTGGCATTCATGATCTTCGCGTGGGACCGGATCGACTGGAGGATCGTGGCGCTCATCGGTGGAGGCAGCTTGATCGGTGGCCTGCTCGGCTCCCGTATCGGCCGCCGCCTGCCGCCACTCGTGCTCCGGGGGCTCATCCTGTTGATCGGCACACTGGCGCTGATCAAGATCATCTGGTTCGACTAGGCCAGCTATTCAGCCGAGAAGCGAGCGTCCACCTCGACGTGGATGACGATCTGCTCTGGTGCAAGCGCGAGCGAGGGCCCGCCGCCCATGTCGGCTGCCCCCATCGCCATCACCTTGGCCGACCCGGGACCTGAGTCGAAGTCCTGAGGGCCGTTGCCGAGCATCCCCGGATCGGATAGCTGGAGGGCCACGACCTTGCCGCGGCGTACGGCGTTGGAATAGACCTGGGCCTTCGCCACCGCGTCGTCGACAGCTGCCTTGCGTGCCTCCGCCTCGTACGCGCGACGGTTCTTGACCGTCACGTCCCACGAGATGTAGCCAACCTCGATCCCGTCCTTGCCCGACCAGAAGTCGAGGAAACCGCTGAGCCGCTCGAAGTCGACGAACTCGGCAATGACCTGCACCCGCGCCACATGGACAACGTCGAGGCGCTTGCCCTCGTGGTCCCATGGGCGGTGGCTGAAGACGCGTACCTGATCGCTCGACCAGGTCGCCACGGCATCGAGGTCGACCAGCTCTCGCAGCTGCTTGGACAGCGGCTCCTGCAGCGCGACCGCGTCGGCGAACACCTTCGACTTGTCCGGCCCCTCGATCGAGGCAGCCATCGAGACGGTGGCTCGCTCGGCGGGATGGCGGGTCTCCGCGGATCCGCGGACGATGATTTCGAGCGTCATGAGGTCATGATGCCCCACAGATCGTCGCGCGAATGCGACATCGGGGTTGTCACATCGTCGGTCTGCTGTTTTACTTGAGTTCAAATACTCTCGGTATGTCAACGGAGGACCCATGACGGACACCAAGGTGCATGACGCGGCGATCATCGGCGCCGGCTTCGGCGGAATGGGCGCAGCGATCCAGCTCGGCCGTCTCGGTTTCAAGGATCTGGTGATCCTCGAGCGCGAAGACGACCTCGGCGGCACCTGGCATGTCAACCGCTACCCGGGCCTCGCAGTCGACATCCCTTCCTCGACGTACTCCTACTCCTTCGAGCCCAACCCCCATTGGTCGCGCCTGTACGCGCCCGGTGACGAGCTCAAGAAGTATGCGTCGCACGTCGCTGACAAGTACGACCTCCGCAAGCACATGCGCTTCAACTCCGTCGTCGAAGGCGCAGTCTGGGATGCCGAGAACGAGCACTGGACCGTCAACGTCGCCGGCGGCGAACGCCTCCACGCGCGCTACCTGCTGACGGCCACCGGATTCCTGTCCCAGCCGAAGATGCCCGACATCCCCGGTATTGAGACGTTCGCAGGCAAGGTCATCCACACCACGAAGTGGGACGACTCGTACGACCTCGCGGGCAAGAAGGCTGCCGTCATCGGCACCGGCGCGACCGCCGTACAGCTCATCCCCGAGATCGCGCCCACCCTGGCTGAGCTGACCGTCTATCAGCGCACTGCGATCTGGGTGACCCCCAAGTCAGACGCCAAGATCCCGAAGCGCGTCCGATCGATGTACGCGAGGGTGCCGCTGACCCAGCGCATCGTGCGCGGCTTCGGCTCCGGTGTGCTCGAGGTGCTCATGGTCGCGGCCGTGCTGAAGTACCGCCGCTTCAAGATGTTCAACAAGATTGCCGAGCGGGTCGCGAAGCGTCACATGGCTCGCCAGATCGACGATCCCGAGCTGCGCAAGAAGTTGACGCCGGACTACGACTTCGGCTGCAAACGTCCGACGTTCTCCAATGACTACTTCAAGGCGTTCACCCGCGACAACGTCAACCTCGAGACCACGTCGATCGAGCGGATCGAGCCGGATGGGATCGTCACCAGCGACGGCAACAAGACAACGATCGACACCTTGATCCTCGCGACCGGATTCAACCTCTGGGACGTCAACTTCCCGGCGATCGAGATCATCGGACGCGACGGCCGCAACCTCGGCAAGTGGTGGCGAGACAACCGCTTCCAGGCATACGAAGGCGTCGCCGTGCCGCACTTCCCGAACTTCCTGACCCTCGCGAGTCCCTACTCGTACAGCGGTCTGTCCTACTTCACGACGATCGAGTCGCAAATGAAGCACATGAAGCGGTTGTTCGGTGAAGTCAGCAAGCGTCGCGCCTCGACGTTCGAGGTGACGCCGGAGGCCAATGCCGAGTTCCTCGACCGGATGACCGAGCGGCTCGAGGACTCCGTATTCGCCCTCGGCAGCTGCTCGACGGCGCGCAGCTACTACTTCAACCAGCACGGTGAAGCGGCGATCCTGCGACCGACGTCAACGATCAACGCCTTCCGCGAAGCGGGCCGCTTCCCACTCGAGGCCTACTCCTACGCCTGAACCAGTAGGCGTGCGCCGGGCAGCGGTATGAGCTCGGCCCGGGTGGTGGTGTCGATCGGGTGGCCCGCGTCGCAAGTCAGGTGGGTGTGGATCGCCTCGCCGCAGTCGCGGTGGTGCAGCGCGACCGGAGGGCCATCAACGCCTGCGCGATGCTTGTCGCCGAAGTCCATGAGCGCGACCAGAACCGTTCGCAGGTCTCGTCCGGCCGCGGTCAGCACGTACTCCTGGCGAGCTCGCTCGCCCTCTGCCTTGTAGTCACGTCGTTCGACGAGGCCTTCGTCGACGAGCAACTTCAATCGCTTCGCGAGCACATCCCGGGCAATGCCGAGGTGGGACTGCAGCGCATCGAAGCGACGTACCCCGTTGAACAGATCGCGAACGACCAGCACGGTCCAGCGATCGCCGAGAACCTCCGCGGTTCGCGCGATCGAACAGCTCGACGAGTCGTAGTCGGACCAGCCCATACGTCCTCCTGAGATCTGGCTCACTCTAAGTTTGGATTGCCAACTCAGATGCTACGCTCTTTTGGTCCGCACCGAAAGGGACCTGTCATGACCATCGAGCTCGAGCAGAAGTCCAAGACCATCACTTGGGTTGACCCGCACCCGCAGGCAGCCGCTGCGCTGACGATGAGCGGGCTCGACTACTTGCAGGCGATGATCGACGGCAAGCTCCCCGCCCCACCGATCGCGAGCCACATCAACCTCGAGATCGCCAGCGTTGCCCCCGGCGAGGCCGTCATGGCGGCGACTCCGGACGAGTCGCACTACAACCCGATCGGCTCGGTGCACGGCGGCTTCTTCGCGACGCTGCTCGACTCTGTGTGCGGGTGCGCTGTCCAGACGACGCTGCCGGTCGGCACTGCGTACACCTCACTCGATCTGAACGTCAGCTTCCTGCGCGGCATCACCTCCGACACCGGCCGGGTCGTCGCCCACGGCCGGGTCACCAAGCCGGGCTCGCGAGCGGCATTCGTCGAAGCCGACATACGCGATTCGGACGGTCGCTTGCTGGCCACGGCGACCTCGACGTGCCTGATCTTCAAGCCCTGAAACCACTGTGAAACGTGAGGGTTTCCTCATATAGGATTGACCCGTGGTCACCCTCGACGATCTTCAGGTCAGCTCACTCGGTCCGTGCACGGTTGATTCGCCGTTGGCGCTGTACGTCGGCGGTCGCACTACCAACGAGTACTACGTCGGTGAGCACGACCGGATCCTGTACGACGACACCCTCGCGCTGATCGAGTCCCGCGGAGTCCAGCTCGAGGACCTGCCGACCTTCGAGTCAGGTGGCCCGCGCGACAAGATCTTCTTCGACCCTGCAACCACCAAAGTTGCCGTCGTGACCTGCGGCGGACTGTGCCCCGGGCTCAATGACGTCATCCGCGCCATAGTCCTTGAGCTCTACACGCACTACGGCGTACGCGATGTGGTCGGCTTCCAGCACGGGTACGCCGGCTTCGTTCCAGAGCTCGGCCATGACATCGTTCAGCTGACTCCCGAGTCGGTCGCGCGCATCAACGAGCGCGGCGGCACGGTGCTCGGGACGTCGCGCGGCGCGCAGGATCCCGCCGTCATCGTCGACCGGCTGGTCGACGAGGGCATCAACATCCTCATGGTGATCGGCGGCGACGGCTCGATGCGCGGTGCCCACAACATCGTGGTCGAGATCGAACGACGTGGACTCACGATCGGTGTCGTTGGCGTGCCCAAGACGATCGACAACGACATCCCCCACATCGGCCAGAGCTTTGGCTTCTCGACGGCATTCGCCAAGGCAGCGGAGTCGATCAAGGCGGCGCGGGTCGAGGTGGAGGCGGCCGTCGGTGGTATCGGCATCGTCAAGGTGATGGGCAGGCATGCCGGCTTCATTGCGTGCTACGCCGCACTCGCCAACCACGACGCGGATTTCGTCTTGATCCCCGAGGTCGACTTCTCACTGGACGGCGACAACGGACTGCTCGCCCTGCTCGAACGACGCGTTGCCGCACGTGGAAGCGCCGTGATCGTGCTGGCCGAAGGAGCCGGGCAGCACCTCATACCGGCGAGTGATCGTATGGACCCGAGCGGCAACACCGTTCTCGGCGACATCGCACGTTATCTGCGCGAGCAGATCACCAAGCACTTCGCCAACGCGGACCAGCCACTGACGATGCGCTACTTCAATCCCGGCTACGCGATCCGCTCGGTGCCGGCAGATGCTTCCGACTCGGTCTACTGCGCCCGCCTGGCCCAGACTGCAGTCCATGCTGCGATGGCAGGCCGAACTGACATCGTCGTCGGGCGTCGGCGCCATCGCTTCGTCAACGTGCCGATCCCGTTCGTGACGCAGGGCTCGCACAATGTCTCGCCCGAGGGTGACCTGTGGCTGAGCGTCCTCGAATCAACGGCTCAGCCCTTCTCGATCTCCTGAAACCGAGCGATTGAATCGGGCAGCTACCAGCTCGACTTGGTGACACCCGGGAGCTCGCCTCGATGAGCCGCCGCCCTGAACCGTATGCGGGACAGTCCCGCTTTGCGGACGTAGCCGCGCGGCCGCCCGTCCACCTGGTCGCGATTGCGCACCCGCACGGCTGACGAATCGCGTTTCATCCGGGACAGCGCCCGGCTCGCCTCAACACGCTCCTCGAGGCTCAGTCTCGTGTCGCGGCTTGCGGCGCGTAGGGCCGATCGCCGCCCGGCCATGCGCTGGACCATCTGCCGACGCCGCTCATTCGCGACGATCTTGCTGCGCTTCGCCATCAGCGCTCCTCCCGAAACTCGACGTGGCGTCGTACGACCGGATCGAACTTCCGAAGGACCATCCGTTCAGGATCGTTACGCCGGTTCTTGCGAGTGACATAGGTGTGGCCGGTTCCAGCTGTCGAGCGAAGCTTGACGATGGGGCGCAGCTCATTTCCTTTGCTCATCAGACCCGCCCTCCTCTGGCCAGGATCGACGCGACGACGGCGTCGATGCCGCGCACGTCAATCGTCTTGATTCCGCGCGCGCTGACTCGCAGCGTGACCTGACGGCCCAAGCTCGGGACCCAGTAGCGCTTGCGCTGGATATTGGCGTCGAACCGCCGATTGGTCCGTCGATGTGAGTGCGAGACGTTGTGCCCGAACCCCACTTCCGCCCCAGTGACCTGACACACGCGAGACATTCATGACTCCTTATGTAGAATGACAATCATTCTCATTAAGCCTACTCGAAAGCCAAACCCATGAAGCACGGCATCCATCCGCACTATGCGCCCGTGGCGTTCCGCGACAGGTCGGGCGATCTCACCTTCGTCTCCGCCTCGACTCTGACGAGCTCCACGACCATCGAGATCGACGGCACGACCTATCCCGTCATCGACGTCGAGATCTCTACTGCGAGCCACCCGTACTGGACCGGCAAGGGGCGCGTGCTCGACACCGAGGGGCGCGTCGAGAAGTTCAACCGTCGCTACGGAAACGCATGAGCACCCCGCTCGTCCTCATCACGGGGATCGACGCTGACGCCATGGCAAGCACGATGATCGGCCTGCAGTGGGACACGCCGAATGCGGTGACAGTGCGGCACACGATCGACGTCGACCGCCAAGTTCTCACACGCATCGTCAGTGACGCCGCAGGAGTCGTCGAACGTACGCACATTGATCTCGATCATGCGTGCGTCGGCTGTGCATTGCGCGAGGACGTCATGCCGACGCTCGAGCGGTTGGCTCGCGACGGCCGGTGGGGATCGATCATTGCCCACCTCCCGGTCGCCGCTGAGGCAACCCAGGTGTGCCGGATCCTCTCGACTGAGCACCCCATTGGCTCGGTGCTGCATGTCGCCGCGGTACTCGCCGTCGTCAACGGCCCGACCGCTCGTGCTGACCTCCTCGGTGACGACTTGCTGCGCGAACGCCACCTGCACACGTCAGCCGAGGACGGCCGAGGTGTCGCCGAGACGCATGCCGCGATGATCGAGTACGCCGACGCCGTGGTCATCGTCGACGAAATCGACGAGACGGATCGAGTTCTCACGTCAGCCATGCTGCGGCCGGGCGCAGTGGTGTTCACCGACCACCTGGCGATCGATGTCGTAGAACTGATCGCCCGCCGTCGGCTGCACGATGAAGCCGAGGACTGGGTGGACCCGACATACGCGGGCGAGTTCGATCCAATCGAGATCGGCGAGGTGTGGACCGTCGAGCTGCGATCAGACCGGCCGTTCCACCCGGACCGCTTGATGGAGAACCTCGAAGGTCTCGCCGGCGACGCTCGCCGGTCGCGCGGCTGCTTCTGGCTGCCGACCCGGCCAGACACGATCTGCCAGTGGGACGGCGCTGGCGGACAGCTCAGCGTCGGACCGTGCAGCCACGGCACCACCGAGACACACACCCGTCTCCTCGTGACTGGAATCGACGACGGCAAGGACTCGCTCCTGGCGCTGTTCGAGCACTGCCTGCTCACCGATGACGAACTCGCGACACGGGGCGTCATCTGGGAGTCCGATCAGGACGGCTTCGAGCCCTGGCTCGGCCCCGTCCGACTAGCCGCCTGACCAGAAGGAGCTGTCATGGCCGTACCCAAACGCAAGATGTCCCGAAGCAACACCCGTCATCGCAGATCCAGCTGGAAGGCCCAGCCGGTTCAGCTCGTCCCGATCACGGTCGACGGGGTCGAGCACCGCGTCCCGCGTCGCCTCGTCCGCGCTGTCCAGCGCGGACTCTACGTTCCCAAGGAGCACCCATGAAGGTCCGCAACTCACTCCGCTCGCTCAAGAACCAGCCAGGCGCCCAGGTCGTACGCCGGCGCGGTCGCACGTTTGTGATCAACAAGCAGAACCCACGCTTCAAGGGTCGCCAGGGCTAGTTCGCTCGATACAGCAGGTCTGCCTGGCCAATCGGGTCGTACGTCTTGGCGAACTCGCGATCGTTCGGGACCCACACCTCGTCCCACAGCGCGTCATGATCGCTGCCTGCCTGTCGATCACGCTGGATCCCCTGCTTGGCGGCTGTCTCGAGGTCGACATCGACCCAGACAGTCAGATCGAAGCAGCCCTCAAGCTCAGGGTGAAGCAGCGCTATCGCGTCAACGATGAGGACCGTCGCCTCGGGCAGTGTGGTCAACGGTCCGAGTGCTCCAACGTTCCAGTCATACGGGCGATAGATCGCGGGCTCGCCGCGACGGAACGGCTCAACGACCTCGGACCTGATGCGGCTGCGTTCGACGCCGTCCCAGTCCCGAGACCGCAGATGGGATCTCATCGGGTCGAGGAAGTCGTCGCCGTGTAGTCGAACGCTGCCGGGGACAGCCTCGACCAAGGCTCGGCTCAGGGTCGACTTCCCCGCGCCACCGAAGCCGGTGATCGCCACCACGATTCGCGGAACGGTCGGCCGAAGGTGGTCGATCGCTTCGATGATGTCTTCCAGATCCGCCACCAGAGCAGCGTACGAGGGCACTAAAATGTTCGTATGACCGAGTGGATCCTGATCATCGGAGGCATCATCCTCGGTCTTGTGCTGGCCACCCATGCCGCAGGCGTCGGCTTCATTGCCACCCGGGTGTTCATCTCAGGCCGCAAGAAGCTCAAACAGTTCAGTCCATTAGACAAGCTTGCGCACGACGCCTAGTGGCGCGTGCTTCATGACCTTGCCGATCGGCGCCCACGGCCAGGCTGGCACGGCGGCGTCGACGACCTCGGCCTCGATCTTCTTGACCAGCGCCTTGCAGCCCGTCTCGGTGTCGACCATCATCCGCGCCTCCTTCTGCACTGCCTCGTTCATCTCCGAGGCGATGTAGCCGGGGTAGAGCGTGGTGACCTTGATGTCGTGACCCTTGCGACCGATGAGGTCTGAGCGAATGCCCTCCGCGAGCATCGCGACAGCGGACTTGGTCGCCGCATATGTCGTCATGGCCGACGGCATACCGCGCATCGCCGACATTGAGGAGATGACGACAAGGTGGCCAGCCTTGCGTTCGTAGAAGTGCTCCATCGCCGCTTCGCACTGCGCCAGAGCTGCCACGAAGTTGGTCTCGGCCGTCTGCTTGTTGGCGTAGAACTTGCCGGTGCCGATGCGACCGCCCTTGCCGAGGCCAGCGTTGACGATGACCCGGTCAAGCCCGCCGAGCTCGCCGATGGCCATCTTGAACACCGCAAACACCTGGTCGTGATCGTTGACGTCGAGCTCGTGCACCACGACCTCGATCGTGGGATTGGCCTCGACGAGCTCGGCCTTGAGCGCAACGAGTCGGTCCACGCGGCGCGCGGTCAGAGCCAGATTGTGGCCCTTGGCAGCGAGGATGCGGGCCATACCGGCGCCAAGGCCGGAGCTTGCTCCGGTGATCAGAACGTTCTTGCGCATGTCAGTCCTTCTTCGCCATCTGGAATGAAGCCTTCTTCATCATCGAGTAGTACAGCGGGCGCGCAAATCGCTTGGCCGCGTA
>NZ_JAKFEL010000247.1:0-20218 GCF_036675695.1 Aeromicrobium sp.
GCGCCGTGGCAGACGTACGCGGTGCCCTTCAACGGCACCCACTTGCCGCCACGCAGCTGGAGGAACCTGACACAAGACGGTGAGTGCTTGCCGCCCACGTCCATCGGACCGTGTGCGCCGTCGGCCTTCCATGCACGGACGCCCCTCACGTTCGCCACCAGCGAGGACCGAGTGAGCTTGCCGCCCAGACTGAGCGACTCGGCGACGAACAGTTTGGTGGCCGACCAGGCGAAGAGCCCGAAGAACGTCGGGGCTGCGCCGGGGGCAACCTGCTGGAGCCACCGCTTGTAGAGGTTGATCTCGGGCTGCGACTCCTCGAAGGGAGTGAAGTTGGTGAACGTGATTGCACCCTCAACAGCGGATCCACCGCTCCGGACGAATCCGGCGTCGTAGACGGTCGGGTCAAAGAACATCACATCCGGCTTGAAGTTGGCGGACTGCATGGCCTGTGCGAGACGGACTCCCTGCTGGTATCCGCCGATGAACTGCACCCAGCGCACACCCTTGCTCTTCATCTGCTGGACGTAGGGGCCGTAGTTGAACTCGGCGACATCGATGCCTGACGAGTAGACGAACTTCATCCCGCGCCTGGTCTCGATCTTCTGCTGGGTGACCGCATTCTCGGCGGACGCTCCGGCGTTCAGGTAGAGGAAGGCGGCCTTCTGGCTGGCGGCCTTGTAGTGCTTGACGAAGAAGTCGGGGATCGCATTGCTGAACTCACGCGCTCCGGTCGCCTGTGCGCCGAAGCAGGTGCTGCACGCGTTGCGGGTCGCGGTGACCGCCGCAGTACGGATGTCGGGGAGGCCACACTTCTCAGCCGTCCCGGCACCACCCGAGTCGAACGCCGACATCGAGCCGACCGCTGCGAACACCGTCTCGCAAAGCTTGGTGTAGGCCTGCTGGTCGGCACCGGCATCCGTACGGGAGTCCAGGGTGGTCAGCTCAAGCTTGCGGCCACAGATGTTCGTCGTCGCGTTGAAGTACGCGATGTACGCCTTGGTGCCCTGCTGCGCTGCCGAGAACAGTCCCGGCACTGGACCGCTGATGTCCGACGCGTTGCCGAGCAGGATCGTCTTGTCGGTGATGCCCTTTTGGTTCTTGAACCCATCACATGACGCAGCCTTCACGCCCGGAATGGATGCTCCGCCGCCCGAGTCTCCAGTCCCGGAGTCGCCCGCATCCGGATCAGTTCCGGCAGGTGTGTCCCCGGACCCGGTTACGTCGCCGGGCGTTCCGCCGCCGCTGACGCCGTTCGGGTTGTTGGCGGACTGGACGTACTCGGGATCGAGCGTGGAACCGCCGCATGCAGCGGCAAGTACCAGCGTGAATGCGACCAGAGCACTGCCTGCGACGCGGCGGACGCGTCGGTGCTTGTTGGGTGAGTCGTGGGAACTTGAGCGCAGTCGTCGCAAGACAGAAGCCTTAACTGTGATCGGGAGTGTGATCGGGCGTGAGGGTCGGGAGTGTGACCCAGAACACCATCACCAAGGTAAAGCAGCGATCGATTCAAAGCACGCAATTTCTAGAACAAGTTCTAGAAATTTTCGACTTACAGCGAAGAAAGGCGCTTGACCGTCTCTTCGTACTCACTGATCAGGTCAGCCATGACCTCGGCAACGGGGCGCACCGTGTTCATCGATCCGACGATCTGACCGACCGGCATCGAGATGACATCCGGGTTGCCAGCGGAGTTCATCCGACTGTGCGCGTCAGCGACCAGCAGGTTCTGCAGCGGCATGGGCAGCGGCGTCGGCGCATCCTCGGCTTCCCAAGCCTCAGTCCATTTGGTCTTGAGGAGTCGGGCCGGCTTCCCGGTGTAGACCCGCGTACGAACGGTGTCAGCGCTGGATGCCCGAAGGAACGCTTCGGTCATACCGGCATTGGTGTTGAGGTTCGCGTATTCCTCGGTCGTGAGCCAGACCGATCCGGTCCAGACGCCCTGGGCGCCGAGAGCGAGGGATGCTGCGACCTGTCGGCCACGGCCGATGCCACCGGCACCGAGCACAGCGACGTCGGGTCCGACAGCGTCGACGATCTCCGGGGTGAGCACCATGCTGGCGATCTCACCAGTGTGTCCACCGGCCTCGTAGCCCTGGGCGATGATGATGTCGACGCCGTTGGCCACATGCGACATGGCGTGCTTCGCGGCACCGGCAAGGGCGGCAACCTGAACGCCGGCCTCGTGCGCCTGGTCGATGACATCCTTGGGCGGCGATCCGAGCGCGTTGGCAATCAGCACGGGACGGTGCTTGCCATTGAGGGCGATGTCGACGTGCGAGCGTGCAACCGAGTGCAGCCAGCCCAGGACGCCTTCGCGTCCTTCACCCTCGGGCAGCGGCGGTACGCCGAGCTGCTGCAGGGTGCGATCAACGAAGGAGATGTGCTCTTCGGGGATCATTGCCTTCAGGTCGACCGACTTGCCCTCGGTGGGGATCTTCATCGGCATGACGACGTCAACGCCGTAGGGCTTGCCGTCAGTGTTCTCGTCCATCCAGTCCAGGACGCCGTCGAGCTCGTCGGCATCGTTGAACCGTACGCAGCCCAGGACACCGAGACCTCCGGCGCGCGAAACGGCAGCGGCGACGTGCTCGGACGGGGTGAAGGCGAAGATCGGGTACTGGATCCCGAAACGTTCGCAGAGCTCGGTTTGCATCAGGCGTTAGCCCCTTCTGCGTTCTGGGCCTCGAGCAATAGCTCCTTGGCACGGGGGTACTGCGCCTTGCCTGTGGCGTTGCGCGGGATCTCCGGAACGAGCGACAAAACTCGCGGAAGCTTGTAGCCGGACAGGAACTCGCGCAGGTAGTTGCGCAGCTCCTCGAGCTCGAGGGTCTCGCCCTCACGCGGCTGGATCAGAGCGGCGACAGCCTGGCCGAACTTCTCGTCCGGGATGCCGACGACGAGCACGTCGTAGACGGCCGGGTGGCGCTTGATCGCCATCTCGACCTCTTCGGGGTAGACCTTCTCGCCGCCGGTGTTCACGCAGTTGGAGCCACGACCGAGCAGAGTGACCTTGCCCTCTTCCTCGATCCGCGCGAAGTCGCCGGGGACCGAGATCCGCATACCGTCGACGACCAGGAAGGTCTCCGCGGACTTCTTCTCGTCCTTGTAGTAACCGACCGGCACCGAGCCGCCACGACCGAGCCGTCCGATCTTGCCGACGTTGGTGGCCAGGTCGAGGACGTTGTTGTCCTCATCGAGGACCACGCTGCTCGGGCCGAGACCGACGACCGGGCCGTCGCTCGAGATGTGCGTCTTGTCCTGCATGCCCATGCCCTGGAAACCGGTCTCGCTGGCACCGACGGAGTCGGTGTAGACGGGGTTGGGGAGGGCCTCGATCCAGCGCTCCTTGACCTCCGGGGAGAAGATCGCGGCGCTGCTCGAGACGGCGAACAGGCTCGCACCGCTGTACGGCGCATCGGTGGCGGCCTTGCGCTCGAACTCCTCGATCAGCGGTCGCGCCATGGCGTCGCCGGTCATGAAGATCAGCATCACGCCGTTCTCGTCGATGATTTCCCAGGTGCGCTGGGCGTCGAACTTCGGCTCGAGGATCGTCAGGTGGCCGGCGAACAGGTGCATCAGCAGACCGGCCTGAGCGCCGCCGTGCATCAGCGGGCTGAGCGGGAACGTGACCATCCGGCCGTCCTGGGCCGCCTGCTTCGACTGGTCGAACTCGTCGAGCTTCTCACCGGTGTAGAAGTCGATGCCGCCGCCAAGGGTGCGCCAGAAGTCTTCGTGGCGCCACATGACGCCCTTCGGGAAGCCGGTCGTGCCGCCGGTGTAGATGATGTGCAGGTCGTCGGCGCTGCGCTCGGCGAAGTCGCGCTCGGCGGACTGGTCGGCGATCGCGTCGGCGTACAGAACTCCGTCGAACGCGGAGATGTCTGACTGGTCGTCGGGCTCGATCACATCGGGGATGACGACGACGGTCTGCAGCTTGGGGTGGTTGGGCTTGGTCTTGGCCACCAGCGGTGCGTAGGTGCGCTCAACGATCAAGGCCACCACGTCGGCGTTGTCGAAGAGGTAGTTGAGCTCACCCTCGACGTAGCGGTAGTTGACGTTGATGTTGACCGCGCGGATCTTGACGATCGCGAGAACTGCAATGACGTGCTCAATGCTGTTCTTGGCGTAGACCGCGACGTGTTCGCCGGGCTTGACGCCCCGGGACTGCAGGTAGTGCGCCAGCTTGTTGGACTCGGACTCGAGCTCCGCGTAGGTGACGGTCCGCTCGCCCACCTTGACGGCTGGGTTCTGGGGAGCTGCGTCGACGGCGTGCTCGAAAAGGTCAGCGATGTTCAGTGCCATGGGGCCAAGACTAGAACACGTTCTCGTTTTTGACTACGCTGCCTCCTATGCCAGAAACCGCAGATACCTCTCCCGACTGTCTCGTCGAGCAGGACGGTCACAAGCTCATCGTGACGATGAATCGACCCGAGCGCCGCAACGCGCTCTCGTCGCAGATGCTCAGGATCATGGAGGACGCCTGGGACCGGGTGAACTCCGACCCGGAGATCCGGGTCTGCATCCTGACCGGCGCCGGTGGCTACTTCTGTGCAGGCATGGACCTCAGCACGGCGAACGAGAAGCCGCCGGGCGACAGCTTTGAGTCGGGCGACTTCGACCCGACAATCCTCAAGGGCTTGCTCAAGGGGTTCCGACTCACCAAGCCGTTGATTGCAGCCGTCGAGGGCCCGGCAATCGCGGGTGGCACCGAGATCCTGCAGGGCACCGACATCCGGGTGGCTGGCGAGTCCGCCAAGTTCGGTGTCGCCGAAGCCCGCTGGAGCCTCTATCCCCTGGGCGGCTCTGCCGTACGCCTGCCGCGGCAGATCCCGTACACCGTCGCCGCTGAGCTGCTGCTCACCGGTCGACCGATCCTCGCCCCCGAGGCGAAGGAGCTCGGCCTGATCGGCCACGTCGTACCGGACGGCACCGCCCTGGCCAAGGCACACGAGCTCGCGGACATGATCGTTGCCAACGGGCCGCTCGCGGTCCAGGCGATCCTCAAGACGATGCGCGACTCCGAGGGCAAGCACGAGGACGACTGCTGGGCCGACGACGCCAAGGTCGGCGCCGCAGTCTTCAAGTCCGATGACGCCAAGGAAGGCCCGCGGGCATTCCTCGAGAAGCGCCCCGCCCAGTTCCAGGGCAAGTAGCCACTCGCCCGCTAAGGAGCGGAGCGACTGGGAGGTCTGGGTACGAGGCCGAAGCGCGGTGAGACGAAATGGCTCGAGCGAGCCTCTGGTCTTGCGCCCCTTCGCTTCGCTCCCGCCCTCGTTCCTCGGGCTAGGGGCCGAGTGGTGGTCAGCGGTCGGCGAGGACCGCTTGTGCTGCGTTGTAGCCGGGGATGAACGTGATGCCCGGGCCGCCGTAGCAACCAGCGCTGCCGAGGTAGAGGCCTTCGATGTTGTGGGGCTGATCGACGTATCCACCCGGGCCCGGACGGTATGGACCCAGCAGGTCAGGGTGGATCAGGCCGTGGCAGTAGTCGCCGCCGGGGGCGCCGAACATCGTGCCCATGTGCTTCGGAGTGAACGTCGTGTGCTTGAGGATCAGGCTCTCGAAGTTCGGTGCGAACGTCGTGATCCGGTCGATCACGGCCTGACCCATCTCGGCCTTGAGCCGCGCATACTCCGACGGGTCCTCCTCGATCGGGAACCAGAGCGCGAACGCAGAAGCCGCGGCTTTGCCCGCAGGCGCAAGGTCCGGATCGGATGCCGACGGGATCTGGAATGCCAGTGCCGGCGTCTCCGGGACAATGCCCCGCTTGCTGTCCTCGAACTGGCGCTGCAGCTCCTCAGGAGTTGCGAAGAGTCCGATCGCACTCTGCATCTTCGGGTCGTTGAGGAACTCGTACGGCGCCACGAACTCGGGCACTCCATCGAGCGCGAAGTGCATTTGTACGTAGCTGCCGCGATGGTCGATTCCGTCCAGTCGAGTGCTCAATCCAACCTCGACTGCGCCATCGGTGACCAGGGTGTTGAGGGTCAGGTCGGGAGCGACAGCGGACACGACCGTGGCGGCGTCGATCCGTTCTCCGCCGTCGAGCACGACCCCCGCAACGTGGCCATCGGCGACCACGATCTCGCTGACCGAGGCCTCGAGCCTGATCTCGCCTCCGGCTTCGGCGTACTGATCGGCCAGGTGTTGAGTGAGGACGCCGATGCCGCCTTTGAGCTTCTTGGTCAGGACCGTGTTCTCGTCCGGCACAGCCATACCGAATGCCAAGCCCGCGGCGCTACCAGGGCTCGACGGTCCGCGGTACGTCGAGTTCACTGCGAGGAACGCGAGCATTCCGCGGAGGGCTGCGTGCTTCTTCTTGTCCGGGAGGTACCGGTCCAGTACGTCGGTGGCGCTTCCGAAAAGCATCTCGGTGATGCTGGCTCGCTCGGCGTCGGTCGACGCGCAGGCATACATCTCGTCAAGGCTCTTGGGCAGCGTGCCCGCCTCGAATCGGCCCAGGGCGCGAGTCGGCGCGGCACTCCAGCCCATCATCTCGGCCATCCCGATCATGACCTCGATGCCATGCTTCTCTTCCATGTGGACGGCCGCGTCACCGAGATCCGTGTAGTAGATCAGCGGCTCGATGCCTTCTTCGATGATCGACACCGACATCACTTCGAGCTCAACCTGCGGGAGGGTGTCTAGGCCGAGCTCCTTGCTCACAATCATCGAAGTCGGCAGCTGGACCGATCCGGCGATCTCGAACTTGTAGCCATCGAAGAGCTCGACGGTTGACGCCATGCCGCCGGTATACCGCTTCGCCTCAAGGCAGACCGTGCGCAAGCCGGCGCGTTGCAGGAGGAGCGCGGCGGTCAGTCCGTTGTGGCCAGCCCCGATGATGACGGCGTCGTACGTCGTGTCCATTGCCATGAGGGCACGGTGGCACCCTGACCATAGTTTCGTCAATAGTGACGAAACATCCCGTCATCGCCCAAACCGTTCTCGAGTGCGGTCAGGGACGCGTGGCTGGCCTCGGCCAGGTCGGCGAGCGTCCGCCTATCGCGCAGCATCCAGACCTCCATCGCCCCGAACAGCGCGGCCGCAATGCAGCGTGCAGTCACAACGACATCGAGTGCTCGATCCTCGCCGTCAAAGCGTCGGTGCAGAATCTCGGTGATCGCAGTCGCCAAGTCAGCCTCGACCTGCCTCAGGTGGGCGACGATGCGGTCTGGGTCGAGCTCGGCGGCACGGAAGGCCGCCATCTGAGTGAGCGGCTGCACGTCGTATGGGAACGCGAAGATCGCGGCACGTACAGATTCGACGATCGGCTCGTCGGCAGGCCGCGCGGCCATCGCACCTCGAAACCACTGCAGCCCCGAGTCGTAGTCGGCAAACAGCAGATCGTGCTTCGACGGGAAGTGACGGTAGAACGTACGCAGAGTGACGCCGGCATCCTCGGCGATCTGCTCGGCCGATGTCGCCTCGACTCCTTGGGACTGGAACCGGGCCAGAGCCGCGCGCCGCAGGGCGATGCGGGTGCGCTCACTGCGAGCGGTCTGTGGATTCCGGGCCATGGGCAGAACGTATCGCAACAGTTCGCACGCACAGTTCCGTCAACATTGACAAAACATCGAGTTGGGCCGACGGTGTAGCCATGCTTTCACTCACCGTGCACGCACTTCTTGCCTTCGTCGTCATCGGCCTCATCATCCGCACCAACAAGGCGATCTTCCGGCGCCCCGACAACGGTCCGATGTTCTCGGGCTTCGAGATCGCGCTCTACGTGGTCGGGATCGCGTCGATCGCCGCCGGGTGGACGTTCAACATCAAGTTCGTCACCGAGAACACCGACGGCTGGCTCACGAACCCGCTGGTCGGTGACGGCTCGTGGGAGCAGTACATGAAGCTGATGTTCGACAACCCCGCAGCGAGCTCGGCCGGCGTCGACTTCATCATCGCCAACGTGGTGATCCTGCCGTTGGTCGCGATCATCGACGGCCGGCGGCGCGGCATCAACAAACCGGTCCTGTTCTTCGTCGTGACGCTCTTCGCGAGCTTCACGTTCGGCTGGGCGTTCTACGCGGCAACTGTCGAACGCCAGCGCCGACTCGGCGTACGCGAGTCAGCCGACGCGAACGCGCCATAACTAGGTGGTCGAGTTGGCCCGAGGAACGAGGGCCAGTATCGAGACCACGTAACGCATGCCATCAGCGATCGAAGCGTTTCTTGGCCAGCTCAGGAAGCAGATCCAGTCGGCCCTCAATTAACGCCTCCCGCTTGGCTCGGGACCAGTTCTGCACTCGCTTCTCGAACCAGAAAGCCTGCACGACTGACTCGGCCCAAATGCAGTAGACGAGCTCAACGGGGAGTCGGCTACGCGTATACGCAGCGCCCTCGCCGGTCTGATGTTGACGCATTCGAGTGATGATGTCGCGCGTGCTGCCGACGTAGTACGAACCGTCGGCGCATCGCAGGATGTACATGTATCCGCCGCTCATCGGCCCAGCCTCGGGCACGCTCAACGAGCAAGGCGAATGGTCTGTCCACAGTTGATGTGGTCTCGATACGCTCCCTCGTTCCTCGGTCGCACTCGACCACCGAGAAAGGTCCCGTCACTCGGTGGTCGAGTACCGACGAGCGCCCGCGCGAGGAGGTGTATCGAGACCACGTATCGTCAGCCGACGCTTCTGTCTCCGGTCCAGAAGTTCGCACGTAGCGCCTTCTTGTCGGGCTTGCCGAGCGCAGTGAGCGGCAATGAGTCGGCGATGATGACGTCCTTCGGTGACTGAACCGCACCCTTGCGGTCCTTCACCAAGGCCTGGATGTCCTTGGTCAGCGTCGCAATCGCCTCTTCGCTGGTGTCGGCGTCGGGACGGAGCACGATAACTGCGGTGACAGCCTCGCCGAACTTCTCGTGCGGTGTGCCGATCACGCCGACCTGCGCAACAGCCGGGTGCTCGGCAATGACGTCCTCGACCTCGCGCGGGAACACGTTGAAGCCGCCAGTGACGATCATGTCCTTGACGCGATCGACGATGTACCAGAAGCCGTCTTCGTCCTCACGGGCAATGTCGCCGGTGTGCAGCCAACCGTCGTGGAACGCCTCAGCGGTCTCTTCGGGCTTGTTCCAGTAGCCGGCGGCCAGGAGCGGTCCGGCGACACAGATCTCACCGGGCTCACCCTGAGCGACGGGCTTGCCGTCCTCGCCCAGCAGGGCCGTACGGAGGAACGCGCTCGGGCGTCCGCAGCTGGCGAGACGCTCGGGCGTGTGATCGCCCTTGGCGAGATAGGAGATGACCATCGGTGCCTCGGACTGGCCGAAGTACTGGGCGAAGATCGGGCCGAAACGCTCGATCGCCTCAGCCAGGCGTACGGGGTTGATCGCCGAAGCGCCGTAGTAAATCGTCTCCAGGCTGGAGAGATCGCGAGTATGCGAGTCGGGGTGGTCCATCAGCGCGTAGAGCATGCTCGGTACGAGCATCGTCGCGGTGATCTTCTCCTCCTCGATCGTCTTGAGGACGTTGGCCGGATCGAAGCCGGGCAGCACCACGAGGCGACCGCCCTTGGCGACGACCGGTGCGAAGAACGCAGCGCCGGCATGCGACAGCGGCGTGCACATCAGGAAGGTCGGCGCCTCGGGCCACTCCCACTCGGCGAGCTGGATCTGCGTCATCGCAGCGATGCTCGACGCCGTACCGATGACGCCCTTGGGCTTGCCAGTCGTACCGCCGGTGTACGTCACTCCGACGACGTGATCCGACGCGAGATCCTTGGCTTCAAGCGGCTGGGCGTCGTACGTCGCAGCCTTCGCCGCGAGGTCGTCGATCGTGATGATCGTCGTGAGGCCGGGCACCTTTTCCTTCAGCGCTTCGGCGCGTTCCAGGAACTTGTCGATGTTGTCGACGATCAAGGCGCTGACGCCAGCGTCCTCGAGCACGTATGCGTGGTCGTCGAGCGATCCCAGCGGGTGCAGCGCCGTACGTCGGTAGCCCTGCGTCTGACCCGCGCCGATGATGAAAAGTACCTCCGGGCGGTTGGCTGCGAGCAGTCCAACGGCTGCTCCGCTGCCGGCGCCCAGGTCTTCGAGAGCGCGTACGTAGCGGCTCATCTGGTCGGAAAACTCTTGTCCGGTGATCGTCCGATCGCCGAGTTGAAGCACGTTCGCGTTGCGGTGCCGCCTGAGTGAGTGGAGCAGCATCTGGCCCGAGTGCGGGCCGCGGTACGTGTCAGTGTCGAGTGTCTGAGGCATGGCAAGAGAGTAGAACACAGATAGAACGTGTTCCAGTTTTTGCCCTAGCATGACGAAATGACCTACGACGTTGTTGTTGTCGGATCCGGTGGCGGCGCCCTGATTGGCGCCTATTTTGCGCAGAAGGCCGGGCTCAAGACCGTGGTGCTGGAACGCACCAATCTGGTCGGCGGCACGTCCGCCTACTCCGGTGGATCCTGCTGGCTTCCCGGAACCGAGGTGCAGCAACGGGCCGGGCTCAGCGACTCGACGGAGGGCGCTCGCTCATACCTCGAGGCACTTCTCCCCACGCCGCTGTCGACCAACGTCGAGGTGTTCCTCGCCGAGTCGCCCAAGCTGGTGGCCGAGCTCGAAACCGACGACGCATTTGGGTGGGAGTGGTCCCCGTTCCCCGAGTACTTCGACATGCCGGGCCGGGTGCCAATGGGCCGATCGATCCAGCCGACCAACATCCGCCGCGATGAACTTCCCGCCGAGGTCGCCGTGCTCGTACGACCGCCGGTCGAACGTGACCGCGCCGGCGAAGGTGGCCGCAACACCCTCAGCGGAGGCCAAGCGCTGATCGCTCGCACCCTGATGGCGTTCGTACGCGATGGCGGCACTGTGCTGACAGACCACCACGTGACCGACTACATCGTCGAGGACGGTCGCATCGTCGGCGTCACGACGGCCGATGGCACGACGATCCGTGGCGAGCGCGGCGTCATCGTCGCTGCCGGCGGCTTCGAGGGCAACGACGAACTGCGTGCCAAGCACGGCGTACCCGGCGCAGCCGAGTGGACCATGGCTCCGGCGGGCACCAACACCGGCGAGATCATCGAGGCCGGCCGCGCCCTCGGCGCACGGACCGACCACATGGAGCAGGCGTGGCTCTGCCCCGGGCTCGAGCAGCCCGAAGGCGGAGGCTCGTTCACGCTCGGCTTCCGCGGCGGCGTCATGGTCGACGCTGACGGTCGCCGCTATGCCAACGAGAGCCTCCCGTACGACCAGTTCGGCATCCAGATGGCAGGCGCGCCGAATCGCATCCCGTCCCACTTCGTGTTCGACTCCCGCGAGGGCGGAGGCCTCCCAGCGATCGCCATGCCCGAGGGAGATCCGGCCGAGCACCTCAAGGCCGGCACCTGGGTCCAGGCCGACACCATCGCCGAGCTGTCCGAGAAGCTCGGTCTCACCGATCTGACCGAGACCGTCGAACGCTTCAACAGGTTCGCTGAGAGCGGCGTCGACGAGGACTTCGGGCGCGGCACCGATGAGTACGACAACTTCTTCACCGGCGGAGCGACGCTCATCCCGCTCGAGACTCCGCCGTACATCGCCGCGCGCTTCGTGCTCTCCGATCTCGGCACCAAGGGCGGCATGGTGATCGACGAGCACGGACGCGTCGTTCAATCCGACGGTGACGCCATCCCGGGGTTGTATGCCACCAGCAATAGCGCCGCGTCGATCTTCGGCCCGTTCTATCCCGGCCCGGGAGCGCCCTTGGGTCAGGCCCTGGTCTTCGCATCACGCGCCGTCCAGCACATCGTGGAGGAGAAGGCATGAGCAAGAACGCATCACTGGTCAGGGTTCTGATCGCGTACGTCATCGCCTTCGCCGCTGCCGGCGCCTGGCTTGTCTGGGGCCCGACGACCGACAAGCTCTGGCTCGACACCCTCATCGCCGACGTGGTCGCGACCGTGGTCATCTTCGTCTTCAGCCGGGCATACAAGAACTCCAGTTTCTACGACGCCTACTGGAGCGTCGTACCGCCGGCGATCTTCGTCTACTGGTGGATCGAGACCGACGCTGAGGGTGCACGTCTCTGGCTGGTGCTGCTGGTCATCGCCGCGTGGGCGATCCGACTCACCGGCAACTGGATCTTCAACTGGCCGGGCATGCACCACGAGGACTGGCGCTACCCGATGCTCAAGGAGCAGGCCGGCAAGTCCGAAGCCGTCGTCGACTTCGCCGGGATCCACTTCTTCCCGACGCTGGTCGTGTTCGCAGCGCTGACACCTACCTACGTCGTGGTCACCAACACTGGTCGAGACGTTGGCTGGCTCGACATCGTCGCCACGATCGTCGGCCTCGGTGCTGTGGCGATCGAGTTCATCGCGGACCTCCAGCTCTACCGGTTCGTCCAGAACCGCACGCCCGGACAGGTCATGGACATCGGCATGTGGGGATGGTCGCGCCACCCCAACTACTTCGGCGAGGTCAGCTTCTGGGTGTCGCTCGCGCTGTTCGGCCTTGCGGCTTCGCCTGACGACGCGTGGTGGATCTTCGGCGGCGCCATCGCCATGCTCGCGATGTTCATGTTCGCCAGCATCCCGATGATGGAGAAGCGGAGTCTCGAACGTCGACCGGACTACCAAGACGTGATCGACCGCGTCTCCGTGTTCCTGCCGCTCCCACCGAAGGCCAAGCGTTGACCAAGCCCCGGATCGTCGTCGCAGGGCTGGGTGACAGCGGCCTGCTGACAGCGATCAACCTGGCGAGAGCTGCCGATGTTGTCGGCATCTCAACCAAGCCGGGCATGGTGAGCAGTCAGGAGCTGGGTATGCGCCTGGCACGTCCTGACGAATGGCAGCGCCAGTACCGCTTCCCGTTCGACCGCTTCAAGAAGCTGGACCCGGCGCGGATCATCCACGGGACCGTCACGGATCTCGATCCCGACGACCGAGCCGTCACCATCAAGGACGCCGACGGTGAGACGCAGGTCGAGTCGTATGACGTGCTGGTCATCGCAACTGGCCTGACCAACGGCTTCTGGCGCCGACCCGACGTACAGACTCCTGAGGACGTCGACGGCGAACTCAGCACGGCACACGAGACTCTTGCTGCCGCCGGCTCGATTGCCATCGTCGGTGGTGGCGCCGCCGCCGTTGGCAGCGCCGCCAATCTGGCGCTGGCCTGGCCCGACAAGCAGGTCGAGCTGTTCTTCCCCGGCGAAGCCGCGCTCCCTCAGCACCACCGGGACGTGTGGAAGGCCGTGCGCTCCCTGCTCCGCGAGCGCGGCGTCGGCATCAACCCCGGGCACCGCGCCGTCATCCCAGCGGGGTTCGACTGCGACGAGATCACCCACGATCCGGTCGAGTGGAGCACCGGCCAGCCGCAAGCTTCCGCCGATGCAGTTGTCTGGGCCATCGGGCGCGTACGTCCCAACTCCGCCTGGCTCCCTCGCGAGCTCCTCGACGATGACGGCTTCGTACGCGTCAACGCCAACCTCCAGGTCACGGGTCATTCGGAGATCTTCGCGATCGGCGACATCGCAGCCACCGATCCACTGCGTACGTCGGCACGCAACCGCGCCGACAAGATCCTCGGACAGAACATCCGCGCACATCTCGCCGGTCGGGCGCTGAAGCCGTACAAGCCACCGCGTCGCCGCTGGGGTTCTGTGATTGGGACCCAGCCGAACGGGCTGACGGTCTACGCGCCCAACGGCAAGGGATTCCGCTTCCCGACCTGGTCCAACAACGCCCTGCTCCAACCGCTCATCGTCAAACGCGGCATCTACCGCGGCATCAGAAGCACACCCTCGAAGGAGAAATCATGATCACCTCGGACGCCATCATCTGGAACGCCCCCAACGACCCGCACCCGGCGCGTGAGGCATCACAGCGCTCCTACTCCGCCGTCGCCAAGGGTGACCTCGCCGAGTGGCTCACGGTGTACGCCGAAGATGCCGTGCTTGAGGATCCGGTTGGTCCGTCGATGTTCGACGCGGAGGGCAAGGGCCACCACGGGCACGCCGGGATCTCGGCGTTCTGGGAGCTCGCGATCGCCCCGATCGACACCTTCGAGTTCACCATCACCGACTCGTTCGCGAACCCTGGAAGCAACACCTGCGCCAACATCGGCAGCATCAAGACCTCGTTCGCGGACGGCTCACACACCACGACCGACCTGATCATGGTCTACGTCATCAACGACGACGGCCGCGTCGCCTCGATGAAGGCGTTCTGGGAGCCGGACCGCACCATGGCGAGCTTCAAGTCGGCCTGATCACTGCGCAAAAGGCTTGCAGGCAAAACTAGAACGTGTTTCACTTTCTCCCGTGACTGAACTAGGAACGCTTCACGCCCCGCTCAAAGTCGAATTCGACTACACCCGTTCCCTCGGCCCCACACTCTCTGGATTCATGACCGGCCTCAAGCGCCGTCAGATCCTTGGCGGCGTGCTGTCCGACGGAACCGTTGCAGTCCCGCCGCCCGAGTACGACGGCACGACATTCGACCCGATCACCGAGCTTCGGCCGGTCGCCGATGTCGGCGTCGTCCAGAGCTGGGCCTGGGTCCCCGAGCCCGTACCCGGTCAGCCCCTCGACAAGCCGTTCGCGTTCGCGCAGATCGTGCTCGACGGCGCCGACAAGGCTCTGCTGCACGCGGTCGCCGTCGACTCTGCCGCCGACATCCAGACCGGCATGCGTGTGCGCGCCGTATGGGCCGACGAGCCCGTTGGCGCCATCACCGACATCCGCTGGTTCGAGCCCGAGGGTGACAGAGCCGCGACGGTTCCCGGACCCGAGGGCGAAGCGGTCGAGGGCATCATCGCTCCGGTCAAGCTCGCGTACGACTACGCCGCCTCGCCGGAGGAGTCGAAGTTCTTCCGCGGTCTCGCCGATGGCAAGCTCATCGGCCAGCGCTGCCCGGTCTGCGAGAAGGTCTACGTACCCCCGCGCGGCGCCTGCCCTGTCGACGGCGTGCCGACCACAGACGAGGTCGAGGTCGCCGACCACGGCACCGTCACCACGTTCTGCATCGTCAACGTGCCGTTCACCGGACAGCAGATCCCGATTCCGTACGTCTCGGCTTACGTACTGCTCGACGGCGCCGACATCGCGTTCCTGCACCTGATCCTCGGTATCGAAGCCGCGGACGTACGCATGGGCCTGCGGGTCAAGGCTGTCTGGAAGCCCCGCGACGAATGGGGCACCACGATCGCCAACATCAGCCATTTCGAGCCGACGGGTGAACCCGACGCCGACTACGAGACCTACAAGGTGCACCTGTGACGAGAGACGTAGCGATCGTTGGGTTCGCCCAGCGACAGATGAAGGAATTCGACGGCTCCCCCACCTGCGTGGAGCTACTCGTACCGATCTTCCAGGAGCTCTGGGAAGAGACCGGTTGGACCAAGTCCGACATCGGCTTCTGGTGCTCGGGCTCCAGCGACTACCTCGCCGGACGCGCGTTCTCGTTCGTGTCGGCTGTCGACGCGATCGGTGCGCTGCCGCCCGTCATGGAGTCGCACGTCGAGATGGACGCCGCCTGGGCACTGTATGAAGCCTGGGTCAAGATCCAGACCGGACTGGTCGACTCCGCGCTCGTCTACGGCTTCGGCAAGTCGAGCGCTGGCGAGCTCCGCCGGGTCCTGTCGCTGCAGATGGACCCTTACACGGTGACGCCACTCTGGACCGACGCCGTTTCGGTCGCTGCGATCCAGGCGCGTTCGGGCCTCGAGAGCGGCACATTCGACGAAGCGCAGATGGCCGAGGTCGTCGCACGTTCGATGACGGACGCTGCCGGCAACGACAGCGCGATCCGCAAGGGCGCCACGACGGCTGACGACGTCCTCGCCCAGCCGCTGTACGCCGACCCGCTCCGCCGCTGGGACTGCGCACCGGTCTCCGACGGTGCGGCCGCGATGATCATCACCGCCGCTGACGCACCGGGCTTCGACAAGCTCAAGGGCAACAAGGCCTGGATCACCGGCTTCGAGCACCGCGTCGAGCCGGGCGCACTCAACAGCCGCGACCTCAAGGTCTCCGAGAGCACCAAGTCGGCCGGCGCCGCTGCCGGCGTCGAGGGCATCGATCTCGCCGAGCTGCATGCACCGTTCTCGCACCAGGAGCTGATCCTCAAGGACGCCCTGGGCATCGGCGATGACGTACGCATCAACCCCTCGGGTGGAGCGCTCACGGCCAACCCGATGTTCACCGCCGGGCTCAACCGCATCGGCGAAGCCGCCCTGGAAGTGTGGGCTGGCAATTCCCAGCGCGCACTCGCCCACGCAACCTCAGGACCTGCCTTGCAACAGAACCTCGTACTCACGATGGAGGCCCGCGCATGAGCAATCACACGCTCGCAGCCGTCATCGGTGTCGGCCAGACGCACCACCGCGCAAAGCGCAGCGACGTATCCATGGCCGGACTCCTGCGTGAGGCAATCGACCGTGCCATGACCGACGCACAGGTGACGTTCAACGACATCGACGCGATCGTCATCGGCAAGGCCCCTGATCTGTTCGAGGGCGTCATGATGCCGGAGCTCTACCTCGCCGAGGCGCTCGGAGCGCCCGGCAAGCCGCTGCTCCGTGTTCACACCGCCGGTTCGGTCGGCGGCTCGACTGCGATCGTTGCGGCCTCGCTTGTCGAGGCCGGCATCCACGAGCGCGTGCTCACTGTCGCCTTCGAGAAGCAGTCGGAGTCCAACGCGATGTGGGCGCTCTCCGTGCCTGTCCCGTTCATCATGCCGGTGCACGCCGGTGCGGGCGGATACTTCGCTCCGCACGTTCGCTCGTACATCCGCCGCTCCGGAGCCCCGACGCACATCGGAGCGATCGTCGCCGCCAAGGATCGTCAGAACGCGCTCAAGAACCCGTACGCGCACCTGCAGAACCCCGACACCACGGTCGAATCGGTGCTGGCGTCGCAGATGCTGTGGGACCCGATCCGCTACGACGAGACCTGCCCGTCGTCCGACGGCGCCATCGCGCTCGTCATCGCGTCGGAGGACGCAGTGGCGAAGTCGGACATCAAGAACCCGGCGTGGATCCACGGCACCCAGATGCGCAGCGAGCCGACCACGGCTGCCGAGCGCGACCAGGTCAACCCGCTCGCCGGACGCGACGCCTCGGCCGCGCTCTGGAAGCAGGCCGGCATCAAGTCGCCGATCGACGAGATCGACTGCGCCGAGATCTACGTGCCGTTCTCGTGGTTCGAGCCGATGTGGCTCGAGAACCTCGGCTTCGCCGAGCCGGGCGACGGCTGGAAGCTCACCGAGGCTGGCGAGACCCGCATCGAGGGCAAGATCCCCGTCAACATGAGTGGCGGCGTTCTGTCGTCCAACCCGATCGGCGCCAGCGGCATGCTGCGCTTCGGTGAGGCAGCGCTGCAGGTCATGGGCGAGGCCGGCGAGCACCAGGTCGAGGGCGCCAAGAAGGCGCTGGGGCACGCGTACGGCGGAGGCTCACAGTTCTTCGCGATGTGGGTCGTCGGCGCAGACAAACCAAGCCACTAGACAGCTGACTCGCTGGTTGAGTAGGAGGCCGTCCGCGGCCGACGTATCGAAACCTCGTGAGTTCGAGTGCTCCCTCAAGCCCGCCTCTTCCATGGGGGCTGAAAATCAGAAGTACCTAGCCTGAGGCTCCCTGATGTGGCTAGTTCGAGCCA
The DNA here is from genome assembly GCF_036675695.1 of Aeromicrobium sp. GTDB lineage: Bacteria > Actinomycetota > Actinomycetes > Propionibacteriales > Nocardioidaceae > Aeromicrobium. The sequence goes on from NZ_JAKFEL010000247.1 coordinate 17,565, forward strand.
TTTTGTACGGTTCGCGAAATTCACGGCTCCGATAGCCATACCGTCAACGACACTCGACGCAGGTGAATGGGGCATCAGATGGCGAAGCGTGCGCTTCACGGAATTCTCGGACTTACGTTCACAGCAGGGCTGCTTTTCTTGCTCCCCGCGGCGAGTCTGGCTCACTCCGGAGGAACTGACAAGTACGGATGCCACGCGGGATCCCAGCCGTATCACTGCCACGGAGGAGGCGGAGGTGGTGGGGGCGGCGGAGGTGGCACGCCCGTAGACCCTGGCCCTAGCGCCGCTGAGCTCGCGGAGATAGCAGAAGCCGAGCAAGAGTTGGACAAAGCGCGCACTGCCTATGCCGAGAGCAAACCTCTGGTCTCCAATCTTGAGGACAAGCTGGATTCAGTCCAGGCCAAGGCAGAAAGACGGCAGCTAGTCATCGACCAGCAACAGGCCATCGTCGATCGCGAACGGAACGTCGCGGCGACTCTCCGGACCGAGCACATCGAGGATCGCGAGAAGGCGGCTCAGAAGATTGGCTTGATCAAGTCGGAAAATCGCGCTGAGCAAGATGAGTACGTTTCCGCTCGCCTAGGAATGGTGTACCTCGCAGCCCTGACGGGAGGGTTCCTACTCATTGGCTTCGTCAAGGCTATCGCCGTGGCGATTGTGGGCGGTTGGCGAATCATTGCATTGCTTGCCGGCATCGTTGGATCGCTGGCGTTACTAGGCATTGCAATTGGGACCGGATCGTTCGGCGTAGGACTCCTGCCGGCCATTCTTGGTGGCTCGCTGTTCTCGTCGACACTCATGCTTGCGCGCATCTGGTGGCTGGCAAAGATCCTGCCGAAAGCAATCGCCTTCGGCGCAATCGGTATTGCAGCAATCTTCGCCGCGTTTGCAGTCGGCACGGCGGCGACTCTCGCCGCCCCAGTATCCGAGACACCCGCTCCCGCGGATACAGCCCTTGTCGCTGAAGAAGAAACTGACCCAACCGCAGAAGATCTCGAGCCAGCGCGAACGATCGAGGCTGATGCCGATGAGATGCAGGCCGAAATCGACGCAATGGCCAAAGAGCTGGATGAGGTCGAGGCGAGGCTGGAGGATCTGGCCGGTCGCACATTGGAAGCCAAAGCGGAGGTTCGAGCGAACAAGGCCGATGTCGTGTCCGCCAAGGAATCGTTGCTTTCGCTCAGATAGCCAATCGGATCAGGACGCGTGCCCAACAGTTCCGAGAAAACGAAAGGCCGGCCACCCTCTCGGGTTGGCCGGCCTTTTCTATGGGGCTGCAGGTCAGACGTACTTAACCCGGAGCTCCTTGATGCCGTTGATCCAGCCGTGGCGCAGACGACGCGGCTCGGCCAGCTTGGAGATGTCGGGGATCAGGTCCGCGATCGTGTTGAACATGATCTCGACCTCGAGGCGAGCCAGGTTGGCGCCGATGCAGAAGTGTGCGCCGTGGCCACCGAACGCGAGGTGCGGGTTGGGGTCACGCATGATGTTGAACTCTTCGGGGTTCTCGAAGACATCGGCGTCGTGGTTGGCGCTGGCGTAGAAGAGACCCACCCGCTGGCCCTTCTTGACCGTGACGCCACCGACTTCCATGTCCTTGAGCGCTGTGCGCTGGAAGGAGGTGACCGGGGTGGCGATGCGGATGATCTCGTCGATCGCCGACTTCGGGCGCTCCTTCTTGTAGAGCTCCCACTGGTCGGGGTGCTCGAAGAAGGCGTTCATGCCGTGCGTGATGGCGTTGCGAGTGGTCTCGTTGCCGGCAACGGCGAGGATGATCGTGAAGTAGCCGAACTCGTCCGAGGCCATTCCTTCGCCGTCTTCACCAGCGGTGACCAGCTTGGTGACGATGTCGTCCTGCGGATCAGCCTTGCGTTCTTCGGCGAGAGCCATGAAGTAGCTGAGGATCTCGATGCTCGCGGCCTCAGGATCGGAGTTGTACTCCGGATCGTCGTACGCCAGCATCTGGTTGGACCATTCGAAGAGCTTCTTGCGGTCATCGAACGGGACGCCGAGAAGGTTTGCGATGGCCACGAGCGGCAGCTCAGCAGCGAGCTCCTCGACGAAGTCGCCTTCGCCGCGCTCCATGGCTTCCTTGACGATCTCGACGGCGTGTTCCTTGAGTCCTTCACGCAGGCCCTCGATGGCGCGCGGAGTGAAGCCGCGGCTGATGATCGAGCGGGTTGCGGTGTGGACCGGCGGGTCCTGGTTGATGAGCATGACGCTCTGCAGCTCAACCTGGTCGCGCGTCATGTCAGGAGCGAAGCGGATGATCGCGCCATTCTCGCTGGTCACGAAGTCGTTGCTCTTGGAGACGGCCGAGACGTCGGCGTGCTTGCTGATGGCCCAGTAGCCCGTGCCACCCTCCATGCCGGCGCGCGACTCTTCGGGCTGTTCGATCCAGAAAACCGGAGCAGTCTTGCGCAGCTCGAGGAACTCTGCGTGCGGGACGCCCGCCTCGTTGAGGATTGGATCCGTCGGGTCAAAACCCTCGGGGATGGCGGGTGCGGCGTCCAGCGTTGTCACTTGAAGCTCCTAGTCGGTTTTCTGCAACACGTTCTAGTTCTGATTCTATCCTTACACGGGTCCGGTCCAATCGGAAGGCTTGTGCAAGACGAGAACGTGTTCTAGTTTTACCCTATGGGCACCCCTGTAAT
>NZ_JAKFEL010000256.1:0-3167 GCF_036675695.1 Aeromicrobium sp.
GGCCCCGCGCCCACGAAGCTCACGTGGCCGCGTGGGGCCTTGCGTGAGCCGGGACTCGGCGTCGACGGTGCTGGCATCGCATTGGTGATTGTCACGGTGTTCCTTTTCTCTATCTGCCTGGGGTTGGTGAGGCGACGGCCACGAGGGTGTCGGCACCTTCGGCGAGCATCTCGGCAGCAAGACGTTCACCGACCGCGGCGGCTTCGGAAGGCAAGCCGGTCGCGGACAGTCGGATGGTGGGCGAGCCGGAAATGTCTCCAACCACCGCACGAAGCCACAGCTCGTCGCCGTCGTCGCCAGTGGCGACTTCCGCGAGAGCCCCGACTGGCGCGCTGCAACCTGCCTCAAGAGCGGCAAGCAGGCTGCGTTCGGCGGTCACGGCGACTCTGGTGTCAGAGTCGTCGAGACCGTCAAGGAGGTGAATCGTCGCGACATCGTCGGCGCGGCATTCACAGGCCAGAGCACCCTGCCCGGGGGCAGGAAGCATCTGAAGGGGATCTATGAGCTCGGTCGCCTCGTCGGCGCGGCCGAGCCGCAGCAGACCAGCACGAGCAAGGAGCACGGCGTCGTACTCACCGGACGCCACCTTGGCGATCCGGGTGTCGACGTTGCCGCGAATCGGTACGACTTCGACACCGAGGCCAAGTGCGTTGAGCTGAGCCTCGCGACGCGGCGAACCTGTCCCCACGCGAGAGCCCTGCGGCAGCTCGCCGAGAGTCATGCCGTCACGAGCCACCAGGCAGTCGCGGGCGTCGACGCGCGGCGGGATCGCGGCAATCACGAGTCGTGGATCCTGCGTTGTCGGCAGGTCCTTGAGCGAGTGCACGGCGATGTCGATCTCGCCGGAGATCAGGGCTTCGCGCAGAGCTGCCACGAAGACGCCCTGGCCACCCATCGAGACGAGGGGCTCGGAGCTGCGGTCACCCTCGGTGGAGATCTGGACGAGCTCGACCTCGACACCGTGGTTGGCCCGAAGCCGGTCGGCGATCGTCGCGGACTGCGTCATCGCGAGTGTGGAGGCGCGCGTGCCGAGCTTGATGGTCGTCATGCCGACTCACCTCCGACGCGCGTCACAGCGTCAACCGCAGCCTGGTCGAGGGCGAAGAGATCAGCGAGCGCCTCGGCGTACGTGAGGCTTCCGGTGCCATCGACGAGCTGCTGTACGCGAACCGTCGGCGTGTGGATCAACTTGTCTGCAACGCGACGCAGCGCCTGCCGTACGGATGCAAGCTCGTCTGCGGTGAGGTCTGGAAGGCGTGCCTCGATACGGGCCACCTCAGCGTCGACCACGTCGGTGGCCATCGTGCGAAGCGCAACGACGGTCGGCGTGATGTGCGAAGCGGCCTTGGCGACGAGGAACGTACGCACCTCGTCCTCGACGATGGAACGCACCTGCTTCACGTCGGCAGCGAGCTCGGCGTTCTCGGTCAGCTTCGACAGCACCACGAGGTCGATCAGCGAGACACCATCGATATCGCGCACAGCACTGTCGATGTCGCGTGGCAGTGCGAGGTCGATCAGCACCTGTGGGCGACCGGCAGCCTCGATGCGCGGGCGATCGAACACGATTCCGTTAGCGCCAGTGCAGCTGATGAGCACGTCGGCGGCCGCGAGCTCGTGATCCGTGTCTTCCCAGCGGAGAGCTCGGACACCGGACTCGATGGAGAGGTCCTGCGCGCGTTCGTACGTACGGTTGGCCACCGCAATCTGGTCAGCGTCGATACCGCGCTCGACCAGCGTGCGAACGGCAAGCTTGGCCATCGTGCCAGCGCCGGCGATCAGGAAGCGGGTGTCCTCGGCCTCGACGATGTCGCCAGCGGCGGCGAGCGATGCCGTGACGATGGACGGGGCGAGACGATCAATGCCGGTCTCGGCGTGGCCGCGCTTGCCGATGCGAAGTGCCTGCTGGAACAGCGCGTTGAGCGCCGGACCGACAGTGGACTCGGCCTGCGCCGTGAGCAGTGCGTCGCGTACCTGACCGAGGATCTGGCTCTCACCAAGGATCATTGAGTCCATACCGGCGGCTACGCCAAAGACGTGCGCGACAGCTGCCTCGTCGAAGTGAACGTAGACGTGGCGGACGAACTCGTCGCGATCGAGATCGGCGTGCTCCGCCAGCAGGCGGGACACCTCTTCAACGGCACCGTGGAAGCGCTCGGCCTCGACGTAGATCTCGACGCGGTTGCACGTCGACACGACAACCGACTCGGTGACGAACGGCGCCTCGAGGACGAGCTGCGACAGCTTGATCGACGCGGCTGGATCGAGCGCGACCTTCTCGAGCACCTCGAGAGGAGCCGACTTGTGCGACATACCAACAACAAGCACGCTCATTGGTCGCCACCTCCGAAGACGGGTGCGACGGAGATGGGTCGAGTCTCGAACGACGCCCTAGCCTGAATGGTTCTCTCGCTTCGCTCGTTCACGACGCTTCACCCGCCTTGCGCTGCTCGTGGTAGGCGAGGATCTGGAGCTCGATCGAGAGATCGACCTTGCGTACATCGACATTGTCCGGCACCTGTACGAGTGCTGGCGCGAAGTTGAGGATGCTGGTGATGCCAGCCTCGACGAGGTGATCGGCGACATCCTGGGCTGCTTCGCCCGGGGTCGCGATGATGCCGATCGAGATCTCGCGCTCGGCGACGACCTTCTTGAGGTCAGCCATAGCGGAGACCTCGATGCCAGAGATCGTCGTACCGATGCGTTCGGGGTTGCTGTCCACCAGCGCAGCGACGCGGATGCCACGGGTGCTGAAGCCCTGGTAGGCCGAGAGAGCCGAGCCCAGGTTGCCGACGCCGACGATGACGACGTCCCAATCCTGGTTCTGACCGATCTCGAGGGCGATCTGGTAGCGGAGGTACTCGACGTCGTAGCCGACTCCGCGGGTGCCGTAGGAACCCAGGTGCGAGAGATCCTTGCGCAGCTTGGCGGGGTTCACTCCGGCCTGTGCGGCGAGGTCATTGGACGAGCATGTGCCGATGCCCTGCTCGGTGAGAGCGTTGAGGGCGCGCAGATAGACCGGCAGCCGGGCCACGGTGGCGTCAGGGATGCCACGCTCTGGTGAACCGGCCGAAGGCCTGTTGCGAAGTATCGTCACGGTGCTCCTGCGCTGCGCGGCCGGGGATTATCCCGAATGGGACTGGCTCGCTGCGCCGACCCAGTTTAAG
>NZ_JAKFEL010000194.1:0-3145 GCF_036675695.1 Aeromicrobium sp.
ATGACTACTTCAGGTGCACTGCTTCGGAGGTCGGACCGGCAAAGGGCATGACGGCAAGACGGCTATCGCGGCCGTTCGTCATCGTGATGATCTTCTTCATGGGTCCACCTCCTTCATCAGTTTCGTGCTCTGTCGGAGCAGTCGTGCAAACGTAGCGCAGCCGCTGCGAACTTGTCTAACCTCCAAGCCGTGTCGCGGCCAATAGGTCCGATTTGTGCCAGTCGGCCGAGCTCAGAACTCGAGGCGTTCGTCGATCTCGTCTCGGGTGAAGCCGCTGGCATACAGCAGGTCGGCGGCGAGCGACCGCACCTGCGCGGCGATCGACGCGCTGTTCATCGTCATGGCCTCGGGCAGCGCAGCGGACGCCATACGGGCCGCTTCTACGAGCTCCTGGCGGGCTTCGTCGAACGCATCCTGCTGCGACAGGTCGTCGGCGAAGATGCCGATCGCCTTTGCCAACGCGTCGATCGCAAGATCCATGTCTGGCGGCACCTGCTCGCCATGACGCAGCAGGGCGGATGTCTTGCGGGCCAGCACCCGGGCGTCACGTACTGCGTTGTCGAGGTCGCGCACCGTCGCAACATACGTCTCGACATGCTCGCGTTGCTTCCACCGCATCGGCGCCATACGAGCGATCTCGGTGACGTTGGCCGCGGTCGAGGTCATCGACTCAACTTGCGGCTGCATCGCCCTCGCTTCGTTGAGTGCCATGTCGGCGAGCGATGCATCGACCGTACGAAGTGCCTGCGCCGTACGACTGAGAATGCCGGCGAGCTGCTTCAGGAACTGTTGCACCTCACGGTCGATGTCTCGCACGGGGTTGCGGGGTATGAGCAGGATCGTCGCCAGTCCGAACACTCCTCCCACAAGCGCGTCGATGAAGCGCGTGGTCGCTGGATTGGCGCTGCCTGCCACCGGGATGACCGTCGCCAACAAGACCGACGATGTCGCTGCCTGGGTGAGCGCGAGCCCCTTCAAACCGACCAGGATGCCCACAATCATCGTCAACACGATGACCAGCGCGAGCTGCCAGGTGCCACGGCCGATCAGCATGATGATCAGCTCTCCGACGAGGACTCCAGTGGAGACGCCCAGGACGAGCTCGAACAACGTTCGGCCGCGCAGCCCTGCTCCTGCGATGAGCACGATGATCGCTGCGATCGGGGCGAAGAACGCCTGCTGGTGGTCCAGGACATGGGTCGCAAAGAAGTAGGCGGCAGACGTGGCGAGGCTGAGCCGCAGCAACAGTCGCCACCGTCGCCGGAGAATGTGCAGACGGTCGCGGAACGTACCTTCAGACCGACGCAGGCGCAGTCGGCGAAGCGGTATGTCGCGCGCCGGGCTCATGGGTGCCTAGCGGAGCAGGCGACGCAGAACGACGATCGCCGTGACGGTGGCAGCGATGCCACCGACCACCGGTGCAATGGACGAGATCTTGGGACTGCCATCCGGCTCCACGAAGCGACCCTTGATGCTGGCCAAGCCACGGCGAGCGATCGTGCTCGGGTGGGCCCGATCGATCAGTGCATCGACGGTGTCGGCCAACCGATCACGGATCTCTTCGATCTCGTTGACCAACTCATCGGAATCGGCCTTTGCCACGTCGCGCCTCACTCGTCTGGACGGCGAGGCCACGGAAGCGGGCCTGCGCTCGTACGTCAGGATAGTGCGTATGACTGATCGACTGCAGCCCGGAGACTCCGCACCCGACTTCACACTGTTCAACGATGCCGGTGAGTCAGTGACCCTGTCGGACCTGCGCGGCCAAAAGGTGATCGTCTACTTCTACCCCGCCGCGATGACGCCCGGCTGCAGCAAGCAGGCCTGCGACTTCAGCGACTCGATCGATCGTCTGCAGGCTGAGGGCTACACGGTCCTCGGCATCTCACCGGACAAGCCCGAGAAGCTCGCGAAGTTCCGCGAGCGCGACGGGCTCACGATCACGCTGTTGTCAGACCCGGAGCGCGAAGTGCTTGAAGCCTGGGGCGCATACGGCGAGAAGAAGCTCTACGGCAAGGTCGTCGTCGGCGTCATCCGGTCGACGTTCGTCGTCGATGGCGACGGCAAGATCTCGTACGCCGCCTACAACGTCAAAGCCACCGGCCACGTCGCCAAGCTGCGCAAGGACCTCAAGCTCGACGTCTGACCTTCCTTTGGCTCTCGAGCGGGGCGATACTGCGGATATGCGGTTCGTCAGCAGACTCCTCGAACGGCGGTCGACCAAGCCCGCCTGGGATTCTCTGACGCGCGAAGAGCAAGGGATCATCGTCCGCAATCGCCAGCCCGGAGCCTTCGCTGCTCACGGCATTGCGGACGGTTACAGCACGCCCAACTTCAGCCCCGCCTGCCGCAGGTAGTTCAAGAGTTTGGTGCCGGTGACAGGGCTCAAGTATTGGGTGCCGGTGACAGGACTTGAACCTGCACGCTCGAAAGCACAGGATCCTAAATCCTGCGTGTCTACCAGTTCCACCACACCGGCCCGAGCTCCATCTTAGGCGTCAGCGGTCGACTCTCTCGCAACCGTCACCCAGATGAGTTGGAGCGAACGCGACGGAGCCATCCGACCTGAGGGATCGCGCCCGAGGTCAACCACGGGGGCCGTGCACGGAGGTCCTGTCATCGGCACTCAACCAACTAGTCAGTGAGCTTGGGGAGACCCTTGGCGATGTTGGTGGCGAGCACCTTGCCGACGAGGCCGGACAGGCCGGGCGCGATGTTGAAGCCGATCGTGTAGTCGAGCTTGGTGCCACCGTCAGCCGTCGGCGTCAGAACCTGCTTGCCCCAGTGACCGCGCAGCGGGCTGCCCTTGGTGATCTTGTACTCGATCAGCGTGTTGGGCTCGGCGACCGTGGTGGTCTCCTGGAACGCCGGAAGCGGACCGAGCTTGAGGCTGCGGGTCGAGCCAACGCCGTTGCGTGACGTGTCGCCATCCTTGACGCGAGTGATCTTGGCACCGAAGACGGGGCCCAGGTTCTCGTGCTCGGCGAGCTTGTCGAAAACAGTCTTCGGATCGGACTTGTACGTGTGCGTGACGTGGACGCGCTGGGGAGTAGCCATAACGGAGGAGTCTAGGGTGATTTGCCATGGAGCGGCGTTCGAACCCCAGCGGCGAGACGCCATCGCTCCAACAACCGATCAGCGCGGG
>NZ_JAKFEL010000181.1:0-3139 GCF_036675695.1 Aeromicrobium sp.
TCCGTCAGGTCGTTGACGGCGACGATCTCGATGTCTGCTCCGGCGGCGCGTGCCGCGCGGAAGAAGTTGCGGCCGATGCGGCCAAATCCATTGATGCCTACGCGAACAGTCACGGGGAACAGAACTCCTGCGGGATTGGGGGCTTAGGACCCCACTCTATCGAGGTCCTCCTGCTACCCGCGAGTCACCTACTCGGCGAGAGACTCTTCATTGAGGCTCGACTCGGTGTCGGGGATGCCCAGCTCCTCGGCGCGCTTGTCGGCCATCGCGAGCAGGCGGCGTATGCGCCCGGCGATCGCATCCTTGGTCAGCGCCGGTTCGTGCAGCTGTCCGAGCTCCTCGAGGCTCGCCTGACGGTGCTCCACGCGCAGGCTGCCGGCCATCTTGAGATGGTCGGGCACCTCGTCACCGAGGATCTCCAGAGCACGCTGAGCTCGTGCACCAGCGGCCACTGCTGCGCGCGCTGAGCGTCGAAGGTTGGCATCGTCGAAGTTGGCCAGACGGTTGGCAGTGGCACGAACCTCGCGACGCATACGTCGTTCTTCCCAGGCCAGCAGCGATTCGTGAGCGCCGAGGCGGGTCAGAAGCGCACCGATGGCCTCGCCGTCGCGGATCACGACGCGATCGATGCCGCGTACTTCACGTGCCTTGGCGCTGATGCCGAGTCGACGGGCCGCGCCGACCAGAGCAAGTGCGGCTTCAGGTCCAGGGCAGCTGACTTCAAGAGCCGACGAACGACCGGGCTCGGTGAGTGAGCCGTGGGCAAGGAACGCGCCGCGCCACGCAGCAACTGCGTCACAGGACGAACCAGATACGACCTGGGGAGGCAGTCCACGGATCGGGCGGCCACTCGCGTCAATCAGGCCGGTCTGGCGGGCCAGAGCGTCGCCGTCCTTGGCAACACGTACGACGTAGTGGGTCGCCTTGCGGATGCCGGCGTTCTGCATGACCAGCATCTCGCTGTCGTGTCCGTAAACCTCGGCAATGTCCTTGCGGAGACGACGTGCCGCGGCTCCGGTGTCGAGCTCAGCCTCGATGACAATGCGTCCGGCCACGATGTGCAGACCGCCAGCAAATCGCAGGATCGATGAGACCTCAGCCTTGCGGCAGCACGACTTGGTGATCGCAGTGTTGGCGAGCTCTGCCTTGACCTGAGCAGTCATTGCCATCGGGTAGAACCCCCATAAGTCGATATCCCCGGAGTCACTCTATGCCTGTTTCATCGCGCGACTGAACGCAGCCGCAAGCCGGATTGGGTCGTGCTGGTCGGAACCAGGCGCTGTCGCAACTTCTGCCACGACCAGCTTTGCCCCGAGAGATCTGGCCATCGCCTCTAGGTTGCCACGAGAGTCCACCAGCGACGTGTCGGCAATGACGACGTCGAGGCCCAGCTCAGGCGCATGAGCCGCAAGCACCTCAAGGTGATCGACCGGCGTGAGTCCCTCGGTCTCGCCTGCCTGTTCACCCAGGTTGAGGACCAGCACGCGTTGGGCCGTGCAACTCACCAGAGCATCGCGAAGATCAGGGACCAACAACGTCGGCATGACGCTCGTGAACCACGATCCAGGACCGACGGTGACCCAGTCAGCGTCCTTGACGGCGGCAACTGCCTCCGGACATGCCGGTGGATCGTGTGGGTCGAGTCGCACGCTCACGACCTGTCCATCGACGGATGCGACCTGCGACTGTCCACGTACGAGCGTCAGCCGATCGGGTGCCGACCTCAGGTGCACGTCGGCCTCGATGTCGAGGGGTACGGCAGCCATCGGTAGCACCCGCCCCTGGGCGCCGAGCAGCTGTGCCACCAGGTCGAGGCCGGCAACGTGGTCGCCGAGCTGGTCCCAGATCGCGGCGATCAGCAGATTGCCGAGGGCGTGATCCTTCAACGGTCCCTCGCTGGTGAACCGATGCTGCAGAACACCCGCCCAGGTTCGACCCCATTCGTCGTCGCCACACAAGGCAGCGAGCGCCATTCGGAGGTCTCCCGGAGGAAGAACGCCGAGCTCCTCGCGGAGACGTCCGGAGGATCCGCCGTTGTCGGCGACCGTCACAACACCCGTGAGCTCTCGTGTCAGGTGTCGCAGCGCCGAGAGGCTTGCGGCGAGTCCATGGCCTCCGCCGAATGCAACGACCTTGGGCGACGACGAGTTGGGCGTGGCCCCGGTCATTCGCGTCCCAGGTCGCGGTGGACGACGAGAACCTGCACGCCGTGCGAACGAAGGCGCTCGCCCAGCGCCTCGGACATGGCAACGCTCCGGTGCCGACCGCCCGTGCAGCCCAGCGCGATCGTGAGGAAGTGCTGATCCTCGCGCAAGTAGCCGTCGGTCAACAGCGCAACGAGCTCGTCGTACTTCTCGATGAACTGACCCGACAACGGTTGCTTGTGGATGTAGTCGCGTACGGGTTCGTCGAGACCGCTGAGTGGGCGCAGCTCGTCGACCCAGTAAGGGTTGGGCAGGAATCGAAGGTCGGCCACCATGTCGGCGTCAATCGGCAGCCCGTACTTGAACCCGAACGACATCACCGTCGCGCGAAGACCCGTGTTGGTGGGGTCCTCGAACGCTGCACGGATCCGTTGGCCCAGCTGGTGGACGTTGAGGTTGGTCGTGTCGACCACGAGATCAGCGCGTCCGCGGATGCGGCGCAGTAGCTCGCGTTCGCGGTCGAATCCGTCCATCAACCGCTCTTCACGACTGAGCGGGTGAGGTCGACGTGCTGCTTCCTGGCGGCGTACGAGGACCTCGTCGGACGCCTCGAGATAGAGGATGCGGGCGCTGACCCCGTCCTTGCGGAGGGACTCCAGCTCATCGACCAGTCGCGCGAAGAACTCACGCGAACGCGCGTCAACGACGACGGCGAGCCGGTCGAACTCAGACGACTCCGCAGTATCGACGACCGCCTTGATCAGGCTGGGCGGGATGTTGTCGACGACGTAGTAGCCGAGCTTCTCGAGGACCTTGGCTGCCGAGCCGCGTCCCGCTCCGGTCATGCCGGTGACGACGACGAATTGCGACAGCTTGGTCAACGGTCCTCCAGGATCTCTCCGGTCGCGGTGTTGACGGCCGGTGCAGACTCGCCCGCTGCGAGTGCGTCCACGATGGATTGTGCCGTAGCGGGACCGATGCCGGGCACAGTTGCG
>NZ_JAKFEL010000057.1:0-3135 GCF_036675695.1 Aeromicrobium sp.
CGGCCGACCGCGACTGAGGATGTCCTTCTCGGGCTGCGAAACCTGCATGGCGTTGCCGCCGGGACGATCGACGCGGATGACGTCGGCGCCGAGATCGGCGAGCAGCATTCCGGCAAACGGGCCGGGCCCGATGCCGACGAGCTCGACGACACGGACGCCAGCGAGTGGGCCGGTGCGTTCTGTTGTGGTCACTGCGTGATTGTGACAGTAGTACTGTCACGGTTTCAAGTGTCCCGCTCAGATGGGGCGTAGGTCACATACCGTTGGTACGTGTATGTGTCATCATGAGTGTCACGTTCTTTGGTCCGCCCCGAAAGGCAGCACATGTACTCCGAACTGGCCTACACCCGCAAGGGTTCCGGCGAACCACTCGTCCTCATCCACGGCATCGGTCATCGCCGTCAGGCGTGGGACCCCGTGTTCGAGCAGCTCGCGGAGTCCTACGACGTGATCGCTGTTGACCTCGCCGGGTTCGGTGAGTCCGCGGCGTACTCCGAAGGCGTGGGCTACAACATGCCCAACGCAGTCGACAACCTCACCGACAACTTCGCCGCCTGGGGCGTCGAGAAGCCCCACGTCGTTGGCAACTCTCTCGGCGGTGCGCTCGCCCTCGAGCTCGGCGCCCGCGGCGCGGTCAGCTCCGTCACCGCACTCAGCCCCGCCGGCTTCTTTGGCGTGGTCAACCGCGTTCAGACCTTCGTACTGCTGATCCTGCTCCGCATCAGCAGCAAGCTCCCCGACCGCGTCCTGAAGTTCGTTTCTCAGCAAGCCTGGGGGCGCAAGCTCGCCGGCAGCACGCTCTACACCCACCCCGAGCGGTTCACCGCTGACGAGGTGTACGGAGACGCCCTCTCACTCAAGCGCGCCACTGGCTTCGAGCGGACGATCCTGTCTGGCGCTCGCTACTCCTTCAAGCTCCAGGTTCCCGTGCCAACGACCATCGCATGGGGAACACGCGACCTGATCCTCCCGTACAGCTCATCGGCGATCGCGCAGGAGCGCATGCCCGATGCTCAACATGTCGCTCTCCCGCACTGCGGTCACGTGCCGATGATCGACGACCCGGAGCTGATCGTCCGCGTCATCAAGAACACCGTTGACTCGGCCGTCGCCTCCGAGTCCGAACGCGCAGCCTGACAGGTACGCCTGCACAGACGGGCATACGCCGCGCGAGATCTGCGTTGAACTCCGCGTGGAGATACTCGACTCGGTGGTGATCGGCGCTGGTCAGGCAGGGCTGTCGTCGTCGTTCCACCTCACGAAGCGTGGAATCGAGCACGTCGTGCTCGACGCCGACTCGCGGCCAGGCGGTGCCTGGCAGCACCGCTGGGATGCCCTGACGATGCACGACGTCCATCGAGTCGCCGACCTGCCGGGCCAGCCGATTCCCGAAGCCGCGGACGAGGAGCGCGCCAACGAGTTCGTCCCCGGCTACTTCTCTTCGTATGAAGGCGAGTTCGATCTCCCGGTGATCCGTCCCGTGGGCGTACGCGCCGTGCGCGATGTCGATGGGCTCCTCCAGGTGGAAGCCGCTGATCGCGAGTGGACGGCACGCACGCTCATCAATGCCACTGGCACGTGGAGTCGCCCGTTCATCCCCTACTACCCGGGTGCGGAGACCTTCATCGGCGAGCAGCTGCACACGGTCGACTACCCCGGACCCGAACACTTCCGCGGCAAACGGGTGCTCGTCGTCGGTGGAGGGGCGTCCGCGGTGCAGTTCCTCGGGGCCATCCGGCCGCTGACCGACACACTCTGGGTGACCCGACGCGAGCCCGTGTGGCGTACCGGCGAGTTCAACGCCGAGATCGGTCGAGAGGTGGTGGTCAAGGTCGAGGAGCGCGTACGCCAGGGACTTCCGCCACGAAGCGTCGTCAGCGTCACTGGCCTGATGCTGCGCGAGCAGGAGCGCGAGGCCGAGCGGCTCGGTGCGTACGCCCGCCTGCCGATGTTCGCCCGGATCGAGCCTGACGGCGTGCGGTGGGCTGATGGGTCGTTCGAGCACGTCGATGTGATCCTGTGGGCGACCGGCTTCAGGCCGGCGATCGACCACCTGGCTCCGCTTCGACTCCGCAGCTCTCGCGGCGGCATACAGCTCGACGGCACAACCGCTGTCGCAGATCCGCGCGTCCAGCTGGTCGGCTACGGGCCATCGGCCAGCACGATCGGCGCCAACCGCGCCGGTCGCGTCGCCGCCCGGGGCGTTGCGAAGTGGCTGTCCAGCTCAGAAATGGTCGAGCAACGCGCCTGACCTGATCCGGTCAGAACGGGCGTGCAGTCACGTACGACCGGTCGAGGTCAGCGGCTCGCGGACATCCCAGCAGGCCAAGGCTGCTCTCGAGCTCGGAGACAAGCTGGTCGATCACCTGCCGAGCACCGTCCTGTCCCTCGCAGGCCAGTCCCCAGAGGACGGGTCGGCCGACCAGGATGGCGTCGGCGCCAAGCGTGAGCGCCTTGGCGACATCCCAGCCGCGCCGGATGCCTCCGTCGACCAGTACGTCCACCCGGCCGGCCACCGCATCGACGATCGGGCCGAGGGCATCTGCACCGGATAACACAGTGTCGAGCTGGCGGCCACCGTGGTTGGAGACGACGATCCCGGCGACTCCCGCCTCCACGGCTCGGGTGGCGTCGTCCGGTCGCAGGATCCCCTTCAGGATGATCGGAAGCCCGCTCGCCTCACCGAACGAGGCGATGTCGTCCCAGGTGAGGTTGGGATCGTGCATCGCGTGGCGCTCGGCCGGTGTCATCGGACCACTCGCGAGGTTGACGTAGGTCGGGTGCTCGACGGCGTAGCCCGAGCGCTGGTCACGCTCGCGCCACCCTCCGTAGGGGAAGTCGACCGTGATGACGAGCGCCTCGTAGCCGCCATCCCGCGCAGCGCGCACGAGGTCGTCGGAGATGCCGCGATCCTTGAAGACGTAGAGCTGCAACCACCGGTCAGCACCGCCCATCACCGCAGCGACCTCGGCCGGATCAGTCGTGGTTTGCGACGAGAGGACGAAGACCGCATCCGCGTCCGCAGCGGCGCGCGCCGTCCCGAGCTCCGCATCGGCGTGCGCCCCACGCTGGTACGCCATCGGCGCGACCAGGACCGGGTGCGGCCGGGTGCGGCCGAGCAGAGTGACCGAGGTG
>NZ_JAKFEL010000209.1:0-19994 GCF_036675695.1 Aeromicrobium sp.
GGCCGCTCCGGCACCCCTCCTGGGTGGCAGCACCAAGGTGCTGCGCCGGGATAAATTGTCGCACTACTTGAGTGGAGCGAAGCGAGGTGGCTCCACTCGTACGATGTCCTCGATCGCTCTGGCCGCTCGCTCGGACCGTACTTTCATCACTTGATGCCTGATGATCATGCCCACGATCAGACCCAAGATCGCCGAGTAGAGCGTCGAGAGACCGATGTACGTGGGGAACGCTCCGGGCGTGACCAAAGATGTCGCCAGCACTCCTGTGCCAATGACCGCGAACACCTGCACCCACCAACCCTCGCGGCGTCTGGACCGCAGGGAGACGCCGACGATCAGCGCCGGGAAGCCCACGAACACCTCGACCGGCCTGGGCACGCCGTCAATGTGAGTGCGCATCCAGATCACGGCTTCGTCGATCGCCCGTACGAGCGATTGCGAGCCATTGCTCCGAACGAAGCTGCTGTAGACGAGGACCAGGACCACGACTGCGGCAATGCCAGCCAGAATCAGGAAGTGCTGCCTACCCAGGCCGTGAAGGCCAGCGCCAAGGTTCCACACCAGCGTGATCGCGAGGCCGAGGGCAACGATCAGCACGGCGAGGTTGAAGCGCTGGTAGTTGACCGGCGCATTCCAGGCGGCGACGGCGAGCGTTCCGCTGAGTGCGACCACGAGGGTGACGATGTACTCGCGCATTGCACCAATCACCGAGCTAGCCGGACGCGTGACCAACACCGCCCACACCGCCGCAAGGACAGCGGTGACTGCGGCCGAAGCGGCGAGCAGCATGTTGGTCTCCAGGACCACAGCCAGCAACCCGAGCAGCGTCGCGAGGGGCAGCCAGATGCGCATGAACCCGCCACCTCGATGCGTCAGCCCGATCGTGAAGACAACCATCAGCAGCGCCGCAGATGGCCGCTCGACCCACGTCGGGCTGTCGACGGCAACAACTGCCGTGCCAGCTCCAACCGTGCCGACGACCCAGGCGAGGAACGTCAGCACCATGATCAATCGAACCGTCCGCGGTGACTCGATTCGAGGCTCGCGGGTCGGCACGTCGTACGCGGGAGGAACCGACGAGTCCAGCTTGCGTCGTCCACCCTTCGGCGTACGGCTCATGACCTGATCCTTCGGTTGGCAAGCGATGGGTTGACCTCGCGCGCATTCGTTACGTCTTTGGCCTCGAGCACCGCTCGCAGGATCGCTGGGGCATCCTCGGCCTCGACAACGATAGAGCCCCAGGGATCGATCGCCGCGGAGTGCCCGGTGTAGCGGTCGCCGCCCTGCGCGGCAGCGACAACGTGCACGGTGTTCTCGATCGCGCGCGCCGTCAACAGGGTCCGCCAGTGGTGAAGCTTGTGCTCACCGGCAACCCACGCTGCCGGAATGACGAGCAGCTCGGCGCCGGCGTCAACCAGCGCACGAGCGTGCTCGGGGAAGCGCAGGTCATAACAGGTCATCAAGCCGACAGGCCGCCCAGCGATCTCGACCACCACAGGCTCGATCGCGCCCGCAGAGAGCCGATCGGACTCGCGATAGCCGAACGAGTCGTACAGATGGATCTTGCGATATGTCGCGCGCAGACCATCCGCATCAACAACAACCAGGGTGTTGTACGGCAAGCCGTCGGTCCGCTCGAACATGCCGGCAACGAACGTCGTCTGAAGCCGCTGCGCCTCGGTCGTCAGCAGTTGTACGAACGGTCCATCGAGGGTCTCGGCGACAGGCGCCAGATCGAGGTCCGGCGCGCCGAAGTCATGCATCGCTCCCTCGGGCAGCACGACCAGGTCGAGGGCGTCCGATTGGGTGAGTGCGGCCAGCTGGCCTGCAATCTCAGTGCGGTTGGTCGCAGAGTCCGTCGCCGAGACGAGCTGGACCAGTGCGACACGCATAAGTGCAATCTTGGCAGGTGCAGCCTGACTGCCCAGCCGAACGGGTGGGTAGCGTACGAGCATGCGTGCCGTAGTGGTCTCCCAGCCAGGCGATGTCGACTCCCTTGAGGTGGTCGACCTCCCGGTGCCCGAACCAGGCCCCGGCGAGGTCCTGATCGAGGTCACTGCGGCGGGGGTCAACCGCGCCGACCTCATGCAACGCCGCGGCCTGTACGACCCGCCGCCCGGTGCCACTCCAGTCCTCGGGCTCGAGTGCTCAGGATCCATCGCCGCAGTCGGCGAAGGCGTCACCGATCTCCCACCCGGTACGCAGGTGTGCGCGCTGCTCAGCGGTGGTGGGTACGCCGAGTACGTCGCCGTACCGGCCGGACAGGTTGCCGTCGTACCTCGTGGCGTCTCGCTCCTCGACGCTGCAGGGCTGATGGAAGTCGCCTGCACCGTCTGGTCGAACGTGTTCATGATGGGCAAGCTCGACAACGGCGAGACACTGCTCGCCCACGGCGGCGGCAGCGGGATAGGCACGATGGCCATCCAGCTCGGCAAAGCCTTCGGTGCCCGCGTCGCAGTGACGGTCGGCTCGGAGGCGAAGGCGGCATTCTGTCGCGAGCTGGGTGCGGACATCGTCATCAACTACCGCGAGCAGGACTTTGCCGAGGTGTTGAAGGAGCAGGGCGTCACGGCCGACGTCATCCTCGACATCATCGGTGCGAAGTACCTCGCCGCCAACATCTCGGTGCTGTCGACCGCGGGCCGGCTGGTGATCATCGGGCTGCAGGGCGGGCTCCGGGGCGAGCTCGACATCGGTGCGCTGCTGACCAAGCGTGCCGCGGTCATGGCAACGTCGCTGCGCGCACGGCCGACGGCCGAGAAGGCCGCGATCGTTTCCGCGATGGTGGCGCAGGTATGGCCACTGGTTGCAGATGGCACCGTACGGCCGATCATCCACGCGACCTATCCGCTCGAAGACGTACGTGCTGCACACCAGGTGCTGGAGGACTCCTCCCACACCGGCAAGGTCCTTCTGACGCTCAACTAGGGTGAATGCATGACTGAAGAGCAGCCAGAGACCATCGGTCCCGACGGCCAGCCGGTTCCGGCGACCCCATCTGAAACCTCCCTCTCAGACCTGGTCGCCCAACCCGCCAAGGTCATGCGCATCGGCGGGATGATTCGCCAGCTCCTCGACGAGGTCAAGGCAGCGCCGCTCGACGAGGCCAGCCGCGTACGCCTCCGCGACATCCACCTGCAGTCCATCAAGGAGCTCGAGGACGGGCTCGCACCTGAGCTGGTCGACGAGCTCGAGCGCCTGAGCCTGCCCTTCAACGACGAGACACCCTCCGAGGGTGAGCTCCGGATCGCTCAGGCCCAGCTTGTCGGCTGGCTCGAAGGGCTCTTCCACGGCATTCAAGCGGCCCTGTATGCCCAGCAAGTTCAGGCTCAGGCTCAGTTCCAGAACATGCGATTGGCGCTACCGGGTCCAAACGACACCAAAGGTGACGATTCGACTACAACAGGCACTTCCAACGATCCGAACGGAATGTACCTCTAGAATTAGAGTCAGATGTGAACTGGCGCCGTCTGAGGGAGAAACAGCAGGCGTCAGTCGATTGGGAAGAGGGAGCCCATGACCATCGTTGACGAAACGACGACGCCTCCGTGCATTTTTGAGCCGGAGGTATTCCACGACGAGAACCTGCACAATCCGCCTGCGCGACATGAAGTGTCCGCGGCCGAGTGGGCACAGCTGTCGGCCAAGCGAGCATCCGCGCACCGCAAGTGCGCTGGCTGCCCGCTGATGGTCGACTGCCTCTACCGCGCAGTCGTCGAGGTCGACGTGTCGGGCTTTGTCGCCTGCACCAGCGAGACCGATCGGCAGAAAATGCGGGCTGAGCTCGGCATCCAGGTCGCACAGCCAGCGTTCCCCTTCGGTGGAGCCCGCGTGGGTGGCGGCCCACTGAGTCACGATGCCGTGATGTCAATGCGCCACGCCTACCCCAAGGACACCTGCGGTCAATTGGCTGAGCGACTGGACTGCTCGACGTCAACCATCAAGCGGCACATGCGACGCGCCCGCGAGATGAAGAAGGATGGTGCGTCAGGACTGGCCAGCATTCCTTCACTGCCGACGATCGACGACGTACTGGACTGCTTCGACGGACTCGAGTCGAGCCAGGTCGCCTGATTTCCGTTCGTTGACTCAGAGGTAGCGCTGAAGCTCGGCCACCAGGCCTTCTTCTTCGACCGTGCCAGTGACGTGATCGGCGACGGCCAGCAGTGACGCAGGTCCGTTGCCCATCGCCACGCCCCGGCCTGCCCACTTCACCATCTCGACGTCATTGTTGCCGTCGCCGACAGCCAGCACGTCGGCCGGGGTGATCCCCAGACGGTCGCAGAGGAACGCCAGTCCGGACGCCTTGCTGACACCTTCTGGCGCGAGGTCGAGCCAGGCCGTGTAGCCGATGTAGTAGTTGGTGTCGGAGAGCCCAAGGTCCTCGACCAGGGTCGCGAATTCCTTCTGGCTGTGCTCGGGTGAACGTATGACGACGCGCGTCACCGGTTCGGAGATCAGCGACTCAACCGGTTCGACCGTCATCTTGCCGTTGATCTCTCCCGACGGGAACGGCTTGTTGAGCCGGTAGCCCACCCCGATGTCCTCGACCGCAACGAGCGCATCAGGCACATGCTCGAGCACGCGTCGTACGGCTTCGCTCGCGTCAAAGGTCACCAGGTTGAGGATCTCGACCGGGTTGTACGTGAACACGATCGCGCCATTGCTGGCGATCGCGTAGGCATCGTCGAAGTCGAGCAGGGCCGCGGTGTTGAGCACGCCCGGGATCGCCCGGCCGGTCGTGATGACGGTCTCGATACCGGAGTCACGGATGGCGCGCACGGACTCGCGTACCGCGGGCGTCATCACGTTGTCGCCGTCGACGAGCGTTCCGTCCACGTCGAGAGCGACGAGCTTGGGCCGCCAGCTCACGCGAGCGGCCTCAGGACCTCACCCAGATATGGATGCAGCACAGCGGGCAGGCGTACGGATCCGTCAGCCTGCTGACCGTTCTCGAGCAGCGCGATGATCGTGCGGGTCATGGCGCAGAGCGTTCCGTTGAGCGTGGCAGCCGGAGCCGTACCGTCCTCACCGCGTACGCGGATGTCGAGCCGGCGGCTCTGGAACTCGGTGCAGTTGGAGGCCGACGAGACCTCGCGGTACTTGCCCTGCGTCGGGATCCACGCCTCGCAGTCGAACTTGCGGATCGCTGAGAGCCCGAGGTCACCCGAGGCGACGTCGATGACGCGGTAGGGCAGCTCGAGGGCATCGAGCCAGTCGCGCTCCCAGCCAAGGAGGCGCTCGTGCTCGGCGGCCGCTTGGTCGAGCGTCGTGTAGACAAACATCTCGACCTTGTCGAACCAGTGCACGCGGAAGATGCCGCGGGTGTCCTTGCCGTACGACCCGGCTTCGCGCCGGTAGCAGGGGCTGAAGGCGGCGTAGCGCTTCGGCAGCAGCGAAGCCTCGAGGATCTCGTCTGAGTGATAGGCCGCGAGCGGCACCTCCGACGTACCAACGAGGTAGAGATCGTCCTTCTCGAGGTAGTAGACGTCATCGGCGGCCTGGCCGAGGAAGCCGGTGCCCTCCATCGCGCGCGGCTTGACCAGTGCGGGCGGGATCATCGGCGTGAATCCCCAGGCGGCGGCCTTGCTCATTGCGACCTGGGTCAACGCGAGCTCAAGCTGGGCGCCAACACCGGTCAGGTAGTAGAACCGGGCCCCGCTGACCTTCGCACCGCGCTCGGTGTCGATCGCACCGAGCATCGTGCCGAGCTCGAGGTGGTCACGCGGCTCGAAGCCCTCCGCCGCGAAGTCGCGCGGCGTGCCCACCGTGTCGAGCACGACGAAGTCATCCTCGCCACCTTGGGGCGCATCGGCCGAGGCGAGGTTGGGCAGCTGCTTCATCAGCTGGTCGAACGTGTCGGCGGCCTGCGTCTGCGCAGCCTCGGCGTCCTTGACCTGCTGGCTCAGCTCCTTGGTACGGGCAAGCAGCTCAGTCTTCTCGTCGCCTTGCGCCTTGGGAATCAGCTTGCCGAGATTCTTCTGCTCACCGCGTACAGCCTCGAACGTCGCGATCGACGACCGGCGCTGCTCGTCAGCGGCGATGAGCTCGTCGACGATGTCAGCAGACTCACCGCGGCGGCGTTGAGCTGCACGTACGGCGTCAGGGTCTTCTCGCAGTATTCGGGGGTCAATCACGCCTCCAGCCTATCTGCCAGGGGAGGACGACTTCGCGCTCCATATACGCTGGGGCGACTCTGATCAGCCCGGAAGAAGCGAGGAGCCGTGTCGTTCGACCTGCGTCGTGCCGAGCCCAGTCGCGCAGGTGCACTCACGCGCATCATTGCCGGGCTGACCGTCGTCTTCGTTCTTCTCGCGGTGTTCGTCTCCACCGGCCTCGATGCACTCCAGTCGATCGATGACAACGTCGGCGATGCCGCGTACGACTTCAGCAACGAACGTCCTGGCCTCGTCACCTTCCTTGATGTGGTCGCGCTCATCTTCAGCAACCTGTGGATCAGCATTGCCCTCGCACTCGGAGCGGCGTTCGCGCTGTATCGCCGTGAGCGCCAGGTCGCACTCTGGATCACGGTCAGCGGCATCGTCGCGATCGGCGGCAACGCGCTCCTCAAACTGATCTTCCGGCGTGAGCGCCCCAACTACGACAACCCGCTGCACGAGATCGGTGGGTTCTCCTTTCCCAGTGGTCACTCCGCGGGTTCGGCGATGTTCTTCACGATCGCCGTGCTGATTGCGATCGTCATCACGGGCCGCGGCTGGCGTCGTCGCATCATGATCGCCGTCCTCGTGCTGCTCGGTCTCGGCGTCGGCGCGAGCCGGATCTTCCTCGGCGTTCACTACCTCAGCGATGTGACCGCCGGCTTCAGCTTTGGCATCGCGGTCACTCTCGGGCTGTGGCTGCTGCTCGTCACCGACGCGACCCGGCTGCCCCACGAGCTCGCAGTGTTGACGGGCTCGGGCCGCAAGCGGGTTGCGGTCATCCTCAATCCGTCCAAGATCGCCGACGTCGAAGAGTTCAAGGAGCGCGTACGTTTCGTCGCAGCTCGCGACGGATGGAGCGAGCCACTCTGGTTCGAGACGACGATCGAGGACCCCGGCTACGGTCAGGCCCTTGCCGCGCTCGAAGCCGAAGTCGATCTGATCCTCGCGGCCGGCGGCGACGGTACGGTCCGCGCGGTGTGTGAAGAAGTCGCTCGTACGGGCGTGGCCGTCGGCATCCTGCCCCACGGCACCGGCAACCTGCTCGCCCGCAACCTCGGCATACCGCTCAACACTCGCGATGCTCTCGACGTCGCCTTCAGCGGTCAGGACCGGGCGGTCGACCTCGGCACGTACAAGACTGATTCCGGCACTGACACGTGCTTCTTGGTGATGGCCGGGCTCGGCATGGACGCCATGATCATGGACGGCGTCGACGACCAGCTCAAGGAGAAGGTCGGCTGGCTCGCGTACTTCGTCTCAGGCATCAAGGCGGCGCGCTACCCCGCGATGAAGGTGCAGATCGCGGTCGACGACGGCGAGTTCAAGAAGTTCAGGGCCCGCACCGTGGTGGTCGGCAATGTGGGCTTCCTGCAGGGCGGCATTCCGCTGTTGCCTGATGCCCAGATCGACGACGGCCTGCTGGACGTCGTCGTCATCGCACCCAAGCGTTTCATTGGTTGGTTCGCGATCCTGGTTCGAGTGATCGGCCGCCGGCGGCGTACGAATGAGCAGCTCGCTCGACTCACCGGCCACAAGGTCGTCATCCGCGCCGAGAAGCCAGTGCCGATGCAGCTCGACGGTGACCCCGTGGGCGAAGGCCTCGAGATCACTGCCGAGGTGCAGCCGGGAGTGCTCCTCGTACGAGTGCCAGTTGCCTTGGCGCCTGCCCAGTTCTGAGCCTCGGTCGTCCCGCGCATCGCTGTCGCGCACGCGCACTGAATCTGCCACACAACGGCGCGGGCGGGCTTAGAGTGCGGCCATGGTGACCGACTCACTGGCCGAAGACGGGCTCAAGGAGTGGTTGCTCGCGGGCGACCCGAGCATCCGTTGGCAGGTCATGCAGCACCTGATCGGATCGCCGCCCGCCCAGGTGGCCGCCGAGCGGGAGCGGGTGGGGACCGAAGGTTGGGGAGCCAGGCTCCTCGCAGCGCAAGATGCGGACGGTCTCTGGGCAGGAGCCCTCTACAGTCCCAAGTGGACCTCCACGACATACACGCTGCTTCTCCTGCGCCAGCTCGGACTCGCCCCCAGCAACAGCCAGGCACGCCATGGCTGTGAGCGACTCTGGGAGGCAGCATCGGACTACGAGGGTGGCCTGAACTTCGCGAAGAGCATCCGGGAGCCCGAGACTTGCATCACCGGGATGCTCGTCCTGCTCGCCACCACGTTCGGCTGCGCCGAGGGCAGGGTCGACCGAACCGTCAACTGGCTGCTGAACGAGCAGCTCGCAGATGGCGGATGGAATTGCGAGACGATCCGTTCTGGCTCCAATCACGGGTCCTTCCACACGAGCATCACGGTGATGGAGGCGTTGCTCGCATACCAAGAAGCGGGCGAGATCCCGGTGAAGGCTGCGCTGGCGAAAGGCGAGGAGTTCTTCCTGCGTCATCGACTCTTCAAGTCCCACCGGACCGCCCAGGTCGCGGACGAGACTTTCACCCGGTTCCCGTTCCCACCGCAGTGGCATTTCGATGTGCTCCGCGGCCTGGAGTACTTCCACTCGGTGTCTGCAACCCATGACGATCGGTTGCAGGACGCGGTGGACCTGGTTCGAAACGCTCGTCGGACCGACGGAAGCTGGCACCGGCACCGGCCCTACCCGGGTCGCACATGGTTCCAAATGGAGCCAGCCGGGCCCAGCCGCTGGACGACACTCAGATGCCTTCGAGTGCTGTCCTGGTGGGATGGAACGCCGCCGCTTCCAGATCAGTAGCTCGGGTGGCAGATTGGCGTGACCACCGCTGTGTGATTCTCGAGAGCATCGATCAGAGCGACTCCAGCAACGCGTCGAGCTTGGCGTAGCCGTCGACTACACCGTCCACCATGGCTTCCATCATGGCGTCACGCGCCTCTTCGCTTCCTGCGGTCGACACGCCCCGGAGCAACGTACGACCGTTGCCGAGGTCCTCGAACCAGAACCGTTCGAAGAAGACGTCCCCCGGAGTGCCGAGGTACTCGAACGTCTGGCTGAAGCCTTCGACTGTCGGATCCCCATGGAAGACGCCACGAAAGCTGAACTCGTTGCCCTCGGGATTGCGGTGGGTGAACGAGTAACCGCCACCGTGGTGCGGCTCGAACTGGTTGATCGTCATCTCGTAGTCGTCCGGTCCGACCCACTGCGCGTACAGATCGGGATCTGTATGGGCAGCCAGGAGCTGCTCACGGGTGGCGTTGAACTCCCGCGTCATCTCGATGTTCTGCGTACCCGGGGCTCCGGTGATCTTCAGGGTGTCCGTCGTGTTCATGTCCTACTCCTCGCTGGTTTCGTTGAGTTTGGTTTCGTTGAGTGATTCGAAGAGCTGGTCGAGCCGGTCATAGCTCTCGCTCCAGTACGTGCGGTAGTCCGCCAGCCAGCCGGTCGCGTCCTTGAGCGGTTCGGCCTGGAGGTGGCTCAGCCGCATCGTGCCCTGCCGGTTACGTGAGATCAGCCCGGCTTGCTCGAGCACCTTGAGGTGCTTGGAGACAGCTGGCTGAGACATCGTGAACAGTGCCGTGAGGTCGCCGACGTTGGCGTCGGTCTCGGCGAGCCGGGCCAGGATGGCGCGGCGGGTCCGGTCGGCCAGGGCGCCGAACACGAGGTCGAGCTGATCTTCGTTCATCACATCTCCATAACTACTTGGTTATAGATAACCACAGGGTTATGGATGCCGTCAAGACCATGACTCCCATCACAGTCAGACCAAGCGCTCGCCAAACTGTGCACTTTCATCTATCGTGGTTTCCGAACGCTTGCTCGGAAACTGATGCGAGCGTCCAACAACAGCCCTGGTTTCGCGAAATTCGCACAGAAGGAATCCCACATGCTCGGGAGCAAACTCTCCACCCAGATCCGACTCGCTGCACTGCTTGCGGCTCTGACCGCCGTGTTCGGGGTCATGACACTGATGGCGCCCTCCGCACATGCCGTCACTGTGACCGTCACCTCCGAAAAGGGCGTGACCTTCACGGCGAATGATGCAGCGCCCGAGCAGGGTGCAACGGTCACTGCCTACGACGAGTCCTTCGGACCCGACGTCACAATCCCCCAATCAGTGACTATCGAAGGCACCGAGTACGCAGTCAAGAAGGTCGGTTTTCAAGCCTTCTACGACAAGGGTCTGGCCAGTGTCACGATCGAGGCCGACCTCACGTCCATCGGCCAAAACTCCTTCGGGCTGAACTCCCTCACCAACTTCACGATCCCCAACACCGTCACCGCAATCGGTTCGACGGCGTTCGCGGGGAACGACCTCACGGCGATCGTTATCCCCGACAGCGTCACGTCGATGGGCCAGAACGTCTTCGCCATCAACAACATCGCCACCGCGACGCTCTCGAGCAACCTGACCACTATTCCGGAGAGCACGTTCGAGTCGAATGCTCTGACCAGCATCAAGATCCCCAATGGCGTCACCTCCATCGGTACCTACGCGTTCTGGGGCAACTCACTGAGCGCCGTGACCGTCCCGAGCAGTGTCACCAGCATCGGCAATAGATCATTCGACTTCAACTCTGGGCTGAGCTCGGTGGCGTTTTCCGGAGCTGCACCAACGGTCTTCGATGCCGGCACAGCGGAAGAGTCGTTCGACACGGCCAGTGGATCGCTCGTCGTGCGATACCGGCCCGAATACGCGGCCAGTTTCGCATCACCGTGGCACGGCTACACGACCGAGCCCTACCTCGAAGGCTTCGCACCAACCATCACCGGGAAGACGCGCGAAACCTATACGTTGACCGCGGTACCCGGTCCGGTCGAGTCCGACGCCACACTGGGCTACCAGTGGAATGTCGACGGCACACCGATCGTCGGTGCCACCTCCGCGACCTACATCCCAAAGAAGACGGACGCCGGTCGGCGCCTGAGTGTCACTGTGAAGGCGACCTACCTGGATACAGACCCGTTGGTCAAGACATCGCCGACGACAACGCGGATCAGCTCGCCGTACAAGCGCCTGGTCCTGGCATCGACGACAGTTCACCGTGGCGAGAGCTTTCCGGTGGTTGCTACTGGTTTCAAGAAGTACCAGCGGGTCAAGATCATCCTCGGTGGCGTGACCCGCTACGTAGGACGCGCCAACTCGGTTGGCACGGTCGCCAAATGGGTGACTTTCAAGTCGACGACCAACTACGGAACTCGGAGCGTACGTGTCTCGGGCTACGACTCAGACTGGGACCGAACCAGCACCATCGTGAAGTACGTGACGTACGTCAGATAGCGACGTAGGCGTCGATCTCGGCGAGAAGATCACGCTTCACGGCGTCATCGGCGAACGATGCCCGTACGGAGGCACGCGCCAGCTCGGCCACTCCGGCGTCATCCAGTCCCAACAGGTCCGCAGCGATCGCGTACTCCGCGTTGAGCGTCGTACCGAACATCGGCGGATCGTCGGAGTTGATCGTCACGGGTACGCCAGCCGCCACCAGCGTCGGCAACGGGTGCTCCGCCAGCGAGGCTACGGAGCGCGTGCACACGTTGGACGTGGGGGAGACCTCGAGCGTGATCTGGTTCTCGGCGAGGTATGCCATCAGCGCCGGGTCCTGCGCGGCGGCGATGCCGTGCCCGATCCGTTCGGCATGCAGGTAGTTGATCGAGTCCCAGATCGTCTCGGGTCCGGTCGACTCGCCGGCATGCGGCACCGAGCGCAGACCTGCAGCAATCGCCTGCTCGAAATGCGGCGCGAACTGAGGACGCGGCACCCCAACCTCGGGCCCGCCAAGACCGAAGCCCACGAGGCCATCGGGACGGAGGCGCAGCGCCGTGTCGAGCGTGATGTCAGCCGACGGAACCCCTGACTCGCCCGGGATGTCGAAGATCCAGCGCATCACGATGCCGAAGTCGACCTCGGCCTTGCGCCGCGCATCCTCCAGAGCCTCGCAGTAGGCCTCGGCGGAGATGCCAACCGCGATCGATGTGTAGGGCGTGCAGGTCAGCTCGACGTACCGCACGTTCTGCGCTGCCAGGTCTCGAGCGACATCATAAGTGAGCGTCCAGAGGTCCTCGGGCGTGCGGAGCAGATCGACCACAGCGAGGTAGACCTCGATGAAATGACCGAAGTCGGTGAACGTGAAGTAGTCGGCCAGCAGCGCAGGATCGGCCGGGACGGGGGTGTCGCCCTCATACCGTGCGGCCAGCTCTGCGACGGTGCTCGGTGACGCGGATCCAACATGGTGGACATGCAGCTCCGCCTTGGGGAGCCCCTCGATGAAAGTCACAGACTCACACTATTCCCGCGCAGCAGGCGTCAGGGAGTGGGCTATTCGGCGGCTTGCTGGCGTTCGATGACCGTGCCTCGATTGTCGAATGTCACGTCGACAGTGACCAGTACTTCGTCACCCATCGAGAACTCGACCCGGTTCTCCTCGGCGGTGAGGTTGCCGGCCGTGCCTTCTTCGAGCCAGGTCGTCGATCCGATCACGCTGATCAGCGCGACCTTGGCACCGTTGTCGATCTGGCCACGGAACACGACAGGGCCCGGACCGCTGTCACGGATCACAAGGGCGGTACGACTGACCGCGGGATCGTCAGCGGTCACCGTGTTCTTTTCCGCACCTCCGGAGCGACCGAACGTCCACTTGTCGTCGCCAACCAGCACGACTTTGCCACTCTCGCCGGTCGCGGTCTTCCAGGTCACGGTGAACACATCTTCGATGTTTACACCTTCTCGGCATTTCCGCCCTACGAACAGCCGAAATTCGCCCGATTGAGCTATCTACGTCCCGGGAACAATTGCCGAGATGATCGTGCCGTCCGAACGACGGCGGCCGGGCACGGGCGGCGGTTCACCGTCGAGTCGCGGACCCTGTCCGTTGAGCGGGACCGTGACCGGGTCACCGGGGAGGACGGTGACGTCCTCGCCACGTACGCGCAGCGTGGCCTGCTTGCCCTCTTCGACCTCGAGCTGGAGCTCGTCGGCACGTACGGTCACCTTGACCCGGGTGCCGAGCAACGTGACGCGGTAGGCAAGCGAGTCCCATGTCTCGGGCAGCCGCGGGTCGATGCTGAAGACGCCACCGTGATCGCGGAACCCACCGAAGCCGGCGACCAGCGAGCTCCACACGCCTCCGGTCGACGCGACGTGTACGCCATCGGACGTGTTCTGGTGGCGGTCGGCTAGGTCGACGAACAGCGCCGACATGAAATAGCGGAGCGCCAGGTCGTGATAGCCGACTTCGGCCGCGATGATCGACTGCACGACTGCCGAGAGCGTCGAGTCTCCAGTCGTGATCGGGTCGTAGTACTCGAAGTCGGCGCGCTTCTCCTCTGCGGTGAACTCGTCC
Source organism: Aeromicrobium sp. (assembly GCF_036675695.1). GTDB lineage: Bacteria > Actinomycetota > Actinomycetes > Propionibacteriales > Nocardioidaceae > Aeromicrobium. The sequence goes on from NZ_JAKFEL010000209.1 coordinate 13,419, forward strand.
CCCTGCAGGTACAGAGCCAGCACCACATCGGCCTGCTTGAGCACCTGGAAGCGGTAGATCACCAGCGGGTGATAGTTCAGCAGGAGCGGTCGCTTCTCCAACGGCGTGTTCTCGAGGTCCCACACCTCACGCTCCAGGAAGTGCTCGTCCTGTGGGTGCACGCCGAGGTGCTCGTCGAACGGAATCGCCATGTCATCGGCAGCCCGCTCCCAGGCAACGATCTCGGACTCCTCGAGCTCGAGTCGCGAGACGACCTGGTCGTACTCGACGCCATCGCGGATCGCGAGCTCACGTACGGCCGCCGCCGCGCGACGCAGGTTGAAGCGCGCCATCACGTTGGTGAAGAGGTTGTCGTTGACCACCGTCGTGTACTCGTCCGGACCGGTCACTCCATGGATGTGGAACGTGCCGTCCTCTTCGTTGCGCCAGAAGCCGAGGTCAACCCACATACGGGCCGTCTCGACGAGCATGTCGATGCCTTCTCGGGTCAGGAAGTCGACGTCACCGGTGGCCGCGAGGTACTGGCTCAACGCATACGAGATGTCGGCGTCGATGTGATACTGCGCGGTGCCTGCGGCGTAATAGGCCGAGGCCTCCTCGCCGTTGATCGTCCGCCACGGGAACAGCGCACCCTTCTGCGCCAGGTCCTTCGCACGCTTGCGTGCCGAGTCGAGGAGTGTGTAGCGGAAGCGCAGCGCGTTGCGGGCGGCCCGCGGAGTCGTATAGGTCAGGAACGGCAGGACGTAGACCTCGGTGTCCCAGAAGTAGTGACCGCCGTAGCCCGAGCCAGTCACACCCTTGGCCGGTATGCCGGTGCCTTCAGCGCGCGCCGATGCCTGGGCGATCTGGAAGAGATTCCAACGCAGCGCCTGCTGTACGTCGGGTTGACCTGCCACTTCGATGTCGGAGCGAGCCCAGAACTCATCGAGGTACGCGCGCTGGTCGGCGAACTGCTTGTCGAGCCCTTCCTCCTGCGCCCGGTCGAGGGTGCGGCAGCAGCGGTCGAGCAGCTCACGCGAGGGGACTCCACGCGACGTGTGATAGCTGACGAGCTTGGTCAGTGTGATCGGTTGTCCCGGCTCGGCATCGATCCGGTAGGTCAGCTTGGCCAGGTCATCGTCGGTCTGGATCCGCTTGGTGTACGCGTTGGCCGTCTCGAGCCGGTGATCAGCGGCGACCGCGAGTGTCATCCCGCTCTCGGCGCATTTGTAGCCCAATGTGACGCGGCCATCGGCGAGATTGCCCGAGTTGCCCTCCGGGAGGAGCACCCGGTGGCGCATCTCGTTGGCCTTGCGAGGGTCGACGCCTTCGCCCATTGCCATCGACCGGACGTGATACTCGTCCTCACCGTCCTGACGGTTGAGGATCTGCGAGGAGATTGCGACCGGCGCGTAGTCGTCGAGCATCGTGACCTCGAACGTCAGCACCGCGAGGTGGCGCTGGGTGAACGACACCATGCGGCGCGACTTGATCTGAACCCTCTTGCCGCCGGGCGTACGCCACAGGATCGAACGCGACATGACGCCGGAACGGAAATCGAGGTCGCGCTCGTACTCGACGAGATCGGCGATCGGCAGCAACAGCGGTTCGTCGTCGACGTAGAGCCGGATGACCTTGGCGTCCGGTGCGTTGACGATCGTCTGGCCAACCTTGGCGAAGCCGAAAGCCTCTTCGGCGTGATGGATCTGCCAGGTCTCGTGGAAGCCGTTGATGAACGTGCCGTGCGAGAACGAGTCGCGACCCTCGTCGACGTTGCCGCGCATGCCGAGATAGCCGTTGCCCACCGAAAACAGCGTCTCGGTGGTGCCGAGGTCAGCTGGGTTGATGTGTCGTTCGACGAGACGCCACTCGTCGACTGGGAACCGCGCCCGATCCAGGAACTCGTGCTGCGTCGGCGCGACATGTGACGGGCTCATAGGAGCTCCTCCAGATCGTCGACGACGATGTCCGCACCGTTCTTGAGCAGTGCATCTGCACCAACTCCGCGGTTCACTCCGATCACCAGACCGAAGTCGCCCGCGTGGCCGGCAGCGACGCCGGACAGCGCGTCCTCAAGCACGACGGCGCGCTCCTTGGGTACGTCGAGCTGGCGAGCAGCATCGAGGAAGGTATCGGGTGCGGGCTTGCCGGCGAGGTAGCGCTCGGCGGCCACGCGACCGTCGACGATGACGGGGAAGTAGTCGATCATCTCGGCGGCCCTGAGCACCGCCGGCGCGTTGCGTGAACTCGACACGATCGCGACCTTGACCCCGCGACCGACCAGCGCTTGCACGAGCTTGACCGAGCCCGGATAGGCCTCGACGCCCTCGGTCTCGAGAATCTGCTCGAACACGGCGTTCTTGCGATTGCCGAGGCCAGCGACGGTCTCTGCCGTCGGCTCGTCAGTCGGCTTGCCCTCGGGCAGCTCGATACCCCGCGACTCGAGGAAGCTGCGTACGCCGTCATAGCGCGGCTTCCCGTCCACGTAGGTGAAGTAGTCGGCGTCGACGTACGGCTGGGTGACGCCCCGGTTCAGCAGAAACTCACCGAACATCTGTGCCCAGGCGCGCATGTGTACGTCGGCCGTCGGCGTGATCACGCCGTCAAGGTCGAACAGGGCAGCGTCGTAGTCGTTCCAGTCCACACATCAAGCGTACGGCCGCCATGTTGCCGAGCGATGTCCAACGCCCAACTCCTCCCTTAACGCTTCAACGAGATTGCCCGGGTCGAAGACCCCGACCTCAGTCACCCAAGGACCATTCGTGCCCAGCCACCCCGTTCACTAGGGTGTTGCAATGGCGTTGGGTGCAGACAGTGAAGTCGGGCGACTGCGTACGGTCATGTTGCACCGCCCTGGTCCCGAGCTAGCCCGACTGACTCCGCGCAACAACGACTCGCTGCTGTTCGACGGTGTCCCGTGGGTGGGCCGCGCTCAGGAGGAGCACGACGCGTTCGCCCAAGCGCTTCGCGACCACGACGTAGAAGTCCTCTACCTGATGGACCTGCTCGCCGAGTCGCTCGTCGACTCCGACGTACGCGCCGGCATCATCGAGTCGACCACCTCAAGCCTGCGTCTCGGTGACGGGCTGCGCGCCCACATTGCTCGGGTCATGAGCGATCAAGCACCGACTGAGCTCGCCCTGACGCTGACGGCCGGACTCCGCAACGACGAGGTCACGAGCTTCCGCAGCATCGTCACCAGCCTGCTCCCGCCGGAGAGCTTCTTGATCGACCCGCTTCCCAATCTGCTGTTCACCCGCGACTCATCGGTCTGGCTTCCGGGACGTGTCGCGGTCACCAGCCTCGCGATGCCTGCCCGCGTACGCGAGACCCAGCTGACTGGCCTGATCTACGAGCACCATCCGCGGTTTGTCGGCACCCCCCGCGCCCACGGACCACATCTCGAGCACCTCGAAGGAGGCGACGTCCTGCTCCTGGCGCCCGGCGTCTTCGCGGTCGGCGTGGGCGAACGTACGACCCCCGCTGGCTTCGAGCGATTCGCCCGCGAAGCACTCGAGGGCGGGCTTGCGCGAACTGTGCTCGCGGTGCCGATCGCCCAGGAGCGCGCCACGATGCACCTCGACACCATCGTCACGATGGTCGACGTCGACACCGTCGTGATCTACCCGACGATGGCCGACGACCTGCGAGCCCACCCCGTCACGTTGGACAACGGCGAGCTGGTAGTCGGCACCGAGGCGTCGTTCTTCGACGCAGCCGCCGAGGCCATGGGGATCGACAAGCTGCACCAGATCGACACCGGTCTCGACCCGGTCACGGCCGAGCGCGAGCAGTGGGACGACGGCAACAACACCCTGGCGATCGGTCCCCGCCTCGCCGTCGCGTACGAGCGCAACGAACAGACCAATGCGCGCCTCAGGGAGCACGGTGTCGAGGTCATCGCGATCAGCGGCTCAGAGCTCGGCTCGGGCCGTGGTGGCCCCCGTTGCATGTCCTGCCCGATCGACCGCGACTGAGCCGTGCAGACAGCAACTCTTCAAGCCTTCGAGACCGAGCGGCCTCGGCTGCTGAACGTTGCCTACCGGTTGACCGGAAGCGTTGTCGACGCCGAGGACGCCGTGCAGGATGCGTGGCTCAGACTCGAGCGGGCCGACGCCGACATCAGCAACCTGCAGGCATGGCTCACGACCGTGGTCAGCCGGTTGTGCCTCGACAGGCTCGGATCAGCTGCCAAGCGGCGGGAGTCGTACGTGGGCCAGTGGCTGCCTGAGCCTGTTGTCACGAGCTTCGACGCGACAGACGACCCGCTCGCCGCCCTCGTACGCGATGAGGATGCTCGGTTCGCCGCTCTGGTCGTACTCGAGGTGCTTCCTCCGGCTCAGCGAGTGGCGTTCGTTCTCCACGATGCCTTCGACGTTCCATTCGACGAGATCGCCGAGGTCCTCGACGTCGACACCGCAAATGCCCGTCAACTGGCGTCCCGGGCACGAAAGGCGGTCGCCGAACCGCCTCCTCCGGTCTCACACGAAGAACACCTCGCAGCTGTCACCAGGTTCGTCGAGGCGATGGCCACCGGCGACCTCGATGCCATTATCGCGACCCTGCACCCAGACGCGATCGTGATGGGCGACGCCAACGGCACCACCAACACCGCCGTCAACGTCATCCACGGAGCAGAGAAGTTCGCCCGCTTCTATCTCGGACTGATGAATCGCTACGGTCCGGACGCGCTCGCGGGGATGGAGCCAGTCCTGGTCAACGGAGAGCTTGGCTTCGTCACGTTCGGCTGGACCGGCGAGACAGAGAAGCTCAGCTCGCCGCCGCGGGTCGCCGCGTTCGCGGTCCGCGACGGCAAGGTGTGCGCTTCCTACGACATCGCCAACCCCAAGAAGCACGCAGGCGTCACGCTCCCGCGTTGGCCGGCTCGTCCGTAGCCCAGGGAACTCGGCACGCATCGCCGGAGCTGAAGCCCTGATCAGTGATACCCAGTGCGTGGTTCATCCGAGCTCGCTGGTTCTCGTGCGAGATCTGGTAGGTCAGCTCAAGGACGCCAGCGTTGCCGTACTTCGCGACCAGTGAGGCGACCTGCTCGTCCGTGACAGTCGTCGGGGTGGCGGTCATGGCATCTGAGTAGCGGATGACTTCGCGCTCGTCCTCGGTGTACTTGTCCGAGTTCTCGAACTCACCGATCTCCTTGAGCCGGTCGATGTCGAGCCCGTCGAGTCGCTGCAGCATCGCGCCGAAGTCGACGCACCACGAGCAGCCCACGGTCCATGCCGTCCGGTAGACCGCGAGCTCGATCAGCGGCGCCGGGACAACGTGCATCGCCTTCTGCAGCGCGAGCTCATGACGAGCGGCGAGAACGAAGAGCTTGCGGTGGTGCGCCATCACGGCGAAGGGTTCGGGCACTTCGCCGACCTGCTTGCGGGCCATCCGGTATCCAACCTTGATGATCGGTCCGGCGTCCTGGGGGCTGAGGGCGGGAATACGAGACATGGGGTGACTCCTGTCCTGCGGCGCCGGTGCGCCGCTCACCCCTCAGACGAAGTAGCCCTCAGAAACGTGACAGGACTAGCGAATAGTCACTTGGCGGCTGGTGAGTGCGCTGCGGGCCGAGCGCTGCTCAGACGTCAGCGGTGACTCGTCCGCGAGCGCATCGTCGAGCCGCCTGGCGAACTCAGCCGCAGGCTTCTCCAGCGCAGCCGCGTCGACCTCGAACTCCCACACCGGAACCAGCAGACCGTGCGCGCGGAAGTGACCGATCAGCTTGCTGCCATCGCCAAGGGTGTCAGCGCCAGCGACGCGCAGGCGGGCGAGTGCGTTGAGCAGATTCTGCTCGTCGTGGGTCATGACCCAGCGGAGCCAACGATGCGGACTCATCTCGGTCCAGTACGCCGAGTCGACCGATTCGAGCCGTACGGTCGGCGCAATGGTCTCATTGGCATCGGCGAGCGCCTCGGCAGTGCCGGGAGCGTCATCCACTCCTTCGACCCAGTAGTCGAAGCCATCGTGCATCTGCACGTCGAACGGACTGGCCGGATCGATCAGGTCCTGCATACGGGCACCGACGCCCGGATCTGTCAGCGGGATGGGCCGGCCGGGCTCGGTCTCGAGACCTGTCTCGACCACATGGGCCAGGTCGCGACTGATGTCGCCGAAGTTGTGAGCCACCTGCAGGCCGAGCCAGATCTCACCGTCGGGTCGGACGATGCCGGCACCCGACCCCGGCAGCGAGGAGCAGACGCGTACCTTCTGGCCGGTCTTGAGCTTCACGTACGCGGTGGCCGAAGGTACGAACTCGCGCAGGGCGATCCAGTCGGCTTCGCCAGGGAGACCCTCAAAGGTGCGCGCGACGAACGGCATACGTTCTTTGACGGTCTTGTTCTTGTTGCGCGATTTCTTGCCCACGAGGGGGAGTCTATGCGGCGGCGGCGCAGAGATCAGTGCAGGCCCATGACGAGCTCGGCGTTGACGCGCGTGCCCTGCGACATGTCGACCCACCAGCGATCGGCAACCCGATTGATGATCGACAGGCCGCGACCACTCAGCGAATCCTCGTCGAAGTCGACCGGCTTGAGCGGCTCACTGACGCCACCGTCATGCACGCTGAGCTCGAGCAGGGTGCCGTTGATGCTC
>NZ_JAKFEL010000130.1:0-19977 GCF_036675695.1 Aeromicrobium sp.
AGGCATACGTTCAAAGAGTGTTGACGCTCGCCCCTGAGCAACGAGATCTGGCCCTTTCCGCCGAGTAAGAGCCGGCGCAGGGCGCGCGCGGGTTCGTTTAGGGAGACAGCTGTGGCTGCTAAGAAGAGCACGAGCCCGGACCGCCGCACGTACATCCTGGACACCAGCGTCTTGCTGGCAGATCCCGCGGCCGTCAATCGTTTCCATGAGCACGAAGTCGTGATCCCAGTCGTGGTGATCACCGAGCTCGAGGGCAAACGACACCATCCGGAACTCGGCTACTTCGCCCGCAGCGCGCTGCGATTCCTCGACGACCTCCGCATCCAGCACGGCTCGCTCAATGTGCCGCTGCCGATCGGCGACGAGGGCGGCACGATCCGCGTCGAGCTCAACCACACCGATCCCGAGTCGCTGCCCGCCGGCTTCCGGCTCGGCGACAACGACACCCGCATCCTCTCGGTGGCGCGCAATCTCGCCAACGAAGGCTTCAACGTCACGATCGTGTCCAAGGACCTGCCGATGCGCGTCAAGGCGTCGGCTGTGGGCCTGGTCGCCGAGGAGTACCGCGCCGAGCTCGCGCTCGAGTCCGGCTGGACCGGTATGACCGAGGTCGACGTTGAGAGCACCGACCTGGACGAGCTGTACGAGTCGGGCACCCTCGACCTCGCTGAGGCCCGCGACCTGCCGTGCCATACCGGCATGGTGCTGGTGTCCGACAAGGGCAGCGGCCTCGGACGCGTGACCGCAGACAAGCAGGTGCAGCTCGTACGCGGCGATCGAGATGCGTTCGGCATCCATGGTCGCTCCGCCGAGCAGCGCGTGGCTCTCGACCTCCTCCTCGACCCCGAGATCGGCATCGTGTCGCTCGGTGGCCGTGCAGGCACCGGCAAATCGGCTCTCGCGATCTGCGCAGGACTCGAAGCCACGATGGAACGCGGACAGCACAAGAAGGTGGTCATCTTCCGCCCGCTGTACGCAGTTGGTGGCCAGGAGCTCGGCTACCTGCCCGGCAGCGAGTCCGAGAAGATGGGCCCCTGGGCGCAGGCGGTGTTCGACACCCTTGGCGCTGTCACCTCGACAGCGGTCATCGAGGAGATCCTCGATCGCGGCATGCTCGAAGTGCTCCCGCTGACGCACATCCGTGGTCGCTCGCTGCACGACTCGTACGTCATCGTCGACGAGGCACAGTCGCTGGAGCGCAATGTGCTCCTGACGGTGCTCTCGCGTATCGGCGCCAACTCCAAGGTCGTGCTCACCCACGATGTCGCCCAGCGCGACAACCTGCGAGTCGGTCGCCACGACGGTGTCGTCGCCGTGGTCGAGAAGCTCAAGGGCCACCCGCTCTTCGCCCACGTCACGCTGACTCGCTCCGAGCGTTCTCCGGTCGCCGCCCTGGTGACCGAAATGCTCGAGGACGTCACTCTCTGACAGGGGAGACCAAGAACGCTCTAACCGCCTGAACGCTGCCCTCTCCTGTGGCAGAGTGACCGCGTGAGCGTTCGAGGGAAACGGGTCGCGGCCATTGGCCTGGCCCTGGTCACGCTCGCAGCCTGTGGCAGCAACCCGAAGCCGGAGGCCACGGTCACGCTCAACTGGTACGTCGGCCCCGACCGGATCGACGCACAGGCGTTGGCGACGTCATGCAACACCGCTGACTACCGGATCGCCGTCAAGGAGCTGCCGACGGACGTTGACGAACGGCACCAGACGCTCGTACGACGGCTGGTCGCCAAGGACACCTCGATCGACCTGTTGAGCCTCGACTCTGCGTTCACGGCAGAGTTTGCGGAGGCGCAGTTCCTCGCACCGGTTCCCGAGGACCTGATCCCGGAGTACAGCAAGGACATCGCGCCCGCCGCCCTCCAGGCGGCAACGTACGAGGATGCGCTCGTCGTTGCGCCGTGGTGGTTCGACCCGCAGCTCCTCTGGTACCGCGGGAAGGTCGCCGAGCGGGCGGGCCTCGACACGACCAAGGCAGTGAGCTGGGACGCGCTGATCGCGGGCGCCCAGCGACTTGGCCTCACCGTGCAGATCGACGATCCCGACGGGTCGGGGCTCAGTGAGTGGCTCAACGCGCTCATCGCGGGAAGCGGTGGAGAGCTGATCGCCGGTACGGGTCGCAGCGCCCAGGTCGGCCTCGACTCTGACGCGGGCCGCGCGGCCGCTGGAGTCGTGAAGTTCTACAACGACGCCAACGTCGGACCCGGCCCCTCGCGCAATGCGCTTGAGGCCTTCGCGGCACCGACCGGCGGCTTCCTGCTGGCGCCGAGTTCGGTCATCTCCGATCCCGCCTTGGCCGGCGTTGCAGCTGACATGGGGTGGGCGCCCTACCCGATGAGTGGAACGACGAGCGTTGCACCGCTGGCTGGAATCGGCCTTGCCGTGCCGCTGTACGCGACGCAAACCGACCTCTCGTACAAAGCCATCTCGTGCTTGACAGGTCCGTCAGCCATGCGGGCAATCATGAGCAGCGCGGGTCACAGCTCGAGCCGGCTCACGACGTACGACGACCCGGCTCTGGGCACGACCTTCCCGATGGCGCTCGTCACGAAGGCTGCCGTGATGTCCGGGCGAGCCGTACCCATGACGCCGCACTGGAATCTCGTGCGCAGCGCGATCGACGATTCATGGCTCCCGCTGACCGGTGTCAACGACGACACCCCGAAGGACTCGCAGCGCATCGTCACTGCGCGCCTGCGAGGTGATCTCCCATGAAGTTCGTGAAGAAGCCGGCTTTCGTGAGGATGCCGGGAAGCGGTCGGCCCAAGGCGCCGACCTCGATGAGGGGTTGGGTGTGGCTCGCGCCGGCAGTCGTTGTGCTTCTCGCAATCACGGCCTGGCCCATCGGGCGCGCCGTGTGGTTGTCCCTGTCCTCCTACTCGCTCACCAATCCTGAGGCGCGCACGTCCGTCGGATTCGACAACTACGTCGAGATCCTGACCAACAGGACCTGGTGGCTCGCCATCGCGACGAGCCTGATCATCGTCGTGCTGGTCGTCGCGGTGCAGCTGGCGCTCGGCTTCGCCTTCGCGCTGGTCCTGCGCCGACTGACGGTGCTCTGGCCCGTCACCCGCATGCTCGTGCTCCTGCCATTCGCGATCGCCGCAATCGTGACCGCCGTCGTGTGGCGTGATGCGGCGACAACGGGGTTCCTCGCGAGCTGGTTCCGGCTCGACAGCGTCGGCCAGCTCGACCAGCTCGCGGCGGTCAGTCTCGGCGAGATCTGGCGCGGTACGGGGATCGTCGCGGTCATCCTGCTGGCGGGTCTCACCCAGGTATCCGGCCGGCTCCATGCGGCCGCAGTCGCAGACGGTGCAACCGGATGGCAGCGCTTGCAACGGGTGATCCTCCCCGTCATGGGTCCCGCGTTCGCAGTCGCGATCGCCTATCGCGCGCTGGACGCGTTCCGCGCCATCGAGGGTCCGCTGCTGGTCGACGAGCCGGGTGCAGACATACACACGGCCCCGCAGGTTATCTGGGACACCACGTTCTCGTCATTTGAGCTCGGCCTCGGCGCTGCGATGTCGATCGTGCTGCTCGCGATCGCCGCGGTGCTTGGCGTGCTGCTCGTGCAGTTGTTCCGCGTGAGGAGGGTCGTATGAGCACTGTCGCCTTCGTTCCGTCCGTCCGGTCGCGCCTGTGGGCCTCCGGCACCTCGTTCGCGCTCGGCTTCACCCTCGCCAACTACGGCATCCTCATGGTTGTGCGCCCGGACCAGTGGCTGTGGCTCGGAGCGGCCGCCGTGCTGATGCTGACGGGAGCTGCCGGCATTCTGTTCGCCGACACCAATCGTTCGGTCTCGTTCTGGGCTGTGCTCGGCCTCGAAGTGTTCCTGATGTTCACGCTGTTGCCCCTGCTCTGGACCTTCACCGTCGCCACGACACCGGCAGACCTGACCGCCAGATCGCTGTGGCCGAACGAGGTCTCGTGGCACACGTTTGGCGATGTCCTTGGCTCCAGCAGCATGAGGCGGGCAGCACTCACGTCGGCGTTGGTCTCAGGCGTCGCGACGCTGGTCTCGATCCCGTTGGCGATCGCCGCGGCCTATGCGTTGGTGCGGCTCAGGGTCAAGGGTGGCCGTATTGCGTACGCGCTCATCATCGCGGTGCTGCTGATCCCGCTCGTTGCGCTCGCCGGACCGATCGCCGATCAGGTGATCTCGCTGGATCGCTTCGGATCTCGCCTCTCGCTCATTCCGCCAGCGCTGCTGATCACCCTGCCGCTGTCCATCTGGCTGTTCGTCACGTTGTTCAAGCGCGCCCCCTGGTCGCTTGGCGAAGCCGTACGCGCCGACGGCGCCACACGTCGTCAGCGGTTCACCCGGTTCGTCGTGCCAGTCTTCGGCCCAGGCATCCTGCTGATCGCGCTCCTGGTCTTTGTCGTCGGCTCTCAGGACTACGTGCTCGGCGCGGCGCTGTCTACGACGGACGCGCCGTTGCCGGCATCGCTACTGATGGCGCGGGGCGATCTCGACACCGCCTCGTCCGCGACGATTGCCGCCGCCGGACTGCTCTGGGCTGCGCTGCCGGTCATCTTGCTTCTCGTGGTACCGCGCAGGATCCACCAACTTCTGGGAAGGTCATACCGATGACGTCGATCGAGCTCCGCAACCTGACAGTGGCTGGCCGTGGTGTCCGCCCGCTGCTGGACGACGTCAGCATCACCGTCCCGTCCGGCTCGACGTTGGCGATCATCGGACCCTCGGGTGCTGGCAAGAGTCTGCTGCTGCGCGTACTGGTCGGGCTTGAGGATCAGACGTTCGGCGAGATACTGCTGGACGGAGTCGACGTCACCAAGTCCAACCCGCGAACGCGCGACCTGTCGATGGTGTTCCAGGACTATTCACTCCACCCGCAGCTCGACGCATTCGACAATCTCGCGTTCTCGTCGACGCTGAGGCGCGAGAAGGCTACGAGGAAGTTTCGCCGCGGCTCGCTCGACAAGGTCGCCATCTCCGATCGGGTCAATTCGGTCAGCGAGTTCCTCGCTCTGACTGATCTGCTGGAGCTCAAGCCAGGCGATCTCGACGACGCTCAGCGTCAGCGGGTTGCACTCGGACGTGCCCTCGTACGCGATGCGGCCGCGTACTTGTTCGATGACCCGTTCTCCAAGCAAGCCGCCCGCGCCCGCCCGCATGTTCGTTCGGTGACTGCGCAGTGGCAGACCGAAGCGGGCCGTACGTCGATCTTCACGACCTCCGACATCGCCGAGGCGCTGACCCTTGCCGATCGAGTCGCCGTCCTGCACCAGGGGTTCGTGCACCAGGTCGGCACGCCACGTGAGCTCTACGAAGCGCCCAAGGACATGTTCGTCGCGGGATTCCTCGGCTCGCCGCCGATGAACCTCGTACCGGCTCGGCCGACCGGCAGTCAGCTCGTCATGCCTCTGGCGACGATGTACCTCGATGACGAGCTGGCCAAGCGAATCGGCGATCGCGACCTCGTCGTGGTGGGCATTCGGCCCGAGGACTGCCAGGAGTCGTCGAGTCCGCTTGCCGCAACCGTGACCGACAAGGTCGAGTTCACCACCCGTATCGACGACGTGGAGTGGCAGGGCAGCACCCAGCTCGCCTACCTCGGCTACGACACCGACCCAGATGTCGAGGCTCGGCTGAGCGAGGTCGAGGACCTGCTGGACTTTGACCTGTTCCAGAGCTTCGTGGTCGCCGAGCTCGCGGCAGAGAGCACGTTGAAGGCCGGAATGTCGATCCGCGTCGTCATCCCACGATCCAAGATCAACGTCTTCGATCCGGAAACGGGCGAAAACCTTTCGCTCCCTCAAGACTGAGCATGGATCGCCGCCCCTGGGTCCTGGCGGGTCTCCTCGGTGCGGTGTACGGGGTCGCGTACGGAGTGATCTCGCTGGCCCGGTTCGACCGGTTCGCGCTCTCGTCGTGGGACAACGCCATCTTCGAGCAGGCCGTGCGCGGGTATGCGCACTTTGGTGCGCCGACGATCGACGTGCGCGGTGCCGGGTTCAACCAGCTCGGCGACCACTTCTCGCCGATTCTCGTGCTGATCGCACCGTTCTACCGCTTGTTCCCGTCAGCTCAGACGATCCTGATAGCCCAGGCGGTCTTGCTGGCGATCTCGGTCGCGATCATCGCTGCGCTGGCCATCCGCCAGCTCGGCACTGTCATCGGAGTGGCGATCGGCGTCGCGTACGGCGCATCGTTTGGCTTGCTTGCTGCGGTCGAGGTCGACTTCCACGAGGTCGCGTTCGCGGCACCGCTGCTTGCGCTGGCGGGTGCTGCGTACGTGGAGCGCCGTTTCGATGCGGTCGTCCTCTGGTCGTTGCCGCTCATGCTGGTCAAGGAGGAGTTCGGGCTCACGGTCGCTGTGATCGGAGGCGTGCTGTGGCTGGCGGGCGAACACCGTCGCGGCGCGGCTCTCGGCGCTGTCGGTCTGGTCGCCGGGGTGTTCATCGTCTTCGTGCTGATGCCGTCGATCGCGCCAGACGGCTCTTACACCCATGCTGGTTCGCTGGGCGGCGACCGCGGCATCCTCCCGACGCTGTTCGATGAGGTCGACCGCAAGGCCGCGACCGTCATGTTGACGGTGGCCGTCACGGGTCTCGCCGCCCTGTTCTCTCCCTGGCTCCTACTGGTGCTGCCAACGTTCGCGTGGCGTTTCGCGGGGGACAACGCCTACTACTGGGGCACTGAGTGGCACTACTCGCTCGTGCTCATGCCGATCGTGTTCGTCGCGATGATCGACGGGATGAAGCGCTGGTCACAGCTGCGCTGGGCGACCCTCCCGGCGCTGGTGGTCACGGGGCTCATGCTGGTCAGCTCGCCATTGGTTGCACTGTTCGACTCCGAGACGTACGCCGAGTCGCCGCGGGCCGAGGAGGCACGTGAGGTGCTGGCGCTCATACCCAAGGGCAGTTCTGTCGAGACTGACATCGGGTTGATGACCCACCTGACAACGGACAACACGGTCTATTGGCTTGGCACTCCCGGCAATCCGCCTCCCGAGTACGTCTTGCTCGATGTCGAATCGAACATCGGCTCGCCGTCGGATGCAGTGACGTACGCGCAGGACAAATATGGCGGGACCTACGAGCTGCTGTACGGCGAGGGCGGCTATCTCCTCGCGCACCGGCTCTAGAGCTTCGCGGCTTCCAACGGCTTGAGCACGTCGTCGGCGAAGCGCCGGATGCCGTCAACCTTCTGCTCGAGGCTGCACTCGAGCCCGTGGTAGTACGCCCACGGCATCGTCCACACATCGGTGACCCCGACCTCCTCGGCGGCGGCGAACTGCTCGGGGAGGAATGCGTCGGTGAGCGCCGTGATGAAGCGGAAGTCGCCGTCGCGCCCGAGCTCTTCGCGGATCTCCGCCAGTCGGCGTGCGTGCTTGCCGGCCTCCTCGGTCGAGTACAGGTCACCGATCCAGCCGTCGTGACGGGCGGCACGACGCATACCTGCCTCGGACAGACCTCCGACGTAGATCGGGATCCGTGCAGTCGGCGTCGGCTCCATCACGAGTCGCGGCGTCGGGTAGAAGGTGCCCTCGAACGAGTTCCATCCTGGGGACCACAGCTCAGCGAGCAGGTCCAGCGCCTCGTCGGTGCGCTTGCCCCGGGTGCCGAAGTCCTGACCCATCAGCTCGAACTCCTCGCGGCACCAGCCGACGCCCACCCCGAAGGCCACGCGGTTGCCCGACAGCGCCGCGACCGTGCCGACTGCCTTCGCGACCTGGTACGGGCTGCGCAGCGCTGCGACGTACACGGACGTGTAGAAGTGGATGTTGGTGGTGACCGCGGCCATCGCGCCCGCCAGCACCCACGGATCCGGCCACTCAGCCGAGTGCTCCCAGCGTCGCTTGCCGTCGGGGGTGTACGGGTAGGGCGTCGTGAGCGTCTCCAGGTCGACCACGTGGTCGGGGATCGAGATGGCGTCGTACCCGCACTCGTCGGCGACGCGGGCAAGGGTCAGGAGCTCGTCAACGGGCTGAAAAGCGACCGTGATGGAGAAGCGCATGGATCGACCCTAGGACGTGCTGGCTCTAGAGCGTCAGGTGCATGACGTGCAGGCCGACCAGGCCGTGAACGCGGTGGTCGAACGCCTCAGGCACTGTTCCGATGATCGCGAAGCCCAGGTCCTGCCAGAGCTTGACCGCCGAGGTGTTGGTCTCGACGACGGCGTTGAACTGGATCGCGCGATATCCCTCAGCCCGAGCCCACTCGACCGCGTGGACACCGAGCTCGCGTCCGACGCCCTTGCCGCGAGCAGCCGGATCGACCATGAAGCTCGCGGTCGCGACGTGTGCGCCGCGGCCGGGCCGATTGGGACCCATCTTGGCTGAACCGAGCACCGCCTCGCCCTCGACTGCGACGACCGTACGGCCGGGAGGCGGTTCCATCCAGAGCGCCTTGGCGGTGTCGATCGTCAGATCGTCCGGGTACGCGTAGGTCTGGCCGTCCTTGACGATGTCGTCGAAGAACGGCCAGATCAGCGGCCAGTCAGCGTCGGTCGCGGCGCGAAGAATCAAGGGTGAGTCATGGACATGACGTCGAGCGCCTTGTCCAGGTCAGCCTCGCTGATGTCGCCGCGTTCGACGAAGCCCATCTCGATGACGACCTGACGGATCGTCTTCTTCTCCTTGACCGACTGCTTGGCGACCTTGGCGGCGTTCTCGTAGCCAATGAAGCGGTTGAGCGGTGTGACGACCGACGGCGACGACTCGGCGAGCTCGAGGCAGCGCTCTTCGTTGGCCGTGATGCCGTCGATGCAGCGGTCGGCGAGCACCTTGGAGGAGTTGCCGAGCAGGCGCATCGACTCGAGCAAGTTGCGGCCGATGACCGGCAACATGACGTTGAGCTCGAATGCACCCGAGGCGCCGGCGGTGGCGATCGTGGCGTCATTGCCGATGACTTGGGCGCACACCATCAGGGTTGCCTCGGGGAGGACCGGGTTGACCTTGCCGGGCATGATGCTCGAGCCGGGCTGGAGGTCGGGGAGGTTGATCTCACCGAGCCCCGTACGCGGTCCTGAGCCCATCCAGCGGAGGTCGTTGCAGATCTTGGTCAGGCTGACGGCGATCGTACGAAGCTGGCCCGACATCTCGACGAGTCCGTCGCGGGCGCCCTGCGCCTCGAAGTGGTCAACAGCTTCGGTGACCGGAAGGCCGCTGCCTTCGGCGAGCAGCTCGATGACGCGCTGCGGGAAGCCGATCGGTGTGTTGATTCCGGTGCCGACGGCGGTGCCGCCGAGAGGAACCTCAGCCGTACGAGGGAGTGAAGCCTCGATGCGCTCGATTCCACGGCGTACCTGCATGGCGTAGCCGGCGAACTCCTGGCCAAGGGTGACCGGGGTGGCGTCCATGAGGTGAGTGCGGCCGGACTTCACGACCTGCGCGAACTCCTTGGCCTTGCGCTCGAGTGACAGAGCCAGGTGATCGAGGGCCGGGATCAGCTCGTTGGAGGCCGATGCCGTGGCGGCGACGTGGATAGAGGTTGGGAAGACGTCATTGGACGACTGCGACGCGTTGACGTGGTCATTGGGGTGCACGGGCTTGCCGAGCTTGCTCGTGGCGAGATTGGCGAGCACTTCGTTCGTGTTCATGTTGCTCGAGGTGCCCGAGCCGGTCTGGAACACGTCGATGGGGAACTGCGCATCGTGCTGGCCGGTGGCGACCTCGTCTGCAGCGGCGACGATGGCGTCAGCCATGTCCTGCTCGAGGATGCCGAGCTCGGCATTGGCCTTGGCGCACGCAGCCTTGATCTGGGCCAGCGCGCGGATCTGCGCCGACTCGATCGGGGTGCCGGAGATCGGGAAGTTCTCGATGGCGCGCTGGGTCTGGGCGCTCCACAAGGCGTCAACAGGCACCTTGACCTCGCCCATGGTGTCGTGCTCAATGCGGTATTCGGTCATGAGGCTGACGATATCGCTGCGGCCTTTGCCGCTATCAGACGGCCTAGAACGCAGAGATCGAACTCGGCGCGCGCTGGGGGCGGCTGAGTCCGCGTACGACTGCTTCCTGCCCGTGACGTTGCAGCGCCACCCCGGCAAGGAGGCGTACGACGTGCTCCATGGTGTTGTGAGGGAACTCTGGCAGTGGGAGGCCGACGCTCGCCGCCAGGTCGTCGGAGTGCACGACGATCTCCATCGACCTCGTCACCAGGAAGTCGTCTGTCGTCAATGACCAGCCCTGCCACGGAATGTGGATGAAGTCAGGGGATCGGGGTGTCGCGAGCAGCTCGGGAAGATGGGCGAGCGCCCTGGCTGCCTGGGCAAGGACGGTTGCGTGTCCGTCGGTTGCCGACTCGTCTGCTGCGTGCCTGATCGACAGGTTGGCCTCGTCATCGGGTCCAGCTTTGACCCAGTCGGCCCGTGCGTAGTGATCGAGCAGGGCGATGGGTCGCTCGGTCGACGGAGGAGTGTCGAGGGCGCTGACCACATGACCGGCTTGTGCCAGCAGATGGTGGGCGAGCCCGCCGACAGTCATTCCGGCGCATGCACTCTCGTTGTTCCACACCTTGGCCACTGCGCTGTCACTCGCCAACGAGAAGGCCGTATGGCATGCGTTCACGAACGCGGCGCGATCGAACGGATCCATGCCTCTGGAGCCTAATACGGCGATGGTTGCGGCACCCCGTCGTTCTCAGTCCTTGGCGGGGTAACCGATGCCTTCGGTACGCGCACGTTCCATGTCGTCGGCGAGGTGCGGTTGGTTGTACGGACCCGGCTCACGCAGTCGGTCGATCACGTTCTGGATGGTGACGGGGTCCTTGTCCTGGCTCATCTTCACCTTGCAAGTGAATCGGTCGATCGGGATGCGCAGACCTACGGTTCCGCGAGCGATCGGAGGCGCCCACTCCTGGTCGAGCCACATCGGGTCATCGACGTGCCGCTCGAAGTGAGCGACGAGCTTGGTCAGCACGGCAAGGTTTGCCTCTGCGTCGAGGATCTCGGGCGTGCCGTGGCAGTGGACGGCACTGAAGTTCCATGTCGGAGCCTTGATCGACCCTGGCTCGTACCAGCTGGGCGAGACGTACCCATGCTGTCCCTGGAACACGATCAGGACCTCGCGGTCAGCGAAGTCGTGCAGCTTGTCGTCGGGCCGACCGACGTGGGTGACCAGGACGAGCTCGTCTGTCGTGTCGTCGAGCAGGAACGGGTAGTGAGACGCGACCAGTTCGCCGTCGTTGTTGCTGACGATCATCGCCCACGGATTGTCGGCGATGATCTGCCGTACTACCGCGACGTCGGTGGTTGCGTGGAAGTCGGTGTGCCTCATGACGACACAGAGCGCTTGGTGTTGCGCTCGATCGCCTCGACGAACATGTCGTAGAGCGCGGGCGGCAGGTCGTGGCCCATTCCGCCGATCTCGATGTGATCGGCACCGGGGATCGCGGCCGCGGTGGCCTTGCCTCCCGAACGGTGCACCAGTGGGTCTTTCATGCCATGGATGACCGTGACGGGCAGGTCCAGCTTGCCGAGATCCTCGGTGCGATCGGTCGCACTCAGCACGGCCAACATGTGACGTACGGTTCCGCTCGCCGACCACCCGCGGTCGTACGTCTCGATGGCGCGAGCGCGAGTCGCTTCCTCGGCGGCGGGGAAGGCTGGCGAGCCGATGACAGCCGATGCCCGAAGGGACCTGGCGATGTAGGTGTCGCGGGTGTTGCCCGCCGACGACATGAGCGCGGGGATGACGCGAGGGTGCTGCCAACCGACCGTGCGCTTGCCGGTCGTCGACATGATCGAGGTCAGGGACAGGACGCGCTGTGGGTGGGAGATGCAGATCGTCTGCGCGATCATGCCGCCCATCGAGACGCCGACCATGTTGACCTGGTCGAGCTCGAGATGGTCGAGCAGCCCGAGAGCGTCCTCGGCGAAGTCAGCCAGTCCGTAGGGCGGGGTGACGCGGCCGAGGTAGGCCTTGTAGACCGTCGACTTCGCGACCCGGTGCTGGTCGAGCTTGGTCGAGCGGCCGGTGTCGCGGTTGTCGTAGCGGATGACGAAGAAGCCCCGCGCGGCAAGGCGTTCGCAGAAGTCGACGGACCACCAGTTCATCGGCCCGCCCATGCCCATGATCAGCAGGAGCGGCGGATCCTCGGCGTTGCCGAAGGTCTCGTAGCAGATGTCGATGCCCGAGGGCAGCGACGCAAACAGCTCTCCCGATGAAGTCATTTGCCCCTCAGCTTGTAGAGACTCAATGTGTAAGCCTCTGGCTCACTTTTCGTAGTCGATGGCGGAATAGGCTTGGAGCTTCTCCAGGCTGTGCTCGCTGGTGATCTTGCGGATCGTACCGCTGCGCGAGCGCATCACGATCGACTCCGTGTAGGCCTTGCCGGCGCCGTAGCGGACTCCGTGCATGAGCTCGCCATCGGTGATGCCGGTTGCCACGAAGAAACAGTCGTCGGCGTTGACCAGGTCGTTGGTCATGAGGACGCGGTCGAGGTCGTGGCCCGCGTCGATCGCGCGCTGGCGCTCGTCATCGTCGATCGGCCACAGCCTGCCCTGGATCGTGCCGCCGATGGCCTTGATCGCGCAGGCGGTGATGATGCCTTCGGGGGTGCCGCCGATGCCGATCAGCAGGTCGACACCTGTGTCGGGGCGCGCTGCGGTGATACCGCCGGCGACATCGCCGTCGATGATGAACTTGATGCGTGCTCCGGCGGCTCGGATCTCGTCGACGATGCTCTGGTGGCGGGGGCGGTCGAGCACGCAGACCGTGACATCGCGGACCGAGATGCCCTTGGCCTTGGCCACGAGCGAGATGTTCTCGGCGACCGGGAGGCGGATGTCGACGACATCGGCAGCCTCAGGGCCGGCGATGAGCTTCTCCATGTAGAACACGGCCGACGGGTCATACATCGAGCCGCGGGGCGCAACCGCCATGACGGACACCGCATTGGGAAGGCTCTTGGCGGTGAGGGTCGTACCGTCGATCGGGTCGACGGCCACGTCGGTCTCCGCGCCGGTGCCGTCGCCGACCTGCTCGCCGTTGAACAGCATGGGCGCTTCGTCCTTCTCGCCCTCGCCGATCACGACGATGCCGTTCATGGGCACGGTGTTGATGAGCTTGCGCATCGCGTTGACCGCGACGCCATCGGCGCCGTTCTTGTCGCCGCGTCCGACCCAGCGTCCGGCCGCCATGGCTCCGGCCTCGGTCACTCGTACGAGGTCGAGCGCGAGGTTGCGGTCTGGGGCTTGGGAGTCTGGCTGGAGGCGGTCCACGGCCGCATCTTACCGGTACGCCTTGGGGGTCCGCGAAGTCAGGAACGTAGGGTGACAGCGCTGAAACCAACCAAGGAGCAGGACATGAGCTCGACCGGATCGTCGCGCGGCAATCCCTCGATGGGTGACGTCGTGCGATCGGTAGCAGTGCTCAGCGCTCTGGTCCTCGCGCTGTGGGGATTTGGCCAGCTCTTCACCAAGACGCCGGACTCGGCCGTCAAGCCGATCGACTACGTCGCAACCGTCAACAGCGCGCGTCCAGCGGCTCAATTCGAGCTGCTGGCGCCTTCATCCCTTCCCCAGGGCTGGGTCGCCACGTCCGCACAGTTCACGCCGACCACATGGCACCTCGGTGTCGTCACGGATGACGACGAGTATGTCGGCCTTGAGCAGCGCAAGGGTGACGCGAAGCGGCTTGTCGCGACGTACGCGAAGGACAGCAAGTCGGCCGGCAGCGTGACGATCGATGGCAAGGAGTGGGACCTGCGCAAGGCGCCTGACGGTGACGTGACGTACGTGCGTACGGTGTCCGGTCTCACCACTCTCGTCACGGGTGAAGCTCCGCGTGCCGAGGTCGAGGACTACGTCTCGTCGCTCTCTGCGTCCTGACCAGCCGCCGCCGCGAGGCGTGAACGAGCGCCGTCGAGCCACTGCTGGCAGACCTTGGCCAGCAGCTCACCGCGCTCCCACAAAGCCAGAGACTCATCGAGGCTGGTGCCGCCGACCTCGAGCCTCTGCACGACCGAGATGAGCTCGTCGCGGGCCTCCTCGTAGGGGATCTCTGGTGTGTCAGCCATGGTCCTCATCTTTACCTGTCGTCTCGGTGGTGCGTACGCCGACGTTGCCGTCAGCCAGTCGGACGCTGAACTCGACGTCAGGCGCGACCTGGTCGATCGACCGCAGCACTGTGCCGTCGGCGAGGTGCGCCACGGCGTAGCCACGCTCAAGAGTCGCAAGCGGTGACAGCGCTCGTACGCGCGCCAGGTGGTGCCCGATCTCGTCGCTCGAACGATCGAGGCGGTGTGTGACGGAGCGTCGCGCGCGGTCGCGGGCATCGTGGATGACGCTCTCCTGCAGGTCGACGACGGTCAACGGGTTGGCCATGACGGGGCGCGAACGAATGGCCGCGAGTCCTCGAGACTCGCGCTCGAGGATCGCCCGGATGGCCATGCTGGCGCGCTCGCGCATCGAGGCGACTCCCGCGAGCTCTTCGCGTACGTCTGGAACGAGGCGCTTGGCCGCATCGGTCGGTGTTGATGCACGCAGGTCAGCGACGAGGTCAAGCAGCGGGACATCGGGCTCGTGGCCGATGGCGCTGACGACCGGCTTGGCTATGGCACGGACCGCGCGGATGAGGCCTTCGTCGGAGAAGGGCAGGAGGTCCTCGATCGATCCACCGCCGCGGGCGATCACGATGACGTCAACCGAGTCGTCCTGTGCCAGTCGCTGGAGCGCCCCCATGACGTCCGCCGCGGAGCTGGCGCCCTGCATGAGGGCATGCCGGACCACGAACCGTACGTCCGGCCAGCGCAGGCGGGCATTCTCCAGGATGTCGTGCTCGGCGGCTGATGCCTTGCCGGTGATCAGGCCGATGCCGCGTGGGAGCAGTGGGAGGGGCTTCTTGAGTCGCGGGTCGAACAGGCCCTCGGCTGCAAGGAGCTGCTTGCGGCGCTCGAGTTGGGCGAGCAGCTCGCCTTCGCCCTGCGGTCGGATCTCACGCAGCTCCAGGGACAGCGAGCCGCGGGGCGAGTAGAACGTCGGCTTGGCGTGAACGACGACCCGCGCACCTTCGGTGATGGGCGTGGGTGACGCATCGAGAATCATCGAGCTGCAGGTCGCGTCGATCGAGATCTTGGCGGTGAGGTCACGCAGCGTCAGGAAGCAGACGCCTTGGCGACGGGTGAGCTGGGCGATCTCGGCCTCGACCCAGACCGCACCGAGCCGGGCGATGTAGCCGTCGAGGAGCTGCGAGATCTGCCGCAGCGGTGCCGGCTTCTCCGCCGACGTCTCGAGTGCCATACGCACACCCTAGGGGGATGGAACGACAGCGCCAGCGTCGCAGCATTTGGCTTTCGTGAGTCGCGTAGGCCGTGTCTGGCAACCCGCGCAGCCGATCCGGGCGTCCTCCGCGCCCGGTTGCCAAGGCCGAGGGCCGAAGCCATCCCAGTGTTGTCTCGCGAGGACTGAGAACGCAGGCAATCGGGATGCGGGGTCGTTCGGGCGGCGCGTGGGCTTGCCAGACACGGCCTAGGATGGAGTCATGACTGAAGTGTCGCTCGGTATGCCAGCTGTTGGTGGCAGCGTTCTGCTCGCTGACCCACGAGGCTACTGCGCCGGAGTTGACCGTGCAGTGATCACGGTCGAGAAGGCTCTCGACCTCTATGGCGCACCGGTCTACGTACGCAAGGAAATCGTGCACAACAAGCACGTCGTCAACAACCTGCGAGACCGCGGTGCGATCTTCGTGGAGGAGCTCGATGAGGTGCCCGAGGGTGCAACCGTCGTGTTCTCGGCGCACGGTGTCTCACCGATGGTGCATGCCGAGGCCGCCGACCGGAGTCTCAAGACGATCGACGCCACCTGCCCGCTGGTGACCAAGGTGCACCACGAGGCTCGCCGCTTCGCCAGCGAGGGCTACAGCATTCTGCTGATCGGGCACGAGGGTCACGAAGAGGTCGAAGGTACCGCCGGCGAGGCGCCGGACCACATCACGCTGGTCCAGACTCCTGACGACGTGGACTCGCTCGAGTTCCCCGAAGGTACGCGCCTCTCCTGGTTGTCGCAGACGACGCTGAGCGTCGACGAGACGATGGAGACCGTACGTCGGCTGCGTCAGAAGTTCCCGCAGCTCGAAGATCCGCCCAGCGACGACATTTGCTACGCGACCCAGAACCGCCAGGTCGCGGTCAAGGAGATCGCCAAGAACGCCGATCTCGTGATCGTCGTCGGCTCGGCCAACTCCTCCAACTCCGTACGCCTCGTCGAGGTCGCCCTCGAGGCCGGCGCCAAGGCCTCCTATCGCATCGATGACATCTCCGAGATCGACGAGTCGTGGCTCGACGGTGTTGAGAACGTTGGCGTGACGTCAGGCGCTTCCGTGCCCGACGACCTGGTCCAGGAAGTGCTGGCCTATCTCGCCGAGCGTGGCCACCCCGGTGCCGAGGCCGTACGCACTGCCGACGAGAGCCTGATCTTTGCCCTGCCGCCTGAGCTCCGCAAGGACATGAAGAAGGCCGGCGTTCCCTACAAGTAGGGCAGGTCGCGAGGAGTCTGGTGACAGACTCATCCCGTGGAAACTGCGCTGACCCTCGTCACCCTGCTGGCGCTCGCCGTGGCGGTGAGCGCTGCCGCCGGTCGGCTGGGGATGTCGGCGCCGCTGGTCCTGATTGTGGTCGGCATCCTGGGGTCCTACCTCCCGTTCGTTCCGGAGTACGAGCTGACGCCCGAGCTCGTGCTTGTCGGCCTGCTTCCGCCGCTGTTGTATGCAGCGGCGATCCGAACCTCTCTGGTTGATTTCCGAGCGAATCGACGGCCGATCGCGCTGCTCAGCGTCGGCCTTGTGCTGTTCACAACTGCCGGCATCGGGTTTCTCGTGTGGTGGCTGCTTGATGTGCCGCTCGCTGTTGCCTTCGCGTTGGGCGCGGTCGTTGCTCCGCCCGACGCCGTGGCCGCGACCTCGATCGCTCGCCGTGTGGGACTCCCGCGCCGAGTCGTCACGATTCTCGAGGGCGAGAGCCTCGTCAACGACGCCACCGCGATCGTCACCCTGCGCGCGTCGATCGCCGCGATCGGCGGAACGGTGAGTGTGTGGGAGGTCGGCGCGAGCTTCGTGCTCTCCGCGATCGGCGGCGTTCTCATCGGTCTCGTCGTCGCAATCGTCATCGGCAAGATCCGCAAGCTGATCCAGGACGATGTCACGGACGTCGCGGTCTCGCTGCTGACGCCCTGGATCGCCTATCTCCCCGCCGAGGAGATCCACATCCCTGGCGTCGACGGTCACCCTTCGGGGGTGCTTGCCGTGGTGGTCGCCGGCATCATCCTCGGTCACAAGTCGCCGATCATCCAGTCAGCGTCGTCGCGACTGTTCGAGCGTACGAACTGGGCGACCATCTCGTACGTGCTTGAGAACGCCGTCTTCCTGCTGATCGGCCTGCAGGTGCGCTCGATCGTCGATGATCTCGGTGAGAGCACGGTCTCGGGCACACGGATCGCGGTGTCGTGCGCGGTTGTCCTCGCGGCGGTGATCCTGCTGCGCATCCTCTGGGTGTTCCCTGCGACGTATGCCGCACGCATGATCCCGAAGATCCGTGACTCGGAACCGCGACCTTCGCCTCGAGTCGTGTTCCTCGTGGCGTGGACCGGCATGCGAGGCGTCGTCACGCTGGCAGCGGTGTTTCTGTTGCCGGCGGATACCGAGAAGCGCGAGGTGCTGGTCCTGATGGCCTTCGTCGTCACGGTCGGGACACTTCTCATCCAAGGACTGACGATTCCGTCGCTTGTACGCCTGCTCAAGGTGCCCGGGCCCGATCGTCACGAAGACCATCTGCAGGAGGCGACGGTCTATCAGGCAGTGGCCGACGAGGGTATGAAGTTCCTGGATGAAGAGGTCGAGGGCACAGTCTCTGACTCAGTCATGCATCGTCTGCGCGAGCGCGCCACGGATCGTACGAACGCGGTGTGGGAGCGACTGGGCGGTTCGGCAACACCCAGCGCGCAGTACTCGCGACTCCGGGCTGCGATGCTCGCCCGCGAACGCGATGAGCTGCTGCGCATACGCGCGCTCGGCAGTATCGACCAGTCCGTGCTGGCTCGTGTCATGAATGCGCTCGACGTCGAGGAGTCGATACTTGATCGCATGTACGAAGACGAGACGACAGCCAACCGGGAGACCGAGCTGCGGCCGACGTACGAGCAGGGTGGTCCCTGCGAGCACCTTGCTGAGGCAGTTGTCGTACCGACGCCAGTGACGCCGACTGGTTGCGAGGAGTGCCTGAGGGATGGCCACGACTGGGTGCACCTGCGGCTTTGCATGGAGTGCGGCCATGTCGGTTGCTGTGACTCGTCGCCGAACACGCACTCCACCAAGCACTTCCATGAGACCGGCCATCCGGTGATGCGCAGCTTCGAGCCTGGGGAGGCCTGGCGCTGGTGCTATGTCGACGAGGTGCTTGGCTGAGGGTGCTTCGGCGCCGTCGTGATGCGCAGGGCGATGATGCCGAGCGCGAGGCCATGGCCAACGACCAGAGTCTTGCCATGGTCGATTGTGGCTGCGATGAGTCGGCCGATGAAGCCAGCGTCGTCGGCGAGGCCGTTGACCTGGATCGCGTCGGGCCAGAACATCGCGACGAAGGCCAACGACCCGATCAGGAGGGCTGGCGGGAACACGCCCGCCTGGAACAGTGACTCGAGATCGACGGCCATCGCGACGGTCACGACGATCAACACGAAGCCGAGCGAGTACAGGAACCCGAGGCGTCCATCGGTCAGGTCGAGACCAGTCAGTGTTGCCATGGCGATGACGGCGAATCGGATCGCCTGGCGGGCGCTCAGATCGTGCCCCGCACGCCGTGGGCGTGAGGGCGTCTCGACCGGGCGCGCGTCCATACCCTCATGATGCGCCGCCGCGGTGACACATTGGGGGAGGTGGACTGATAGGAACGACACGTGGGCATCATCGAGACCGAGCGACTGATCCTCCGTCCGTTCACACACGATGATGCGGAGCGGGTGCTCGACATCCACAGTCGGATCGAGGTCGTTCGTTGGATCAGCGACCCGCCGTTCGTCCTGATGGCCGATCTCGACGAGGCTCGTGCCTGGATCGACAACTGGAATACCGGTGACGTCGGCCCGGCCAGTTGTGGACTTGCGATCGAGGTTCGGGACACCGGTGTGGTGGCGGGCACGGTGATGATCACCAAGGTGCCGAATACCGACTACGACGAGCGCCAGGTCGGCTGGCACCTGCACCCCGACTCGGTCGGGTGTGGATACGCAACGGAGGCAGCCATCCCGCTGATCGACCGCGCTTTCGCCGCCGGTCTCGATGAGATCTGGTGCGGTATGTACCCCGACAACGAGCCGTCGGCAGCAGTCGCCACGCGGCTGCGTCTGATCGACCGCGGCATCGTTCCGGACCCGTGGTACGAGGGCTACTCGCGCTACTTCACGGCGACCGCCGAGGAGTGGGCGAACCGTTGATCGAGACTGAGCGCCTGATCCTTCGCCCCTACACGCACGACGATGCCGAGCGGCTTTTCGACATGATGAGCCGCATCGAGGTGGCCAAGTGGAGCGGCGAGGGCATACCGATGCAGACGATCGACGAGGCTCATGCTCGCATCGATCGCATGCCGATCCGAGCCGGTGATCGGCCCGAAGCCGGTGTTTTTGCCGTCGAACGCAAGGACAACGGCGTCGTGGCTGGCATGGCGGTGCTCGCGCCGATTCCGGCGAGCAAGAGTGTAGATCGCTCGGACATGGAGATCGGATGGCATTTGCACCCCGACTCGTGGGGTCATGGCTTCGCCACCGAGGCCGCGACGGCGCTCGTCGCGAGGGGATTTGCCGCCGGTCTGACTGAGCTGTACGCCGTCACGAAGCCCGCCAATGGACCCTCGCAAGCGGTCTGCCAGCGCCTCGGCATGGAGGACCTGGGTCTGCGCAAGGACTGGTATGACCAGGAGCTCCGCGCCTTCTGTCTGAAGGCTCCGGGCGAGCCCGTAAAGTAGCCCCTTGTGGCTCTCTCCATCGGCATCGTCGGACTCCCCAACGCGGGCAAGTCGACCCTT
>NZ_JAKFEL010000129.1:0-3126 GCF_036675695.1 Aeromicrobium sp.
GTGGATCGTGTCGTAGTCGCCCTTCTTGTGCCCCATCAGCTCAAGAGCACGGTTGGCGATGACTTCGTTGGCGTTCATGTTGGTCGACGTGCCAGCGCCTCCCTGCATGACGTCGACGACGAAATGATCGTGCAACGCACCCGAACGAATTTCCTCGCATGCCCCGCGAATCGCCGCGTAGCGCTCGTCATCGAGCAGTCCGAGATCGTGGTTCGCCGCTGCCGCTGCCTGCTTGACCGCGGCAAGCGATTCGACGAGGTACGGGCTGACCCCGATCGGGATACCGGTGATGGGAAAGTTCTCCAACGCCCGCAGGGTGTGTACACCCCAGTAGACGTCGGCGGGGATCTCGCGGTCACCGATCAGATCGTGCTCGGTACGCGTGACAACAGACATGTATGCCTCCAGTGCAAGAGGCACGTCGTTGGGCCTCTAGGCCGACACTAGGGCACCAGAGGGCTCATTCCGAGCACCCCCCGACTGTACTGGTCAGTACAGTCGGGGCGACCACTCACACAGAGCTGGAATCACGAAGAGATGCGCCGCATCCAGCCGTGATGATCGGGTGCGCGGCCATACTGGATGTCGACCAGGGCGGCCCGGAGCTCGGACGTCACCTTGCCGGCCTCACCGTCACCGGAGACCGCCTCACCGCCGTCCCACTTGAGCGAGCGGATGGGTGTGACGACCGCGGCCGTTCCGCAGGCGAACACCTCGGTGATCGTGCCGTCGGCACAACCGTCGCGCCACTCGTCGATGCTGACCCGCCGCTCGACGACCTCGTGTCCCAGGTCTCGGGCCAGCGTGATGAGCGAGTCGCGAGTGATGCCCTCGAGGATCGAGCCAGAGAGCTCTGGGGTGACGATCGAGCCATCGGACTGAACGTAGAAGAGGTTCATGCCGCCCAGCTCCTCGACCCACTTGTGCTCCGTGGAGTCGAGGAACGCCACTTGGGCACAGCCCTGAGCCTGGGCCTCCTGCTGTGGCAGCAGGCTGGAGGCGTAGTTGCCACCGCACTTGGCGGCACCCGTGCCGCCAGCTCCAGCGCGTGCATACTCAGCCGACAGCCAGATCGAGACCGGCTTGACGCCCTCCGGGAAGTAGGCACCGGCCGGCGAGCTGATAAGTCCGTACGTGACGTGTTGGCTGGGCCGCACGCCAAGGAACCGCTCGGACGCGAACATGAACGGCCGGAGGTACAGGCTCTTCTCGTCACCACGCGGAACCCATGCAGCGTCGACGTCGATGAGCGCCTTGATCGAACCGATGAACCAGTCGGTCGGGAGCTCCGGCAGCGCGAGTCGATGCGCGGACCGTTGCATCCGTTCGGCGTTCGCCTCGGGACGGAACAGCCAGATCGAGCCGTCGGCGTGAGCGTAGGCCTTGAGGCCCTCGAAGACTTCTTGGGCGTAGTGAAGAACGGCAGTGGCTGGATCGAGCGACAGCGGGCCGTACGGCACGATCCTGGGGTATGCCCAGCCTTCGTCCGGAGTCCACTTGGCCAGGAACATGTGGTCCGTGAAGAAGTCGCCGAAGCCTGGGTTGGAGAGGATCACGCCAAGCTCGTCAGGCGTCCGCGGGTGCGGGTGCAGCTCGACGGTTGGTGCGAACGCTGGTGATGCAGTCATAGGAGTCACGGTAGTACTTTCTGGGGTCGGTGGGTAATGGTCGTTAACCGACCGATACGCCTCCGGCCACGCGCGCTGCGATAGCCTCTCCCACCTCCTCTGTGCTGCGGGGAGAGGTGCTTCCCAGAGATCCAGCTCTGTACGCGATGTCAGCTTCGACGGCTGCGTTGATCTGAGCGGCCGCGGCGGGCAGGCCCAGGTGATCGAGCAGCAGTGCGGCCGAGAGGATGGCGGCAGTCGGATCTGCCTTCGACTGGCCAGCGATGTCGGGGGCTGATCCATGAACCGGCTCGAACATGCTCGGTGACGTGCCATCGGGGTTGATGTTGCCGCTGGCGGCCACACCGATGCCACCCGTGACGGCAGCGGCGAGGTCGGTCAGGATGTCGCCGAACAGGTTGTCAGTGACGATCACGTCGAACCGTGACGGATCAGTGACCAGGAAGATCGTTGCGGCATCGACGTGGAGGTAGTCAACGGCGATGTCGGGGAACTCTGTCGCGACAGCGTCGACCGTACGAGTCCACAGGTGCCCGGCGTGCACGAGCACGTTGTTCTTGTGGACAAGCGTGAGCTTCTTGCGAGGCCGAGCCTGAGCGCGAGCGAAGGCATCGCGAACGACGCGCTCGACGCCAAACGCAGTGTTGACGCTGACCTCGGTCGCGAGCTCCTGCGGAGTGCCGACGCGGATGGCGCCGCCGTTGCCGACGTAGGGGCCCTCGGTGCCTTCGCGGACCACGACGAAGTCGACGACTCCGGGGTTGGCGAGCGGCGTGGGCACACCCGGGTAGATCTTGGACGGACGCAGGTTGACGTAGTGGTCGAGCTCGAAGCGCAGCTTGAGCAGCAGACCGCGCTCAAGGGTTCCGGAGGGAACCGTCGGGTCGCCGACAGCACCAAGGAGGATCGCGTCGTGCCCACGAATCGATTCGAGCTCGGCTTCCGGCAGGACCTCGCCAGTTGCGTGCCAACGCTTCGCGCCGAGGTTGAACTCGGTCTTGTCGAAGGCGACTCCGTGCTCGGCCGCGACGAGGTCGAGCACCTTGAGTGCCTGGGCAGTGACTTCGGGGCCAATGCCGTCACCAGGGATGACGGCAAGCTTGACCAATCTCTTCAAATCCGTGCGACTCATGGGCGTCATTCTAGGCTCGTCGTCTCATGATTTGAAACAGCCGTCTTGTCATTTGGGACGACTCAGTTGTCGTCAGGGCGGTCGTCGAGCTCGAGCTCGGGCACTGGCTCATCACGCAGATGTGCCGGTCCCCACTCCATCAGGTACGGATCCATGGTTCTTCTCCTTCGTCGTGATCGCCGCGGGGTTCGGGGTCCGCCGTTCCGCCAGACACCAAGCCCGGAGATCATCCGGAAAGGAGAAAGAGATGCATCAACAGATCAGGTCGTGATCTGGATCCCTGCGGCGGAACGGCGAGCCAATGCCGAAACTCCGCGGCAGGGGTGGCCCTAAGAGGCCCTGCCGCGGCAAGCGATTACTACGAGC
>NZ_JAKFEL010000258.1:0-3108 GCF_036675695.1 Aeromicrobium sp.
GGGACAGGATTTGAACCTGTGACCTCTGGGTTATGAGCCCAGCGAGCTACCGAGCTGCTCCACCCCGCGTCGCTCTCGCTACTTTACGGGGCGGCGACCCGCGGATCAAATCCGGGGTCGCCGGGTTTCAATACGCTCCGCCCCCGCAAGCGGGAGGTACCCCCAGTTCCTCGGAGCTACTCAACCACCGGCTGGTTACTTCTTGGGCGCGTCGATCAGCTTGCGAGCTGCGTCGATCGCGTCGTTCATCTGGTTGATCCGGCGCTGGTACGTCGCCAGGTCACCCTTCTTGAGCGCGTCCTGAGCGTCGTTGAAGTGATCGGACGCCTCCGCGAGCAGCTCCGACGCCGTCTTGGCGTCACCAGGCTCCTGAGGGGTACCCGGCGTGCCTTCGTCATCTGGAGTCGTCCCCTCTTCCAGACCAAGCGCAACGCGAAGCGCCTCGTCGAGCGTCGTGCCGAAGCCGACATCGCCGCCGAATGACGCAATGACGAACTGGAGCACCGGATACGAGCCCTCGACCGCACTGCGTTGGATATAGACCGGCTGCACGTACAGCAGGCTGTTGCCGACCGGAAGAGTCAGCAGGTTGCCGGGCTTGATCGTGGCGTCAGACTGCCGGTACTGCAGCAAGGCCTGCGAGACACCCTTGTCGGTGTTGAACGCGTTGGCGATCTGGCTTGGACCCGAGATCTGCGTCTCGCTCGGCAGCTGCAGGATCTGCATCTTGCCGTAGTTCTCGGTGTCGGTCGCCTCGGAATTGACCGACACGAACGCCGCGAGGTTCTGACGACTGTTGGGCAGATAGACGCTGGTGACGGAGAACTTTGGATCGTCCTCACCGGGGCGAGCTGTCGACAGGTAGTAGGGCGGCTGCAGCACCTTGGTCTTGACGGCCGGGTCCTCCGGAACCTTCCAGCGTTCGCCGTCTTCGTAGAACGTCTGCTCATCCGTGACGTGGTAGCGCTGCAGGACATCGCGCTGCACCTTGAAGAGGTCGACCGGGTAACGCAGGTGCTCGAGCAGCGCGCTGTTGATCTTCGACTTGGGCTCAACAACGTCGGGGAAGACCTTCATCCAGGTCTTGAGCACAGGGTCCTTGGTGTCCCACTGGTAGAGCTTGACGCTGCCGTCGTAGGCATCGACAACTGCCTTGACGGAGTTGCGCATGTAGTTGACCTGATCCGTGGGCAAGGCGGCCTGGGCGTTGCCATCGGTCAGCGTGTCAGCTGTCGCCTCTCGCAACGAGCGGTGCTCGGAGTTCGGGTAGGAGTTGCTCGTCGTGTAACCGTCAACGATCCACACCACCCGGCCGTCGACGACGGCTGGATAGGAGTCGCCATCAACGGTCAACCATGGCGCGACCTTCTCGACCCGCTTGCGGGGCTCACGGTCATACAGGATCTTTGACTCGGCGTTGACGCGGTTGGACAGCACAATCTTGGGCTCCGCGAACTTGAACGCATACAGCGCCTTGTTGAACATGCCGCCGATCGGGACTCCGCCCTTGCCGTCGTACGTGTTCTGGGTGGCGTTTGCCTTGTCATCGCCACCAGAAGCGCCCCCGCGCGGAATGTCGACCTCGATCGGCTTGGCACCCTTGGGTCCACCGACGATCGAGTAGGTCGGCGACTTCTCGCCGAAGTAGATGCGCGGCGGGGTTGTCGTCTTGAGCTCGCCGACCGGCGGGATGTCGCGCACGACAAAGACCGGCTCACCGTTGGGTCCACGCTGGTTGCCGCGAGCAGCGATGACGCCATAACCGTGCGTGTAGACGGTGTGGTCGTTGGCCCAGTTGCGCTGGGATGACTGCAGACCATTCAGGTCGAGCTCACGCGCCGCGATGATGGTGTCTTGCGGCTGGTCGTCGTCGCCGAGCTTGTAACGGTCGACGTCGAGCGTGGACGGCACGGCGTAGTAGCCACGCACCTGCTGCAGCTGTTCGAATGCCGGCGAGATCAATGTCGGGTCCAGGAGCCGGGTGCTGACCCGCGACTCAGCCGACTCGGCAAGCTCGGCGGGAGTCAGCGTCGTGGTGGCGGTGTAGGACTCCACTTCGACGTCCGCGACGTCGTACGCATCTCGCGTCGCCGCGATGTTGCGGGCGATGTACTTGCCCTCCTTGTCGGGCTCCGACGGGTTGACCTGGAAGCCCTGCATGACGGCGGGCCAGATGGCACCGATCAGGATCGAGGCGACGGCAAGAAGACCGAGGCTCATGGCCGGGAGCGCCCACGAGCGGATGAACACCGAGGCGAAGAACAAGACGGCGCACAGAATGGCGACGTAGATCAAGATGTTCTTGCTCGGGATACGAGCGTTGGCATCCGTGTAACCGATGCCGTCGAAGAGCTTCGATGAGGCGATCGCCAGTCCGAAGCGGTCGAGGTAGTAGGACACAGCACGCAGCAGAACTCCGAGGCCGACCAGCACCGAGAGGTGCACTTGGGCGGCGCGAGTGAGCTTGGGGCCGCGGCCGGAGATGCGAATGCCGCCGTACACGTAGTTGACGAAGATCACCGCGAGCACCGTGATGACGATCATCGCGAACGAGAAGGAAGTCAGGAACCTGAACCACGGGTACTCGAAGACGAAGAAGCTGACGTCCTTGCCGAACTGAGGGTCCTTGATCCCGAACGACGTGCTGTTGCTCCACATCTTGAACGTGTCCCAGTGGCTGGCGGCCACGGAGCCGGCGAAGCCGGTGAGCACGACACCCACGACGATCAGGACGGGACGCAGGATCGGGGTCAGCGCAAGGCGATAGCGGTACGCGGGGTCATCGCGGCGTACCGGCACGGATTCGGGACGGGTTCGATAGGCGATGTAGAGGTTCGCCACGACGAACAGTCCGAAGATCAGGCCCATGATGAGGAACAGCGCGATTCGCGTCGTCAACACGCTTTGGAAGACATCGCTGTAGCCAACGGACTTGAACCACAGGCGATCGGTCCACACGCTCGTGAAGATCGAGCCGAGGAACAGCAGCACGGCGAGGGTGACCAGCGTGGGCACCAGAACACGACGTCGGCCATCAGGCGGACGCGGCGCGGATCGCGGTCGGGGTGTTCCGAAGATGTCGCTCACGGTGCTCCTGTGTAGGGGTGA
>NZ_JAKFEL010000221.1:0-19847 GCF_036675695.1 Aeromicrobium sp.
GCCGATCTGGCTCATGGCAAGCGGGATCCGCCCGAGGAAGGCTACGACGATGTAGGCGGGCCCGACGATGCGCAACAGTGCGCGGTAGGAGGCAATGGCTGACACAGCCCGCGCAGTCTATCCGCGCAGATAGGCTCGAGCCATGCCCCTAGCGCGAGCGCGAACGTCGACCTTTGCGTTCTTCGCGCTCAACGGTTTCTCGCTCGGCATGTGGGTCGTACACATCCCCGAGATCCTCGACCGCACGGGCGCCGACAAGGCCCAGCTCGGCTACCTTCTGCTGCTGATGGGCGGCACCGCTCTCGTCGGTATGCAGGTTGGCGGGCGCCTCATCGACAAGCTCGGCAGCCAGCCCGTTGTGGTCGGCGCAGGCCTCGCCCTCAGTGCTGTGCTGATCGGACCAGCGGTGGCGACCAGCGTCGCGGCGTTGGCCGTTGCGCTCGGGCTGTTCGGCGCCGCCAACGGGATCATCGACGTCGCCCAGAATGCGCAGGCCGTCGAGGTCGAGCGTGCGTACGGCCGACCCATCATCAGCGCCTTCCACGCGTTCTTCTCTCTCGGTGGTCTGGCCGCGTCACTGGTCGGTGGCGTGCTGATTGCCGTGGACGCCGACATCCGGTTGACCCTCGGCATTGCGGCGATCGCCGGCATTGCCGTGACTTTGGTTGCTCGACCGGGACTGCTACGTACGGCACCCGTGGCACCCACCAAGGCGGACGTGAAGCGCGCACCCTGGACGGGACGCGTCATCCTGCTCTCGCTGCTCGCGTTTGTGCTCCTCCTGTCCGAAGGAGTCGCGTACGACTGGAGCACGGTGCACCTGCACGACTCCCTCGATGCCAGCAAGACCGTGGCGGCGTGGGCATTCGGCGCGTTCTCGGTGACCATGACGGCCGTACGGCTGCTCGCCGACCGGATCGTCGGTCGCATCGGTGCCGCTGCGTACGTCCAGCGCGCTGCACTCGTCGGCGCCCTCGGTCTGTTCGGAGCGGCACTGGCACCCAGTCCATGGGTCGCGATCGTGGCCTGGGCTGTCTTCGGTATCGGGCTTGCCGGCTGCGTACCGCAGTTCTTCAGCGCCGCCGGCAACATCGACCCGGCGGCCTCGGGCACCTACTTGGCTCGAGTCACCGGCACCGGCTACCTCGGACTGCTGGCTGGTCCTGCGGTGATCGGCATCCTCACCAATTGGGTGCCGTTGACGACCGCGTTCGCCGTCCCGATCATCGGTTGCCTGCTGGCCGGGCTGCTGGCGCCCCGCGCATTGCGAAAGGTGTCGGAATGAAGCCGCTGGCTGAGCTCATGGCTCCTGACTGGGCCGAGGCGCTCGAGCCAGTCGCGGCCAATATCGAGGCGATGGGTCAGTTCCTACGGGAGGAGATTGCGGCTGGTCGCTCTTACCTTCCTGCCGGCGACAACATCCTGCGCGCCTTCGCCGAGCCGATGGCCAACGTGAAGGTCCTGATCACCGGCCAGGACCCCTATCCCACGCCGGGCCATCCCGTCGGACTGTCGTTCTCAGTGGCCCCGGACGTGCGGCCCCTGCCGCGAAGCCTGACCAACATCTTCAACGAGCTCCACGCCGACCTCGGCATACAGCCGTCAGAGTCTGGCGACCTCAGTCCATGGGCCGAGCAGGGCGTCCTGCTGCTCAACCGTGTGCTGACCGTACGTCCCGGCGCTCCCGCGAGCCATCGGGGCAAGGGGTGGGAGGTCGTCACCGAGCAGGCAATCCGCGCACTCGCCGCGCGCGATCAACCGCTGGTCGCCATTTTGTGGGGCAGAGACGCACAGGGCCTCAAGCCGATGCTCGGCGACATCCCGACGATCGAGTCCGCCCACCCCAGCCCGCTCTCGGCATCGCGCGGATTCTTCGGCTCCAAACCGTTCAGTCGCGCCAATGAGCTGCTGACCGGGCAAGGCGCAGAACCGGTCCAATGGTCACTCGCACCGTTAGGGTGATGGCGTGACTGAAGAGAAGCGCATACGCGACCGCGGTGTCGTCATCGACGAAGGCATCGGCGTCATGCAGAAGTGGGGCTTGCGGATCGTCGTGATCGCCGCCGCTGGTCTGGTGCTCGGCTGGATCATCGGCCACACCTGGGTCGTCATCTTCCCGGTCGCGATGGCGCTGATCGTCACCACGATCCTCGGCCCCCCGGCAGCTTGGCTGAGATCGAAGGGGTGGCCCGCCGGATTGGCCGCCATGACCATCGTGCTCGGTTTCATCAGCGCCATCGTCGGCGTCATCGCGATACTGACACCGCAGGTTGCCGGGCAGGCAGGCGAGGTTGCCGCCAGCGCGTCCGACGGTTTGCAGAAGGTGCGTGACTGGCTCACTGGCGAGCCGCTCAATCTCTCTGAGGGTCAGATCACTCGCGCCATCGAGGCTCTGCAGGACAAGCTCCAGTCCAGCGCGACATCGATCGGTTCGGGCATCTTCTCGACGATCGGCGCCGCGACGTCTGCGATCGTCAACCTGATCCTTGTCCTGATGCTGACGTTCTTCTTCGTCAAGGACGGTCACAAGTTCCTGCCATGGGTCAAGGTCGTTGCCGGTCAGCGCGCCGGCGGCCACTTCGTCGAGGTCGCCGACCGTGCGTGGGCCACCCTCGGAGGCTTCATCCGGGTCCAGTCGCTCGTCGCCCTGATCGACGCTGTGATTATCGGTGCCGGCCTCGCCATCATCGGTTCACCGCTAGCCATCCCCCTCGCCGTCGTGACGTTCTTCGGCGCATACATTCCGATCATCGGTGCCTTCGTCAGCGGTGCCCTCGCGGTGCTCGTCACACTCGTCACCAACGAGCCCAAGGACGCGCTGATCGTCCTCATCATCGTCGTCGCGGTCCAGCAGCTCGAGGGCAACGTCCTCTCGCCGATGCTTCAGGGCAAGACCATGAACCTGCATCCTGCGGTCGTGCTCCTCGGCGTCGCCGCAGGTGGCACGTTGTTCGGCATCACCGGCGCCTTCCTCGCCGTTCCTGTTGTCGCGACCTCAGCAGAGGTGCTGCGCTATCTCAACGAACGTATCGACGACTCCGTTGCGTGGAACGCACCAGAGAACGACGACGACGCAGCCGAGATCCTCGACGAGCAATAGCGGTTTGGCCGACCCGTACGCGGGGTAGATCCGGGCATGACCACGATCGATCTGGGCCGCCCTGAATCCGGCGACGTCGTTGAGCTGATCCTCGAGGACCACCGTCGTTTTGAAGAACTCCTGCGCAAGCTGCGCGATGACTCGTCTGACCGCGAAGCCGTACGTGCCGCGTTCTCTGCACTTCACGTCGCACACGCCGAGGCCGAGGAGAAGTACGTCTATCCCGTGCTGCGCAAGCGAACCAGCGTCACCGAGCACGACGAGGAGCACGGCGAGGAGGAACACGCCGAAGGCAATGAGGCTCTGTTGGCTGTGCTCGAGTGTGCAAGCACAGACACGCAGAAATTCGAGGACGCTGTCGAGAAGCTCGCCGAGAAGGTCAATCACCACTTGACCGAGGAAGAGCTGACGATCCTGAACCCTGCTCGAGAAGAGGCCTCCGAGCAGGTCAAGGCCGACCTCGGCGACAAGTTCGCCACCGAGCGCAACAAGCAGATCGACAATGACTGCGGATCGATCGAGAACGTCCGGCGCCTCGTCAAGGCCGCCTACGCCGAAGGACTCCGGCCCGCCGAGGGCGAGTGACGGTCACGCCTACGAGCTGCTGAGCAGACGGTCAAGGGCGTAAGCCAACACCTGCTGCCGCGACTGGTCGGCGTGACATGCGCCAATGAAGTGGGTGCCGAACAATTCTGTGTATCAGGGCAGGCCGGGGTGGTTCTTCGCCAAAATCGGCAGCAGCAACGATCTGGGTGTCACCTGCGACAGGGCAGCGGCGGCTCTATTGATCCTGCCCGGGATGACCACGAGGCGACCCTTCGCCATACCCTCGACTGCCTTCTTTGCAACATCCTCGGCGGTGACCCACATGACCGCGGGGAGTGCCGCTTCCGCGTCTTCCTCGGAGAAGCCAGCGCGTTCGCCGAAGCCGGTGTGCACGGGACCGGGACAGAGGGTTGTCGCGGTGACGCCGGTGCCGCGGAGCTCACCGGCGAGGCTCTGCGTGTAGGACAGAACGAAGGCCTTGGCGGCTCCGTAACCCGCCTGTCCCGGCAGTGGTTGGAACGAGGCCGTCAATGCGACGTTGAGGACTGCACCGCGACGGCGCTCGACCATGCCCGGCAGGAACCGGCTGCAGAGGTCAGAGACGGCCGCGACGTCGATCTCGATCATGTTCAGCTCGGCCGATGGGTCTGACTTGCTCACCGGGCCGAGGGTGGACAGCCCGGCATTGTTGACAAGGATGTCGACGACGCGCCCGCGCTTGGCAATCTGGTCGAGCAACGAGGCGCGACCAGCCCGATCGGCAAGGTCCAGTGCGATGACGTCAGCGTTATCCAGGTCGTCCGCCAGTGCCTTCAGTTTTTCGGTGGACCGGGCAACCAACGTGACATGGTGTCCCTGGAGCGACAGAACGCGGGCGATCTCTGCACCGATCCCTTGGGAGGCTCCAGTCACCAGCGCCGTACGGTCAGGACCAGGTGCTGGAAGAGGCATGCCGACACCATAGTGCGATCCTGACCGCTCGACAGACCGAAGCAGGTGCCCCCCAAACCTCGATACTCCCGGGTTACGATTGGCCATCGCCAGTACACCGTCAACTTTCGCCTGCCACGCTCCCTCAAGGAGGAACGAATGTCGATGCCACTTCGGGTGCTCGTAACCAAGGTGGGCTTTGACGGCCATGATCGCGGGAGCCGTCTCGTCTCGGCTTACCTCCGCGATGCCGGACATGAGGTCATCTACACCGCTCCGTGGCAAGAAATCGAGGCAGTGGTTCGGCTCGCAGTCGATGAAGACGTCGACATCATCGGCATCTCCACCTTGGCGACCGATCACCTGATCGTCCCGGACCTTATGGAGGCGCTTGCGGCTGCCGGCAAGGGTGACGTTGCCGTCGTCGTCGGTGGAATCGTTCCTGAGCAAGAACGACCGGCTCTGATCACGGCGGGAGTCAGAGCAATCTTCGGCCCCGGATCATCGCGTGACGAGATCATCCACACGATTGAACGCATCGGCGACGATGTGCGCGACGCTCGCGACCGAGTCCTGGTGGGTGAGGCATGAGTCTCGACGAACGCGAGCAGCGCGTCGATGTCGACCCCCGTCGGGTGTGGGAGAGCGAATATGCTCGCGACCTCCCTGAAGGTGACGTCATACGCAACCGGTCTGGCTTCGAGATCAAGCCCCTCTACTCCGAACAGGACTGGACCGGGTCAAGGGACGCAGCGGACGGTTACCCCGGGCAGTATCCATTCACCCGCGGCATCTACCCAACGATGTATCGAGGGAAGCGATGGTCGCAGCGCCAGCTGGTGGGCTTGGGAACCCCCGCGGACTACAACGGTCGCGTACTTCAGATGATCGACTCGGGAGCGAACGCGATAAGTCTCCTTCCCTGCAATTCCGTATTCCGCGGACTCGATTGCGATCAGGCACCGTTGCCGCTCCTCGGGACGTGCGGGACCGTCATAAACACCGTCGACCACATGGACCGGGCTCTCGACGGGGTTTCCTTGGACCGCATATCGACGGCCATGAACGACCCGACGCCGTTTACGCTCTTGGCATTCCTGCTCGGGACTGCAAAGCGTCGAGGCATCCCCGCCTCAGCCATCACGGGGACCTCAAATCAGTCTGACTACATTTCGCACTACGTTGCGAACCACATGTTCTACCGGCTCAGCCAAACCGGCGCACGGCGGATATTCACCGACCACGTCGCCTACTGCCGTGAGATCCTGCCGAAGTGGAACCCGGTTTCGATTGTTGGGCAACACATGCAACAGGCTGGAGCCACGCCCGCCGAGACCATGGCTTTCACCCTCTCAAGCGCCATCCAATACGCCCGTGACTGCGAGGCGGCCGGACTTGATCTTGACGACGTGCTCCCCAGGTTCACGTTCTTCTTCGACATCTCCATCTCGTTCTTCGAGGAGATAGCCAAGTTCCGCGCCGGGAGACGCATCTGGGCTCGTATTGCCCGAGATCAACTCGGAGCGAAAGATCCCAGATCGTGGCGGTTCAAGTTTCACGGACAGACCTCCGGCGTAGACCTCACCGTTCAACAGCCTCTGAACAACATCGCGCGCGTCACAACTCAAGCTGTAGCTGGCATTTTCTCCGGCCTGCAGTCCATGCACACGGATGCCTACGACGAGGCCATCACCTGCCCGACTGAAGAAACCGCGCGAATTGCCGTGGCAACGCAGAACATCTTGCGCGAAGAAGCGCATCTCACTGATGTCATCGACCCACTGGCCGGCTCCTACTACGTGGAGTCCCTCACAGACGAGATGGAAGCCGAGATCCTTCGGATCATGGCGCTAATCGAAGATGCCGGTGGAATGTACGAGGCAGTTGGCGCAGGCTTGGTTCAGCACATGATCGGAAAGTCTGCTCTCGCCGCACAGGATCTCATCGAGTCAGGTGCGGAAAAGATCGTCGGAGTCAACTGCTACGAGACAGACGAATCCGAAGCAGCAGCGCCTGAGCCCTATCGTGCCGATCCCGAGGCGATGCAGCAGCACGTTGACTCGTTCCGCAAGTTCAAGGCCGAGCGAAGCAGTGACGCGGTCCGCAGGGCACTTGACGCCCTCAACCGAGCCGCCGACAGCACGAGTGACAACATCTTCGTCGAAGTCGTCAACAGTGCCGAGCAGGGCGTCACCCACGGCGAGATCGTCGAAGCCTTGCGGGACCGTCTGGGATTCGGCCATCCCCTGATCGTCGCCTGAGCACATTGGAACCCAACCTGGCGGCGCAGGCAGCCAGCCGCGTCAAACTGCTGGCCAAAGGCAACCGAGCCGACTTGGCACGAGTGCTCACCATCCTGAGCTACGGCGACGACCGGACTGATGCGCTCGCGGGACAGCTGGCTCTGAGCGCTGCACCTGGCCGGGTAATCAGCATCACCGGTCCACCCGGCGCAGGAAAGTCAACGCTGGTTTCCGCAATGCTCACCGCGTTGCGGAAACGCGGTCTACCAGTTGCAGTCCTCGCGATCGACCCCTCGAGCCCCCTCACCGGAGGCGGAATACTGGGCGATCGAATCAGGATGGAGCGTCACACTGATGACCTAGGAGTGTTCGTCCGGTCGCTCGGGGCTCGCAACCACGGAGACGGTATCGCAGACAACCTGCCTGCCATGATCGATGCAATGGCCATCGCTGGCTGGCCGTTGGTGCTCGTGGAGACAGTCGGAGTTGGACAGTCGGAGACTGGCGTGTTCAAGCTCGCCGATATCTCCATCCTCGTGAGCGTTCCTGGATTGGGCGATGACGTCCAGACGATGAAGGCAGGCGTTCTCGAGCTAGCCGACATTCATGTAG
Source organism: Aeromicrobium sp. (assembly GCF_036675695.1). Taxonomy (GTDB): domain Bacteria; phylum Actinomycetota; class Actinomycetes; order Propionibacteriales; family Nocardioidaceae; genus Aeromicrobium. The sequence goes on from NZ_JAKFEL010000221.1 coordinate 7,432, forward strand.
TCAACAAGAGTGACCTGCCCGGGGCCGACATTGTCGCTCGCCAGCTCAAGGGGATGCTCAGGCTGCGCGGTGCCAGCGGCGCACAACCGCCCGTCTTGACGACCGACGCGACGACTGGACAAGGAGTCGATGAGTTGCTGGACGCGATCGAGGGGATCGGCTTCGGCGAGCGAACGGGAGGCCGTCGTGCTCGGATCGAGGCTCAGATCGAGTCCCGAGTCCACCGCGCAGTCAAAAACGAGCTTGCCGATGCACTCCGGCAATGCAGCAAGTCGATCAGCCAGGCCGCAGATGGTGCGATCCATATCCAGACTGTTGCCCAAGCTGTGACGATCCGGATTGCTGAAGGGCTCAAGTCATCCAAATACGCTGGCGATTTGGACGTCGAATCCAACCCACTCGATACCTGATTGGTCCGTCACTTCTGCTGCCAGCGGAGGACTAGCCTCGAAGCATGAGGCTTCCTCGTTCGGCGCACGAAGAGCAGGGCTGGCGCATCTCAGAGATCGCGCCGGACTTCGAGGTTGAAGACGTATGGGCCCTCCCGGTTCACGGCGGACCCGATGACTTCCCGAAGCTGCTTGAGGTCATGACTCACCTGAGCTCCGGCGACAGCCCATCGCGGGTCAGCCGGGCACTGTTCGGCATCCGCTACAAGCTCGGCGAGTGGTTCGGCTGGGACGAGGACGACAAGCTGCCGATCCCCGGCGACAACGCGACCTCCCTGGTCAGCCGACTGCCCGCAGATCTGCGCGGAACGACCGACGGGTTCGATTCCGGTTCGCTCCCGTTCGACCCGCTCTACCGAACGGATCGCGAGTCGGCCGCCGAGATCTCCAACAAGACGGTGCACGCGATGATGCATCTCGGCTGGGTCGACAAGGGGCACGGCGACAACCAGGGCCAGATGGCGGTACTGGTGAAGCCGCGGGGCCGCTTCGGCAAGGTCTACATGGACCTGATCAAGCCGTTCCGCTACCTGATCGTCTATCCCGCGCTGATGCGCCAGATCGAACGAGCATGGGACAAGAGGAACCTGCAAGACTCCTCATCGTGAGCTGAGTGCTCACACAGGAGTCGCTGCCGTCCGAGCGTTGTCGAGCGCCCATTCGAGTGCCCGGTCGGCGACTTCCTCCCAGCCTTCTCCCGCAACCATCAGGTGGGGCCGGCCTTCGTACGTCTCGTGTTCCGTAATCGTGCCCTCGCCCTTGTAGTGCTTCGCATTCGAGGCCTGCACCGAGTTCGGCATGATGTGGTCCTCGGAGCCGGACAGGAACAGCAGCGGAGCTCGGTTCGGGTTCTTGAAGTCCACCCAGGCGTCCTGGTGGCCCGGCTTGAAGTTGGCCAAGACCGAGTCGAACAGGACTCGTCCTGATGCGGGGATGTGATAGCGCTCGTAGAACGCGAGCGACTCCTCATCCGTGTACGTATTGGTGAACGCGTACTTCCACTGCTCGGCGTCGAACCCGACGGCCTTGTGATGGTTTGCAGGGTTCTTGAGCACGGGGAACACCGAGTGCAGCTGGGTCCATGGCGTCACACGTACGCCTTCGGTGGGTGCGGAGTTGAGTGCCACACCCGCGCAGCCATAGCCGTGGTCCAGCAAGACCTGCATGAACGCGCCGCCAGCCGAGTGCCCCATCAAGATCGGCGTGGTGTCGAGCGTGTCAAGGAACCCCTCGAGGTGGCTGATGATTGCCTCGATCGTGAGGTCGGCGATCGGCGTCGGATCGGCGCGAAGGGCCTCGACCTCAACCTCGAATCCCGGATATGCCGGTGTGTGCACGGTGAAACCCTTGGCTTCGTACCGAGCCTTCCAGTGCTCCCAGGATCGAGGGGTCACCCAGAAGCCGTGGACGAGGACGATTGAGTCGGGTGCTGATGCGCTCATGTGTGCCTGCTTCCTGAAGTCAGTCCCCCGGAGATGCATCAAGCGTTTCACCGAGGCTGGCACTCGGCTTTCCTGTACGTGCACGGCTCTTGCTCCTATGTGCATCCAGCCGGAACACTTGTCTTGTGCTCGTTGTGGACACCGCTGCCGTGCCACGCCGCGATCGGTTGAGCCTCGCGGTGGAGTCGATCACGAGCGCAGCACATGCGACGACGTTCACCTCCCGGGCTGAGCCCGGTCGTGTGCACCTCGCGATGAACGCATGGCAGTTCGCAGGGGTGGAGGTCGTCGACGCCTCATGCTCGGCACACATCCTCCGACGCACCGGTCCACCGGGCAGTGACGAAGAGCCTGCTCTGCTCATGACGTACGCGCTCAAAGGCGTGGGGGTGCACAGCCAGCCCGGCCGTCAGGTGGCCGTCAGGCCGTCGACCTTTTGGGCGACCGACCTGTCGATGCCCTACGACCACCGCATCACCGACACCCGCACGCTAACGGCGAAGCTGACGCGCGAGGCGCTCGGAATTCCGATCGACCACATCAGGCCCGCGCTCGAACACCTCCACAAGAGCCCCCTTGCTTCGCTCTTCACCAATCACGTGCGCGAGGTACGGCGAGTTGCCGGCCAGGTGGACGAAGCCGCCGCTTCGCATCTCGGCACCTCCACACTGTCACTGGCCCGCGCACTCTTGGCCAGTGTTGCCCCAGACAGTCGCGCCGGCCGCGACGCAATGGAGGACGCGCTCATCCTCCGCATCCAGGCCTTTGCACGTCAGCACCTCGCTGACCCCAGGCTCAACGCTCGCAGCATCGCCGCTGCGCATTTCGTGTCCGTCCGCCACCTCTACAAGGTCTGCGCCGCCAACGGCCTGCGTCTGGAGCAATGGATCATCGAAGAGCGTCTCGCCCGCGCCGCCGAGGACTTGTCACGCCGTTCGGCCGGCGTGACAGTCAGTGAGATCGCGCATCGATGGGGCTTCATCAGCGCGGCGCATTTCGCCACTCGATTCCGCGGATCCTACGGAGTTTCGCCTCGCGAGTGGCAGGCGATCAACCAACCTCACCGATAGTGTCGCTCTGCCGGGCGACGAGGCCTTGGCGCACCTTTCTCATCGAACGGGGTTGCAGCATGTCCAGGTCCTACACATTCAGCGTCGTGCGTCACGGCGCTGGCGACCCCGCGGCGGCTTTCAGGCTGATTCGGGACGCCGAGTCGTGGGCACGGTGGGCCGGAGGACCGATCACCTTCTCCGGCTGGAAAGACCACGAGCAGAGCGGCGCCCAAGGCAGCGTCGTTGGCCGCACCAGGCTCGTCGGAACTCCCCGCTTCAAGGCGGCCGAGGTGATCACCATCGACGAGAAGCCGACGACACATGGCTACCGAATCCCAGCGCGGTGGCCCGTGCGGGACTACTCCGCGAAGGTCGTCTTCTCGTCCCGAGAGCCCGGTGACGTGACTGTGACCTGGACCGGAGAGTTCACCGAGCGGATCCCGGGTACCGGTCTCCTGTGGCGCGCTTACCTCAACAGGTTTCTGGGCAATCTCGCCGAACGGTTGATCGCGCATTCCGGTCGAGCATGAATTGATGGAGCCCCCGACAGGAGTCGAACCCGCGACATTCTCATTACAAGTGAGACGCTCTACCAACTGAGCTACAGGGGCGTGGACCGCGCGGTGTTCATCGCGGGCCAGAGACCATCGTAGTGGAGGCCGCGAACCACTTGCGCGGCATACTGGCTAGGTGCCAGAACCGTTCGACAGACTCCTCAAGTCCACCGCCGATCTCGACACTCCTTTCGCCGTCGTTGACCAGCCAGCGCTGTGGGCGAACGCCGACGATCTCGTACGACGAGCGGCTGGCGTGCCGATCCGGGTCGCCAGCAAGTCCGTACGCGTTCGGTCGATCATCGATCGCACGCTGGCCCGCGAGGGCTTCGCCGGTGTCATGTCCTATTCGCTCGCCGAGTCCAACTGGCTCGTCGACAACGGCATCGACGACATCCTGCTGGCCTACCCGACGACCAGCGCATCCGCACTGAAGGAGCTCGTTGCCGACGATCGGAAGCGCGCTGCGATCACGATCATGGTCGACAGCGTCGAATCGCTCGACCACATCGACAGCCTGATAGGCGCCGACCACCCCGCGATCCGGGTCTGCATCGACGTCGACGCATCCCTCAAGATCGGGCCGGTGCACCTCGGCGTACGCCGGTCCCCCGTGCACTCGGCCGACGCTGCCGGTGCGCTGGCGAAATCGATCGAGAGCCGTAAGGGCTACGACCTCGTAGGCGTGATGTTCTACGACGCGCAGATCGCGGGGCTGCCGGACAGCTCTGCTGCAGTACGCCTCGTCAAGAAGCGCTCCAACGCTGATCTGCTCGAACGACGCACCAAGGTCATCGCAGCTGTCGGCGAGCACGCCAAGCTCGAGATCATCAACGCCGGTGGCACCGGCAGTCTCGAGGTCACCGGCGCCGACCCCGCGATCACCGAGCTGACGGCTGGCTCAGGTCTGTTCGTGCCGACACTGTTCGATGGCTACGACGCCTTCGAGGCGCGCCCCGCGGCGTACTTCGTGCTCTCTGTTGTCCGCAAGCCCGAGCCGGACATCGCGACCTTGTTCGCCGGTGGGTACATCGCGTCCGGTCCGACCAACAAGAACCGCCAGCCCGCGCCGACCTGGCCTGAGGGCCTCAAGGCCATCAGCACCGAGGGTGCCGGCGAGGTCCAGAGCCCGGTCAAGGGCAAAGCCGCTCGTGACCTGAACATCGGCGATCGCGTCGTGATGCGATACGCCAAGGCCGGCGAAATGTGCGAACGGTTCGATGAGATCGCCATCGTCGCAGCCGACGGAAGTGTCGAACGCATACCGACCTATCGCGGAGAGGGCAAGAACTTCGGATGACTGAGACCTGGACCAACTGGGGCCGCAGCGTCGAGACCCACCCCGAACGCATCGCACACCCGGCATCGACCGCCGAGGTTTCTGCACTCGTACGTGAGGCTGCCGTGGCCGGCATCAAGATCAAAGCCGTCGGCGCCAGCCACTCCTTCACCGCAATCGCGGCAACTGACGGAATCCTGCTGCGCCTCGACCGGATGAACAAGATCATCAGCCACGACCCGGTGACCCAGCGCGTACGCGTGCAGGCCGGCATCTCGCTGCACGAGCTCAACCCACAGCTCAACGCCATGGGGCTCGCACTGCCGAACCTCGGCGACGTCGACCCACAGTCGGTGGCCGGCGCTGTCTCGACCGGAACCCACGGCACCGGCGACAAGCTGTTCGGCATCTCCAAAACGGTCGTCGGTGTACAGCTCGTCACCGGCGATGGCGAGGTGCTTGAGATCGACGAGACGCATGCCTGGTTCGGCGCATCACGGGTCACCCTCGGCGCGCTCGGCATCCTGACCGAGGTCACGCTGCAGTGCGTACCCGCCTTCCTGCTGCACGCCCGCGAGGAGCCGATAGCGCTGCCCGAGGTGCTACAGGGCATCGACGAGCTGGTCAGCGACAACGACCACTTCGAGTTCTACTGGTTCCCGCACACCGAGAAGGCGCTGATCAAGCGCAACAACCGCGTCCCCGACGGCACCGAGCGCAAGCCGATCAGCAGGTTCCGGCACTGGCTCGACGATGAGTTCCTCAGCAACACGGCCTTCGGCGGCATCAACCGCGTCGTCGCCCGTCAACGCAGCTGGATCCCCAGGGTCAACAACCTCGCAGCATCGATGCTCAGCGCGCGCGAGTACACCGACGACTCCTACAACGTGTTCGTTTCACCGCGGTCCGTACGGTTCCGTGAGTCCGAGTTCGCGCTGCCGCGAGAGGCACTCGGCGACGTTCTTGGCGAGCTGAAGAAGTGGTTCGACGCCGGGCATGAGAGGATCTCGTTTCCGATCGAGGTGCGCTTCACCGCTGCCGACGACATCTGGATGTCGACGGGTCACGAGCGCGACAACGTCTATGTCGCGGTGCATCAGTACGTACGCAGCGACTACACCGACTATTTCGCTGCCGCGCAGGACATCTTCACCGCATACGAGGGGCGACCGCACTGGGGCAAGATCCACACGCTCGACTCGTCGTACTTTGCGCAGCGCTATGCCAAGTTCAGTGACTTCGTGGCGATCCGCGACCAGCTCGATCCGCAGCGGACGTTCAGCAACGAGTACCTCGACCGCGTCCTGGGTTAAGCCCTTGCCTGGGCGATCGCGTACAGCGCGATGCCCGCAGCCACGCCGGCGTTGAGCGACTCGAGGCCGGTCGACATCGGGATCGAGACGAGCTCGTCGCAGGTCTCACCGACCAGTCGCGACAGGCCTTTGCCCTCGCTGCCGATGACCACGACGACGGGCCCGTCGATCATCTGCGAGTCGGGCAGGTTGACGTCGCCGTCGGCGGCCAGGCCGATGACCATCATGCCCTCGTCCTGGAACGCCTTGAGCTGACGAGTCAGGTTGGTGACGCGGGCGACGGGTACGCGGGCAGCGGCGCCAGCCGAGGTCTTCCAGGCGGAGGCGGTGATATGTGCCGCGCGACGTTCGGGGATGACGACACCGTGTGCGCCGAAGCCGGCAGCCGAACGTATGACGGCCCCGAGGTTGCGGGGATCGGTGACGCCATCAAGCATCACGATCAGCGCCGGTTCGCCCAGCTCTGCGGCGGCCTTTGAGAACGATGCCGGGTCGGCGTACTCGTAGGCGTTGAGCTTGGCGGCGATGCCCTGGTGAACAGCACCACCCGTGAGCTTGTCGAGCTCGATCCGACCGATCTCCAGCAGGCTGATGTGCTGCTCGGCGGCGAGCTTGAAGATCTCGCGGATACGGTCGTCACGCTCGGTGCCCTCAGCGACGTAGAGCGCATGGATCGGCACGGTGGCGCGCAGCAGCTCGACAACCGGGTTGCGTCCAGCGACCCACTCGGCAGCATCGCCGGTCTTGCGCTTGGGACGCGCGGCTTCACGCTTCTGAGTGGCGTTCTTCATCTTGTAGATCTTGTGGTTGGGGCGGTCCTCGGCGCGCGGCGTCGGGCCCTTGCCCTCGAGGCCCTGGCGGCGACGGCCCCCTGATCCGGCTGTGGGGTTGCCCTTGCCGGTCTTCTTGATCGCGCCCTTGCGCTTGCTGTTGCCCGGCATCTCAGTCAGTCACCCTTCACGGACCAGCGCGCACCTTGCGGCGTGTCCTCGATGTCAATGCCGGCAGCCGTGAGCTGGTCGCGAACTCGGTCCGCGGCGGCGAAGTCCTTGTTGGCCCGCGCCTCCTGGCGCTGCTCGAGCAGCCCGCCCACGAGGGAGTCGATCACCTGCGCGTACGCAGCATCGTCACCCCTACGATCCCACGTGGAGGACAAGGGATCCAAACCGAGAACGTCGAGCATGGCTCGCGATGAGGCCAACGCCACGCTGATCGCTGCCGAGTCGCCGCTTCCGAGAAGCTTGTTGCCATCGGAGATGACCGACTGCAGGACAGCAAGTGCCGCAGGGACGGCGAGGTCGTCATCCATCGCCTTGGCGAAGTCGGCAGGAATCTCGCCCAGCTCACCGGGACCGACCAGCTCGGCAGCACGACGTACGAATCCCTCGATCCGGGCGAACGCCGTGGCCGCCTCGGTCAGCGACTCCTCGGAGAACTCGACGATCGAGCGGTAATGCGACGCCGCGAGGTAGTAGCGCAGGTCGATCGGTCGTACCCGCTTGACGACCTCGCTGACCAGCAAGGTGTTGCCGACTGACTTGCTCATCTTGGAGCCCGACAGGTTGAGCATCGCGTTGTGCATCCAGTTGCGTGCGAACTTCTGACCGGCCGCAGTTGACTGGGCGAGCTCGTTCTCGTGGTGCGGGAAGCGCAGGTCGAGCCCGCCGCCGTGGATGTCGAACTCGTGACCGAGGTACTTCGCCGCCATCGCCGAGCACTCGAGATGCCAGCCGGGCCGACCGCGACCCCACGGCGTGGGCCAGGAGGCGGACTCCGGGTCGCTGTCCTTGTGGCCCTTCCACAAGGCAAAGTCACGAGCGTCGCGCTTGCCCTCCGGTGGAGCGTCCTCGGCGGCCTGCATGTCGTCGATCTTCTGGTTGGACAGCTCGCCGTAGGCGGGCCACGACCGTACGTCGAAGTAGACGTCACCCGAGCCGTCGACAGCCGCATAGGCGTGACCGCGCTCGATCAGCGTCTGCATCATCTCGATCATTTCGGGCACGACGCCGGTGGCACGGGGCTCGTACGTCGGCGGTATGCAGCCGAGCACTTCGTATGCCGCGTGCAGCGCGCGCTCGTTCTCATAGGCCACGGCGAACCAGGGACGATCCTGCTCGACCCCCTTGGCGAGGATCTTGTCGTCGATGTCGGTGACGTTCGCGACAATCGTGACAGCGAGCCCGGAGTGCTCGAGCCATCGGCGGAGTACGTCGAACACGACCTCCTTGCGGATGTGCCCGATGTGCGGCGGGCCCTGCACGGTGAGACCGCAGTGGTAGATCGAGACCTGCCCGGGATGCACGAGATCCAGCTCGCGGACCTGTCGCGTTGCGGTGTCGAAGAGCTGGAATGGCACAGGTCAACCTTATCGGCTCCGGTCTCGCGATCCCGCCGCTGCTCCGCGGGGCGGTTAAGTCACTTAAACCCCCACAAGTCCCACTGGTCACATAGGATGACCCGATGCGCAATGCCGTTCGTCTCACCGTGGCCCTGCTGTTCGGTGCCGCCATGCTGCCTGGGATCCCGACATCGGCCGCAACGTCCGACCAGGCATCGTTCGCCCGGTGGACCAGCTCGGCCGACTTCGCAGCGGGCACCTCGGTCGCCCTCTCGGCCGGCTCAGGCTCGATGACCCTGGGCACCGGCACCTCGAAGATCACTTACGACGATCCTCGGGTGACCGGCGGAGCCAAGAGCTATCGCACCGGCGCGTGGACCTCACCGTGGCAGGACACCGGCTTCGACGCCCGCACCCTGATCCCTTCGTGGAGTATCAAGACCCCTGGCCGTACGTGGGCCAAGATCGAGGTCCGAGTACGCAGCGGGTCGACGACCGGCAGCTGGGACACCGTCGCGCGCTACGCCACCGGCACCTCCGACATCAAGCGCACGTCTTACACCTCGCAGATCGATGACCTCGCCAGGCTGTCGACCGACACGATCATCGCCAACAGCGGTATGACGTTCACCGGCTGGCAGGTGCGAGTGCACCTGATGCAGAGCGTGACCACGACGACGAAGCCGACGCTCTTCGCCGTCAACGGCATCGCCGCCAATTATGCGACCCGCGCGACCAGCACGAGTGCGACCACGATGACGTCCACCAAGGACCTGTCCGTACCGAAGTCGTCGCAGATGATCCACAGCGGACAGCACCCCCAGTGGGGCGGCGGTGGCGAGGCCTGGTGCTCGCCGACCTCCACCTCTATGGTCATGCGCTACTACGGCGCCGGGCCGACGCCGGCCGACTACGACTGGACTCGCTACGCGGAGGGCTACGTCAATCACGCGGCCCGCTACACGTACGACTACCGCTACGAAGGCACCGGCAACTGGCCGTTCAACACCGCGTACTCCGCGGGCTACGCACTCGACAGCTTCGTGACGCGACTGGGCACCCTCAGGGAGGCCGAGGCGTTCATCAAGGCGGGCATCCCATTGGTGGCGTCAGTCGCGTTCGGCAAGGGCGAGCTCACCGGCTCCCCCATCTCGTCGACGCCGGGTCACCTGCTGGTGATTCGCGGCTTCGCTGCCGACGGCCGGGTCATCGCCAACGACCCGGCGGCATCCACGAGCTCCACGGTACGGAGGGTCTACTCGCGCTCGCAGTTCGAGAAGGCGTGGCTCGGTGGCAGCGGCGGCGTCGTCTACGTCATCCGACCCACCAGCAAGCCGCTTCCGGCCGACTCCGCCCACTGGTGAGCCCTACGTGATGCTGACGCGGATGCCTGGATAACCCGTCGCACCATCGGGGAGGACGTCGGCGATCTTCGAGGTCTGGGGCTCGCCTTCGCTGTTGGTCGCGCGTGCCTCGATCGTGTGTTCGCCGGGCTCGGCGTCCCACTGCCAGGTCCACTGCACCCACGTATCGAGGTTGGGCACCTTTGCCAACGTCGCCTTCTGCCAAGGCCCGCCGTCGACCCGGACCTCGACCGAGCTGATGCCGACCTGCTGCTGCCACGCGACTCCGGCGACCATCACCTTCCCTGCCTCCGCCGATCCTCGCGGCAGGTCGATACGCGCCTGCGTCTTGATGGGCCCAAGGGGTCCCCAACCACGCTGAGTCCAATAGGCCGAGAAGTCCTGGAATCGGGTGACCTCCCAGTCGGTGACCCACTTCGTCGCGGAGACGTATCCGTACAGGCCAGGGACGACCTGGCGCACGGGGAAGCCGTGCGCGACGGGGAGCGGTTCCCCATTCATGGTCAGAGCCAGCAGCGCGTCGCGGCCATCCATGAGGGCCTCGAGCGGGGTGCCGCAGTTCCAGCCGTCCGCTGAGGTCGACAACAACGCGTCCGCGCCCGCTTGCACACCAACCTCCTCGAGCAGATCCTTGATCGGCACCCCGCTCCAAGTCGCGTTGCCGATCAGGTCACCGCCCACCGGGTTGGAGACGCAGCACAGGGTGATCCACGCGTCCTTCAGACCACGATCCAAGAGATCTTGATACGTCAGCGTCATCTCGCGGTCGACCATCCCGTGGATGCGCAGCTCCCATTCGTTCGGATCGATGAGCGGCTTCGACAGGACCGTGTCGATGACATAGAACTCGTCGTTCGGGGTCAGCCATCGAGGCTGGTCCTTGACGCCGAAGTCGACGCCAGATGGCACGGCGACTCCTCGGGTCGGCAATCTCAATGACTCGCGCACCCGCTCGATCTCCTGGCGGCGTCGGCGCCTTGATCCGAGCAGTTCCCCGGCTCCACCGACGATCACGGTTGCCACTGCGATCACGGCAGCGGTACGCAGGAACTCACGGCGGCCCGACTCGGTCACAGCTTCGCCGGGCTGCAACGCAATCAGGACTGCGACGACAACCAGGCCGGCCAGGATGCAGGCGATGACACCCGCCCCGTATGCGTAGGGGCGCCCGATCACCGCTGCAGCAGCAGCGACGACAAGAGCGATGACCAGCCCGATCGACCAAGTCCGCCGTGTACTCCACCACAGCCCTGCAAGTCCGCCGAGCAGAAGAATCGCGGCCAGGACCGATGCCACCGCGAGCGGCTTGTCCTTGGTGCCGACAACTCCGATGATCGCCTCAGCGATACCGCCGGGCGTGAGTCTGATGACGGTCTGTCCCAACGCGAGCACGGGCGACTCCCGCAGGTTGAACAGCGCAGCCAGCGCCTCGCTCACCGCGACAGCTGCAGCGGCCGCGAGCACTCCGCTGGCGAAGCCACGACGTCGGGTCACAGATCCATCATCGCTCGGCACCCAGGTTCTGCTGGCACGTACGGCATGATCAACCTGTGACATCTCCTCGGATCGGTGTTGGCACCGACGTACACAAGCTCGTGCCGGGTCGCGCACTCTGGCTCGCCGGACTCGAATGGCCGGACGAGGATCACGGACTTGAGGGGCACTCCGACGGAGACTGCGTTTCTCACGCCATCGTCGACGCCGTCCTCGGCGCCGCAGGCCTGGGAGACATCGGCAGCCATTTCGGCACCGCCGAGCCCGAATGGGCCAGCGCTGCAGGGACCGACTTCCTTCGCGAGACGGCCCGACGCGTACGCGCCGCGGGCTGGAGCATCGGCAACGTCTCGGTGCAGGCGATCGGCAACCGGCCCAAGATCTCGACCAAGCGCGAGCAGGCCGAGCGGGTACTCAGCGACGCAATAGGTGCGCCGGTGTCACTCTCGGCGACGACGACTGATGGTCTCGGGCTGACTGGCCGTGGCGAAGGTATCGCCGCAATCGCCACCGCAATCCTGTTCCAGGTCTGACGTCAGGATCCTCAAGAATCGACGAAGCCCCCGACTCGAAAGTCGGGGGCTTCGTACGGGTGCTTCGGGTCAGGAAGCGAGAACTTCGTCGAGACGAATCTCAGCCTTGTCCTCGTTGGTCTTCTCAGCGAGCGCAAGCTCGGAGACCAGGATCTGACGAGCCTTGGCCAGCATGCGCTTCTCACCGGCAGACAGGCCGCGCTCGTGATCGCGGCGCCACAGATCGCGTACGACCTCGGCAACCTTGAGGACGTCACCGGAGTGAAGCTTCTCGAGGTTGGCCTTGTAGCGGCGCGACCAGTTGGTGGGCTCTTCGACATGCTCGGCACGGAGCACGTCGAACACACGCTCCAGACCTGCCAGGTCGACGACATCGCGAACGCCGACCAGGTCAACGTTGCGGGCCGGGACGCGGACGATCAGGTCAGTCTGGGAAACAATGCGAAGAACCAGGTAATCGTGGTCCTCGCCCTTGATCTGTCGGGTTTCGATGTCTTCGATGACTGCAGCACCGTGGTTTGGGTAAACAACGGTTTCGCCGACAGTAAAAGTCATAGAGAACGTACCTTTCCTAGGTGACAAGGATAACATGCGCAGC